>JBOFCO010000221.1:0-9870 GCA_051646105.1 Paracoccaceae bacterium
CGGCTGGCGGGAACGGGTCGTCGGCCTGAAAGACGGCAAGATGGCCTTCGGCCTGTCGGACCCGCTGCCATATGCCGATCCGGATGGACGCTTCGGCGGCGATCCGCCCGGCACATTCATCGAAATCTGCCCGCTCGCAGTATTGTATGCAAAAGAGCTGGCGGGCCGCCTGGATCGGCATGGCGGGCTCGCCTTGTTGGTCGACTATGGCGGATGGCGGTCACGCGGGGATACGCTTCAAGCCATGCGCGGCCATGCCTTTGCCGATCCGCTGGCCGAACCGGGGCTGGCCGACCTGACCGCGCATGTCGACTTCGAAGCGCTGGCCGATGCAGCCGCTCCGCTGTGTCACAGCTATGCCGAGCAGGGGGCGTTTCTTATGGCGCTCGGAATGGGAACAAGGGCCGAACGGCTTGCTTCACGGCTGAGCGGTGCCCGGCTGGAAAATCACCTGTCTGCATATCGCCGCTTGACCGACCCGTCCGAAATGGGTTCGTTGTTCAAAGTGCTGGGGCTCTGCCGTCCCGGCGACCCTCCCCCGCCCGGCTTCCCGCATGACACTTGAAATTCACATCGCCCCCGCTCTGTCGCCCGTGCGCCACGGCTTTTTCACCCGCAAGGGCGGTGCGTCTTCGGGTGTGTTCCGGGGACTGAACTGTGGATACGGCTCGACCGATCAGGCGGAGGTCGTGGCGATCAATCGAGAGAGAGTCGCCGATGCCATGGGCGTACCCGCTTCCGCCATGGCCACGGTGCATCAGGTGCATTCCGCGGATGTGGTCACGCTGGATGCCCCGCCAGAGGGTCGCGTCACGGCCGATGCCATGGTGACACGCCGCCCGGGCGTCGCCCTGGCAGTGCTGACGGCGGACTGCCAGCCGGTGCTTTTCGCCGATGCGCAGGCCGGGGTCATCGGCGCGGCCCATGCCGGGTGGCGCGGCGCGCTTGACGGTGTGCTGGAAGCAACAATAGAGGCGATGGAGCGTCTAGGTGCGCGGCGTTCGACGATCACCGCCGTGATCGGTCCCTGCATCAGCCAGCCCGCCTATGAGGTCGGCCCCGAATTCGTCAACCGGTTTACCGATGAGAATCCGGACTATGGCCGGTTTTTTTCCGGCGGTAACGGCGACCGTGCGCTGTTCGACCTGCCCGCCTTTGGTCTGCACCGGCTGCGCTCTGCTGGCGTGGGCCATGCCGAATGGCTGCGACACTGCACCTATTCCGATCCGGACCGGTATTTTTCCTATCGGCGCTCTGTTCATCAGGCCGAAGCGGATTACGGGCGACTCATTTCCGTGATCCGGCTTTAGCGATCGCAACCCCTGCCTCGGCCGCGAATGGTCCAGACTCACCAATCACGAAACAATCCCGGTCAGAACGCTGACATTCACCACGCTTTTCTTTGGGAATCGGATTTTTCGGGGCAGGTCCCCGGCGGCAATGCGGCCTTGACTGGCAGGTCGATGAAAAGATGCCCCGCAAGATTCATCCTTGTGCCACGGCCCCGCCGCATTGCGCCGCGATAAAGGGTTCAACGAAGCGGTGACCGCCGCCCGCGATTGTGGAGAAGCCCGATGAAAACGCAGAACCGCTGGATCAAGACCTGGTGCCCCGCCAATGCCCTTTCGGGAGCCGAAGCAGCACGGGCCAAGCTTGGCCATCGTCCCGCGCCGCAACTTGGCTTTGCCTCCCGTCCGCTGCTGCGGGCCGGACACAGCGTCGCGGCCTGACAGACAGACATCCGGCCTTCTGGCCATTTAACGATCGACCCTCGTGCGCCTGGGTGCACAGGATTTCCCGAAAGGCCGAAGAATGAACTATTCCAACCGCGCCGGGCTTGGTTCCCTTCCGACGCGCCGTGCCCCGCTGCCCCCGCGCCGCGCCGACGACGCCAAGCCTGCACCGATCCAGCGCGCGACGCCGCTGATGCGGCGCTACGAAATCGCCTGCATCGCTGCCTCGGGTGCGGATATCCGGATTGAACGCATCGCTCCCGCGATCCCCTTTTTCGAAACCGCCTTTTCCGCCTTTGCCCGCGGCACGCTGATTGCCACCCCCGAAGGCAACCCCGCGATCGAGGATCTGGAACCCGGCATGATGGCGCTGGATGAAAACGGCCGCTCTGACACGATTTCCTGGATCGGCTCGATGACACTTTATCCGCCGAAGGAACCGCCAGCCCACGAAGGGGCCGGGCTGACAAGATTTACTTCGGATGCTCTGGGTATGGGCCGACCGATGCCCGACCTGATCCTTGGTCCCGGCGCAAGGATTCTGCACCGCGATGCGCGCTGCCGTGAACTGGTCGGAAACGACCGCGCACTCGTCCCGGCGCGCAGCCTTGCTGACGGATCGGGGATCGTCGCGCTATCACCGCTGATGCCGGTCAGCGTCTATCACCTGATGTGCGCGGGCGGTCACCGTGTTCTGCGTGCCAACGGGGTAGAAGTTGAAAGCTTTCACCCCGGCACCGGGCTGGACACAATGATCGAGCCGGAACTGCTGACACTGTTCATGGCGCTGTTCCCGAACATCGACCGGGAACGCGGATTTGGCCTGATGGCCCTGCCCCGCCTGACGCGGAGCGAGGCGGAAAGCCTGCTGGGATAAAACATCCCGAACGACGACATCAGGGGGCGCGGTTCAGCCGCGCCTCAAGCACATCGAAGGGTACACCCGGCTGATCCTTGGCGCAGCGGATGACAAGGCTGGTCTTGACCGATGCGACATTTGCGGCGGCTGTCAGTTCCTCGGTCAGGAATCGCTGGAAGGTGGACAGATCCGGCGCCACGCATTTCAGGATAAAGTCGATCTCTCCGTTCAGCATGTGGCATTCACGCACAAGCGACCAGTCCCGGCAGCGCTGCTCAAAGGCGGAAAGGTCGGCCTCGGCCTGACTGTGCAGCCGGACCATCGCGAAAACCTGTACCTCGAACCCCATTTCACGGGGATCGATGTCGGCATGGTAGCCGCGGATATAACCCGCTTCCTCCAGCGTGCGCACCCGCCGCAGGCAGGGTGGCGCGGATATACCGACGCGGCTGGCCAGTTCCACGTTGGTCATCCGACCGTCGGCCTGAAGCTCGGCCAGAATCTTTCGGTCGATCGGATCAAGTTTTGATCCCAGCATCGTCAGACCCCCGGTCATTATATTGTCGCTTTGCATTCCTTTACGACGCATGGCCCCTCTGCGCAATAATATTTCACAAATGCGAAATTAATGCCAAGCAGTTGAACCGCTGCCTGCGCAGGGGCCCTTCCAGCCCGCGCGGCGACCGCCTATATCGGGGGCCGGAAACCGTGCGCCGGGGGGCAAGATGGCTGACGCCAAGCATACCAGACTTCTGATCATTGGCTCTGGCCCGGCGGGCTATACCGCCGCTGTCTATGCCGCCCGCGCCATGCTGAACCCGATTCTTGTCCAGGGTATCCAGCCGGGGGGGCAACTGACCATCACGACAGAGGTGGAAAACTGGCCGGGCGACAAGACCGTGCAGGGGCCCGACCTGATGGTGCGGATGGAAGAACATGCGCGCGAGATGGGGGCAGAGGTTATCTCTGACTACATCTCGTCGCTCGACCTGTCGAAACGGCCTTTCACCGCGAAAGGCGACGGCGGCACAACATATACCGCCGATGCGGTGATCCTTGCGACCGGCGCGCAGGCGAAATGGCTTGGCCTGCCGTCAGAGGAGAAATTCAAGGGATTCGGCGTTTCGGCCTGCGCGACCTGCGACGGCTTCTTCTATCGTGGGGCGGAAGTGGTGGTGATCGGCGGCGGCAATACGGCGGTCGAGGAAGCACTGTTCCTGACCAACTTTGCCGCGAAGGTCACCCTGATCCACCGCCGCGATTCCTTGCGCGCCGAAAAGATCATGCAGGACCGGCTGTTCAAACACCCGAAAATTTCCGTGATGTGGAATCACGAGGTGATCGAGGTTCTGGGGACTGAGACCCCGCTGGGGGTGACAGCCGTGCGCGCCCGCAATGTGCAGACGGGGGAAACCACCGATGTCCCCTGCACCGGCTTCTTCGTTGCCATCGGTCATGCCCCGGCATCCGAACTGGTCAAGGATCAGCTTGAGCTGCACAACGGAGGCTATGTGAAGGTAGAGCCCGGATCGACCCGCACGTCGGTCCCCGGTGTCTTCGCTGCTGGCGACCTGACCGACCACATTTACAGGCAGGCTGTGACCAGTGCGGGCATGGGTTGTATGGCCGCGCTGGACGCAGAGAAGTTTCTGGCCGGGCATTGATGTCGCGCTTCGTGGGACAGGCGAGTTGTAACAATCCTGCCACCCATTGTGGAACAATCTTCCACACTCATGCTGCAATGCGGCATTTTCACCCCATTTCGGGGAAAATATCCTGCTTTTGCTTGAATTCTGCCACAAAGCCTGTCTAAAGCCCGCCGCGAAGGGTGCCCTTCGGCACCTCCCCCCTTCCAAACCGAGGCCCTGTGACAATGTCGATGCCGAACATGGTTCCGATCCCGGAACTTTACGTCTCTTACGATTCCGCCCAGAAACTCAAGGTTGAGGCGGGCAACCTGCAATCCTGGGATCTGACCGCACGTCAGGTCTGCGATCTGGAATTGCTGATGAACGGCGGCTTCAACCCGCTCAAGGGCTTCCTGTCCGAAAAAGACTACGACGGCGTGGTTGAAAACATGCGTATGGCCGACGGCACGCTATGGCCGATGCCGATCACGCTGGACGTGAAAGAGGACTTCGCCGACAAGATCGAGGTGGGCCAGGACATCGCGCTCCGCGATGCCGAGGGCGTGATCCTTGCCATCATGTCCGTCACCGACAAATGGGTGCCGAACAAGCAGCGCGAAGCCGAAAAGGTCTTCGGTGCCGACGATCTGGCACATCCGGCCGTCAACTACCTGCACAATGTCGCAGGCAAGGTCTATCTGGGTGGCCCGATCACCGGCATCCAGCAGCCGGTGCATTACGATTTCCGCGCCCGCCGCGACACGCCGAACGAACTGCGCGCCTATTTCCGCAAACTGGGCTGGGCCAAGGTTGTCGCCTTCCAGACCCGCAACCCGCTGCACCGCGCGCACCAGGAACTGACGTTCCGCGCCGCCAAGGAAGCGCAGGCCAACCTGCTGATCCACCCGGTTGTCGGCATGACGAAACCCGGAGACGTGGATCACTTCACCCGCGTCCGCTGCTATGAGGCGGTGCTGGACAAATATCCGGCATCCACGACCCACATGTCGCTGCTGAACCTTGCCATGCGCATGGCCGGCCCGCGCGAAGCCGTCTGGCACGGGCTGATCCGCCGCAACCACGGCGTGACGCATTTCATCGTCGGCCGCGATCATGCCGGGCCCGGCAAGAACAGCCAGGGCAAGGATTTCTACGGCCCCTATGACGCGCAGGATCTGTTCAAGGAACACGAAGCCGAAATCGGCGTGACCATGGTCGACTTCAAGCACATGGTCTATGTGCAGGAAAAGGCGCAGTATTTCCCGGCGAACGAAGTACCGGAAGGCTGCACGGTTCTGGATATTTCCGGCACCGAACTGCGTCGCCGCCTGCGCGAAGGGCTGGACATTCCGGAATGGTTCTCTTTCCCGGAAGTGGTCACGCAGCTTCGTCGCACTTCCCCGCCGCGTGACAAGCAGGGTTTCACCGTGTTCTTCACCGGCCTTTCCGGTTCCGGCAAGTCGACCATCGCCAACGCGCTGATGGTCAAGCTGATGGAAATGGGCGGCCGTCCCGTCACGCTGCTTGACGGCGATGTCGTGCGCAAACACCTGTCGTCTGAACTTGGCTTCTCCAAGGAACACCGCGACATCAACATCAAGCGTATCGGCTATGTCGCGTCGGAAATCACCAAGAACGCCGGGATCGCGATCTGCGCCCCGATCGCACCCTACACCGCCACCCGCCGCGCCGTGCGCGAGATGATCGAGGCCTACGGCGCCTTTATCGAGGTGCATGTCGCCACGTCGGTCGACGAATGCGAACGCCGCGACCGCAAGGGTCTGTACAAGCTGGCCCGCGAAGGCAAGATCAAGGAATTCACCGGGATTTCCGATCCCTACGAGGTTCCCGAAAAGGCCGAGCTGGTGATCGATACCGAAGGCACCGATGTCGATGCCTGCGCGCATCAGGTGGTTCTGAAGCTGGAATCGATGGGCCTGATCAAAGCCTGATCCGGCGCTCTACCAAAAAAGACGCCGTTCCGGGATGACCGGGGCGGCGTCTTGCATTTGGTGCCGTTTCTGACCGTCCTTGCGAACGCTGCCTATTCCGGCCGCATCATCCGTGTCAGCAGTCCGTCCTTCAGCACATAATGGTGGAACAGCGCGACCACAGCATGACCAAGCGCAAGGGCGAACAGGACCGTTCCGGCAATTTCATGGAATTCCGCCATGGTCTTCATCCCCTGATACCAGACCAGCGCCCCGCCAAACGGCACGGCAATCATCAGCGCGTAAAGCGCCAGGTGTCCCCAATGCGCAGCCCGGACCGCCAATGAGCCCGGTTGTCCCGGTGCCGGGGGTGCCCCGCGCACAAGCCGCACAGCAAGCCGCAAAAGGACCAACAGAAGAACGGCGATCCCGATCCAGACATGCAGGTTGCCGGATGCACCTTCATAGCCGGTCTGCCCGGCACGCAGCGCCTGACTGGCCATATCACCCAGAAACCAGTTGCCAAGGATCAGCAAGGCCACCAGCCAGTGCAGCCCGATCTGCAGGCCCGAATATCCCGTACGCTCCGTCATCACATTTACCCCCGTTTCACGGCGCAGTTGCGCACCTGTCTGCATTATCACGCAGGCATCAAACGGATGGGCAACAGGATTCCGTCGCGGCAGGCGATTGCGCGGCACAATTTGGATAAGGCCGGGAATGGGGGCGGTCATACGACCGCCAGTCGACCTGTGGGTCAGTGCACGCTGACGGGTGCCATGTCGTTCTGCCGCGCCAGCAGGAAGGCAAGCCGCCGGTCACGCACAAGCGCCAGTCGCGCGCCATCGGCATCATGCACGGCATAAAGGGTATTCAGCCCCTCAGCCTGGGCACGCAGTTCCGGGTCAAGATCGGCCACGTCAACCGAGCGGACATAGACGATCTTTTCGCCCAGTTCCGGGCCGAAATCATATTTTGCATCCATGGTCGCACTCTCCTATTCCTTGGCCTTTGCTTTCCGGATTGCGATGGTCTGCACCACCGGCTCGGGCACCGCCCGTTTCAGATCGATATGCAGCAGGCCGTTTTCCATGGCCGCACCCGCGACCTCTACCCCGTCGGCCAGTACGAAACTGCGCTGGAACGCGCGGGCAGCGATGCCACGGTGAAGAAAAACCCGACCGTCGGTGTCGTCGGACTGACGGCCACGGATTACAAGCTGGCGATCCTCGGTCGTGATGGTCAGGTCGTCATCCCGAAAGCCCGCGACGGCCAAGGTGATCCGGAACGTGTTTTCGGACGATTGTTCGATGTTGAAGGGGGGATACCCTTCTGCGGCGGTTTTCGCCGTACGTTCGACCAGCCTTTCCAGTTGGTCGAAGCCAAGCAGAAAGGGATGCGCGCCAAAGCTGAGTTTCGTCATGGGCAAGCCCTGTGAAAGCGACATTGCGGTTGAGGGCCCCGTTTCGGCAGCCCATGCAAAGGATATGGGGGGCAATTGCGGCGCCGCAAGGGCCAACCTCGCACAGCCATTGCAGGAATTTAGGACCGTCGCATGAATACCGGGCTTTGCCAAAGCGGTTTGGCCACGCTAGGGTCACACAATACCGCTGCGGCAGGGAATCGACGGCGGGAAGGGAGTGAAAAGCCTTTTGCCATGAACGCTCCGATGGAACTTGACCGCGACGAGGTGCTGCGCATCCGGCTGGAAGTGCTGAGGCGCGAACACCGCGATCTCGATGACGCCATCCACGCATTGGAATCGACCGCGCGCGGCGACCAGCTTGCCCTGCGCCGGCTGAAAAAGCAGAAACTCGCCCTGAAGGATCAGATCGCGAGGATCGAGGATCAGCTGACCCCCGACATCATCGCCTGAACACGGCTATAGCGGCAGCAGTCCGTTCTTGCGGGCATGGGCAATCATCGCATTCAACACCTGGCCGTCATCCATGATTGCGGTCGGCGCGTTAAGCGCCTCATCCCTGGCTTCGTTCCAGTCTTGCATCATTGCACGACGGGCGTCGGTATCGCGCGGATAGTCCGCTCCATACAGCGCCATCGCCTGCCGCAGGGCGCGCCCATGTTCGTGAAGATCCATTCTTTCCAGAACATCGGCGGTTTCCGGCGCCAGCGTGCCGGAGCTGTTGGTAAAATACTGGTGTACCCCGCCATTGAACACCTCTGCCATCAGGTAGTCAGCCAAAAGCAGGTCGCGCTGCACGCGCGGCAGATCGGCCAGTGCAATGTCCGCTTCGGACGGAGTCCACCATTCGCGCTGGACACACGACCAGATCAGCCGCATCAGGTAGGACAGGCGCTGGTCATCGGCCGCTTCGGCACGTAGCGTCTCAAGCCGGGCAAGATAGGCGGGATCGGTTGCGGCAAGGGCAACTGCGGCGTCCATCACATCGGGCGTTGCAACCAGAAATGCCGCATTCGCCGCATTCAGGCCTGCGTCGATACTGGCAGAAACGATGTTGCCGGCACCGTCGCTCCATTGCCGGTAACGCAAATCGGGATCGTCGCCCCAGACGGGGAAAAGCGCTTTCGCCTTCCGTAATGCCGCTGCGTGATCCGGCAGGCCGCGCCGGTCAAGCAGGGCGATATAGTCATCCATAAGCGCCGAAGGCGACAGCACGGTCATATTGACCGCAGCCGACTTTCCCTCACTGTCATAAGACAGAAGCGCAAGCAGCCTTGCATCCGCCTCGACAGCGCCCATTCCGGCAAGGGCGTCGACGACCGCCTTGTGACGGCGCACGGCACCTTCTTTGGCAGAGAGCGGCATGGAAGTAGTGTCAGAAGGCAGCAGATATTCCGCCACCGACAGTTCCACAGCCTGTGTTTCCATCACGGCAGACAGGGGATAGTCGATCCGCGCCCCCTCATGGCAGGCGTCCTGTGCCATGACCTCCCCTGACAATAGCAGACCAAGACTTCCGCCAAGCACAACAAAAGCAATGACCTTATTGAAAAGCCGCATCATCCCCCTGCTTTCAGATTGCGTTATATCCGGCGCGGCAATCCACGCCACCCCCGATGCGCTTGCCCCTGCAATTGCCGCCGCTATAGTGCGCCCTCTTGCAAGGATGGCCTCGGGGCGCGAGCATGACAAAGGTGGAAATCGGCATCATCATGGGCAGCCAGTCCGACTGGCCGACAATGAAAGCCGCTGCGGAAATTCTGGATGATCTGGGCATCGCGTACGAAACACGGATCGTATCGGCCCATCGCACCCCCGACCGGCTGTGGGACTATGGTAAAACCGCTGCGTCGCGCGGGTTGAAGGCGATTATCGCCGGTGCAGGCGGGGCGGCGCATCTGCCCGGCATGATGGCATCTAAAACCCGCGTTCCGGTCATCGGCGTTCCGGTGCAGACAAGGGCGCTGTCCGGGGTGGATAGCCTGTATTCGATCCTGCAGATGCCGAAGGGCTATCCGGTTGCGACCATGGCCATTGGCGGCGCGGCCAATGCCGGGCTGATGGCGGCGGCGATCCTTGCCGTTTCCGATCCGGCGCTGGCCGAACGGCTGGACGCATGGCGCGATGCGCTTTCCGCCTCGATCCCAGAGGTGCCTTCCGATGAGTGACGTACTTCCGGTCGGGGCGACCATCGGCATCCTGGGCGGCGGGCAACTGGGCCGGATGCTGGCCGCGGCGGCATCGCGTCTTGGCCTGCATGTGCATGTCTTTGAACCCAGTGCCAATCCGCCCGCTG
>JBOFCO010000088.1:0-34381 GCA_051646105.1 Paracoccaceae bacterium
TGCGGTGGCCAAGGCGCTGTCTGCCGTGAAGGGGCTGGGCGAGGTCCATGTCCTCGTCGCTGGCACTTCCTCTGCTGCCGCGCTTGAGGCCGCAAAGCTAGACGGCGCGGCCAAGGTGCTGCAAGCGAATGACGCGGCCTTTGACCACGGGATGGCCGAACCCATCGCCGCGCTGATCATCGGCCTGGCCGGTGGCTACAGCCACATCGCCGCCGCTGCGACCGCGTTTTCCAAGAACGTCCTGCCCCGCGTCGCGGCGCTGCTGGACACAATGGTGATCTCGGACGTGACCGCCGTTGTGGACGCCGACACGTTCGAGCGCCCGATCTATGCGGGCAACGCCGTGCAGACGGTGAAATCCTCGGATGGCAAGAAGGTGCTGACGGTCCGCACCGCCTCCTTCACCGCCGCTTCCAGCACGGGGTCGGCTTCGGTCGAGGCCGTCTCGGTGGCCGCTGACGGATCGTTGTCGCGCTGGGTCGAAGACAAGGTCGCCGCGTCGGACCGCCCCGAACTAACCTCTGCGGGCATCGTGGTGTCGGGTGGCCGTGGCATCGGAAGCCAGGAAAACTTCGCCATGATCGAAAAGCTGGCCGACAAGCTGGGCGCCGCCGTCGGCGCGTCCCGCGCGGCGGTGGACTCGGGCTATGCCCCGAACGACTGGCAGGTCGGCCAGACCGGCAAGGTTGTGGCTCCGACGCTGTATATCGCGGTCGGAATCTCGGGTGCGATCCAGCATCTGGCGGGGATGAAGGACAGCAAGATCATCGTCGCCATTAACAAGGACGAAGCAGCCCCGATCTTCCAGGTCGCAGACTACGGACTTGTGGGCGATCTGTTCGACGTCGTCCCGGAACTGACCGATCAGATTTGAATGTGGTGGCCCAACCCCTCCTCCAAGACGGACGGGGCCGCCAACTTGGTCCCCGCGATATGCGGGGACCCGCCTTAAACCTTTGTGGAGAGCTCCGACATGCTGGTTGCCAACGAACCCAGTTTCCGCGAATCCGTTGACCTGATGTTCAACCGCGCGATGCGGCTGATGGACCTTTCGCCGGGGTTGGAGCAGAAGATCCGAGTGTGCAATTCGACCTACACGGTGCGCTTCGGCGTGCGCCTGCGCGGCAAGATCGAGACGTTCACGGGCTACCGCTCTGTCCATTCCGAACATATGGAACCGGTGAAGGGCGGCATCCGCTATGCCCTGTCGGTCAATCAGGACGAGGTGGAGGCGCTGGCCGCCCTGATGACCTACAAATGCGCGCTGGTCGAAACGCCCTTCGGCGGGTCCAAGGGCGGGCTTTGCATCGATCCGCGCCAGTGGGACGAGCATGAACTGGAACAGATCACCCGCCGCTTCGCCTATGAGCTGATCAAGCGCGACATGATCCATCCGGCGCAGAACGTCCCTGCCCCCGACATGGGAACGGGCGAGCGCGAGATGGCGTGGATCGCCGACCAATACGCGCGGATGAACACGACCGACATCAACGCCAAGGCCTGCGTCACCGGCAAGCCGCCCCATGCGGGCGGCATACAGGGGCGGGTGGAGGCGACGGGGCGGGGCGTGCAATACGCGCTGCGCGAATTCTTCCGCCACCCCGAGGATGTCGCCGCCGCGCGGCTTGTGGGCGGGCTCGAGGGCAAGCGCGTGATCGTGCAGGGTCTGGGCAATGTGGGCTATCACGCAGCCAAGTTCCTGTCCGAAGAGGATGGCTGCAGGATCACCGCCATCATTGAAAGCGACGGGGCGCTGGTCAGCGAAGCGGGGCTGGAGGTGGAGGCCGTCAAGCAGCACCTTGCCGTGACGGGGGGCCTGAATGGCTTTGCCGGAGCGACTTTCGTCGAGACGGGCAACGCGGTGCTGGAGGAAGACTGCGACATCCTGATCCCCGCCGCGATGGAAGGGGTCATCAACCTGACCAATGCCGATTGCATCAGGGCGCCCCTGATCCTCGAAGCTGCCAACGGCCCGATCACCTATGGCGCGGATGAAATCTTGCGCAAGAAGGGCTGCATGATCATCCCCGACCTTTACGCCAATGCCGGCGGCGTGACGGTCAGCTATTTCGAATGGGTCAAGAACCTGTCGCACATCCGCTTCGGCCGGATGCAGCGCCGCGCGGAAGAGGCGCGTTCGCGCCTGCTGGTAGACGAGTTGGAACGGTTGTCGGCCGATCAGGGGCTAGGCTGGTCGCTGACCGCCGATTTCAAAGAACACTTCCTGACCGGATCGGACGAGTTGGCGCTTGTGCGGTCGGGCTTGGATGACACGATGCGCATCGCCTACCAGTCGATCCGCGAGGTCTGGCATTCCCGCCCCGAGGTCGCCGACTTGCGGGTGGCAGCCTACATCACCGCCATCGACCGCGTCGCCAAAACCTACCGTAGCAAGGGGCTGTGAGGACACCGATCAGTTTCGCGCTGAAGGATCGGGAGGTTGCCGATAGCCATTGCGGCATGGAAGCGTCCGCTTTCCGCCGAGGATGTGTGGAAACTCCCCTTCATGGTAGACTTCCGCAGGTCAGCGGAGGGTCGAGATGGCGGGTTTCATCGAAGGCATCGACCGGTGTCAGACGCTGCTTTTCCCGGATCGGCTGGAGGATTGGATCGGTGAAGATCATCTTGTCCGCGTGGTCGATCTTTTCGTCGACGAACTGGATCTTTCAGGTCTCGGCTTTGTCCGCTCGGCTGCGGCCCGCACGGGTCGACCCGGATATCACCCAGCCGCTCTGCTCACGCTGTTCATCTACGGCTACCTGAACCGGATCCCGTCCAGCCGGCGCCTGGAGCGGGAAGCTGGCCGCATCGTCGAGGTGATGTGGCTGACCGGCAAGCTGGTTCCCGACCACAAGACCATTGCCGACTTCCGGCGCGACAATGGCGCGGCCCTCCGCAAGACCTGCGCGCGGTTCGTCGAACTCTGCCGCCGGATCGGCGTGCTGAAGGGCGAGTGCGTTGCCGTCGACGGCAGCAAGTTCAAGGCGGTGAACAACCGGGATCGCAACTTCACCAAGGGCAAGGTCGCCAGCTGCCTGGCCCATCTGGAGGCCAGTGCCGAGCGCTACATCCAGGGGATGATCCGCATCGACCGTCAGGAGGAAGGCGAGGCACGCACCGAGAAGGTGGCCCATCTCGCGCGCAGATATGGGCGCATCCGGCATGAGATCGAACGCCTCAAGGCGATTGACAAGGTGTTGGACAATGCGCCGGATGGGCAGATCTCACTGACCGATCCCGATGCCCGCGCCATGGCGACGCGCGCGAAGCACAGCGGCCACGTCGGTTACAACGTCCAGAGCGCCGTCGATACGGAAACCCATCTGATCGTGGCGCATGAGGTTGCCAATCAGGGCCATGACCGCGACCTGCTGACCCCGATGGCACGAGAGGCCAAAGCAGTCCTGGGGCGCGAAGAATTGCATGCTCTCGCCGACAAGGGCTACTTCAGCGGCCGCAACATCCTTGCCTGTCATGAAGCGGGCATTACCACAACAGTGCCGCGTCCTGAAACCTCGGGCAACCGGATCAAGGGAATGTATGTGAAGGCCGATTTTGCCTATGACGCCAAGACGGACGTCTATGGCTGCCCCGCGGGCGAAGCGCTGACCTACCGCTACACGACCGAGGAAGATGGCCTTCAGCTCCGGCGTTACTGGACCGGCTAGTGCCCGAGCTGCCCGCTCCGTTCTCGTTGCACGACGGGCAAGGAACGCCGGATCACCCGATGGGAGCACGAGCATCTGATCGAGGCGGCGCAGGGCAGATTGCGCGCAGCATCAGCGCCGATGACGATGCGACGCTCGACGGTTGAGCACCCCTTTGGCACGGTCAAGGCCTAGATGGGCTCAACCCACTTCCTGACACGGCGGCTGAAGAATGTACGAACGGAAATGGCGCTGAACGTCTTGGCCTACAACATCAAGCGGCTGTTATCCCTGGTCGGCATCCGCAGGTTGATGATGGAGATCCCGAGCTTAGCGACGGTGCCAGTGTCAGGAAATCACCGTCGACATTGCCAATGACAAGTTCCGACAGCCCGACACCGCACCGCGCATCAACGTCGAGAGTTTCCACACAGCCTCCGCCCGTTGCGGACCATGCGCATGACGGGAGAAGGTTGGATGTCAGTCGCGTTCTCTCCGCCACTTTCGCATCGCAAAACCGGCACATCCCTTCTGATGGGTTTTTTGCTATTCCAAAGAGCGTTACCTGTGTTGTCTGAATTCCTGGGGCTGGTGTCGGACGGGAGCCACTCTTAGCACGGTCCGCATTTTCTTCAGGTGCCCGGTTCGGGAAACGCGAGGTGGTAAAACACCTTCTGGTTTGAGCTTGCCGTCAAATTGTCATCCAGGCCGGATCGCAACAGCGAGGTTGCTTGGGGTTACTATCGTGGACCGGATACCAACCCTTTTACGCCATCCGATCGGCGGAAAGTAGCAGGTGCTGTGTAGGGCTCTGGACGATGCCGGAAATCCGATTTTAGATGCCTGAAGCGGCCAATGCGACGGGCCAAGCCAGGTATGTATTCCACAAGGTATGATCGGGGAGGCTTGACGATGCGACGGTTGTTCAGGGCGGTTCTTCTGTTGCTTGCAGTCTATGCGGTTTTCGTGGTGGCTGCCCGGTTGCTGTTTCCGCTTCCAGACATATCAGACCGCCCGTCCGAGCAAGCCATTCCCGCCGGCACCGGAACAGCACTTGGCCGTGCCCTGGTCGCCGCAGAAACCGATCATCCCGGGCTTTCGGGTATCGTGTCCCTGCCGGGCGGTCAGGACGCGCTGGCCAGTCGTATGACGCTGATCGAACGGGCCGAATCCTCGATCGACTCGCAATATTACATCTGGCACGACGATACGTCCGGCATCCTGCTTCTTGATGCGCTGGCGCGGGCAGCTGTTCGCGGAGTGCGTGTCCGGCTGTTGCTTGATGACAACGGCGTGCCCGGAATGGATGCCTATATGGCCTATCTGGATTCGCAGCCGAATTTCGATATCCGTCTGTTCAATCCATCGACTGTACGCAGCCCAAAGATGCTGGGATATACCTTCGATTTTTTCCGCATGAACCGGCGGATGCACAACAAATCGCTGATTGTCGACGGTGGTGCAGCCATCATCGGCGGGCGCAATATCGGGAATGAATATTTCGAAATCGGCGAGAGTTACTACAAGGATATGGATGCGCTGGCCATTGGTCCGATTGCCACTGAAACTGCCGCTGTTTTTGATCAATACTGGAACAGCCGATCTGTATTTTCCGTGGCTGATATCATCAGCGGACAGCCCGGCGACACCAGCTTTGCCACCCGCGTTGCCGAGGTCACGGCAACTGACGAGGCAAAGGCCGTACAAAGCGATCTGGCCAACAGTGCCGCCCGATATGCGAATGGCGCGCAAGCACTGGAATGGACGACAGTTCAGCTTATCGCCGATGACCCGGCAAAGGGCGAAGGCAACGCCAGCCGCGACCAGTTGATGATTTCGCGCTTGGGCGCGATACTTGGCACGGTCCAAACACGGCTGGATCTGGTTTCGGCCTATTTCGTGCCCGGCGAGCCTGGCGTGGCCTATTTTGGCGGGCTGGCAAAAGACGGAAAGGATGTGCGCATTCTGACCAATGCGCTGAACACCACCGATGTCCTGCTTGTGCACTCGGGCTATGCCAAATATCGCAGTGAGCTGCTGGAGGACGGTGTCAAGCTGTATGAACTGAAGCTGCGCGGCGACATGACGCCCGAAACGCAGACGCAGCTGAAACCACTGGGTTTGTCGGGTGCCAGTCTTCATGCCAAGACCTTTGCTGTGGATGGCAAGCGCGTGTTTATCGGATCGTTCAACTTCGACCCCCGCTCTGCCACACTGAATTGCGAAATGGGTTTTCTGATCGACAGTGTACCAATGGCGCAGAACGTTAGCGCCGGGTTCGACGGCCCGTTGGACATGGTCAGCTACCGCCCCGAACTTACACCCGAAGACAATATGGTCTGGCAGGAACGCACGGACGCAAACACCGTTGTGACCTATCAGAAAGAGCCTGGCGCGACATGGTTTCAGCAGGTCGCATTAACGGTCATTGGTCTTTTGCCCATAGAATGGCTGCTCTGACCGAGCAGACGGATGCAGGCATGCCGATACGACTGTGGCGAAAGCCCAGGCCGGTGTGCCGATTGATGTATGCGCGGCGCAGGCAGATATCAGCGTCATGGCGATGATCTGCCGCCGGCTGATCGAAGCCGCACAATCAAGACCCCATCCCAAAATCTGGGGGGGATCGCACATCTGACAACGCCATCAGAAGAATGTTCCCTGGCGCGGCAATGAGGTCCGGCATTCCTCGGCGGGAATAGATTCCAGAGTCGTCCGTTCTATAGTTGTAACTGTTTGACGGCAGGATCGAGACAGCACCTGGCGTCTTTGGGAAGGACTGGACAAATGCTTGATCAGCTACCCTCTGTCGAGACAGCCTGGCGTCTTTGTATAGATCTTGCCGCAATGGTCGGCCTTGTATTCGGATTTTACTATCACCGTTACCGCGACAAGGAGCTGGTAACCGCGGCATCACTCTTCAATGTTTTTGCTTTCGGCGTACTCACAGTATTAAGCTCGGTCGAATTCAGTGTTGCCGCAGGTTTTGGCCTGTTCGCCATATTGGCGCTCTTTACACTTCGGTCAGAACAAATCTCGAAAATCGAGATTACCTATTTCTTCGGCTCTATCGCTATTGCGGTGATTTGTTCAATACAGGGCACGACCATTCCTTTTGTGCTCGCAGTTGTGCTTGCCATACTGGCCGCCGCCTATGTGCTGGACCATCCCAGAATCCTTCGGTCGGCGCATGGTGTGAAGATCACGCTCGACAAGATCGACGACGACGCGCTTTCCGACCCGGTTCGTATGAAAACTGACCTGTCAAATCGTTTGGGCGTCGATGTGATGTCCTACCAGATCGTTGCGCTGAACTATGTCAGTGACATGGCGCAGATCAACGTCTTCTACCGCAAATGACCGGCTTTCCCGGGAAAGGTAACATCATGGAAGCGCTCATCGCCGAATGCCTGACCTCCTTCCAGACGATCTCGCTGGTGGGGTTGAACGGAAAAGCCGCCATGTTGGAACGCTTGGACAACAAATATATTGTGCCGGCCCGGCTTCTGCTGCCTGCCTTCCGGGATTTCGCGGCCCTGTTCGATGTGCTTGAAATCGAGGGCAGGCGCGCTTTTATCTATGCCACGCGCTACTTCGACGACGAGGAACGCCATGCCTACTATGATCATCACCAGGGCAGGCGCAAACGCAGCAAGATCCGGGTGCGGAATTATGTCGATGCCGGGTTCAGCTATCTTGAGGTTAAGCTGAAGGACCTTCGCGGATCGACGGCCAAGAAGCGCCTGCGCGTTGAAAATGGTCTGGAGGAACTGGATGGGCGTTGCCTCGCGTTCATTGAGGATTGTCATCGCAAACAGTACGGCCGCGGCCTGAACCGCCCGCTTCGTCCAGTGATCGCAATGGAGTACGAACGCATCACCCTCGTTGCCCGCGAGGGCGGAGAAAGGATGACAATCGACACCCGTATGGGTTTCCACTCTGGCGGCAAGTCGCTGGCGGTTGCGGATGACATGTTCATCATCGAGACGAAATCGGCCCGCGGCAACGGCATCGCCGACAAGATCATGCGCGCTCGACATCTTAAGCCAACCAACCGCTGCTCGAAGTACTGCGTTGCCATGGCGGCGTTGGGTGAAGTACGGCGCCACAACCACTTTCTGCCGGCGCTCAAACGGTTGAAGCTGATCCATGACCCGAACGAACTATTCGTCGCCGTGCGGTAGCGGGTTGACCACTGCGGGGCGTGGTCGCGCTCCGGATCTTGCTGCCGCCAAAGACATATGCGCCGGGCAGGATCAGTCTGCCGCGATATGTGGAATAAATCGGACATATGCGCGATATATTGGGTAAAGTCCCGTGCTGCGGAGCAGATCATGCCATTTCCTATCGGTCAGCGCCCCGTAGCGTTGCTTCTGTTGACGGCTGCCTTGGCGCTTGCGCCCGGTTTCGCTCCGTGGAGCACCGGGCAAGGGATGGCATGGGCCGATGACGATGACGAGGATGATGGCGGTGGTGATGATGACGATAGTGACCGGCAGGATACGGTCAGGGAACCGGCAGCTCGGGCGCCCGCTGCGGCAAGACCGCGACGGATCGCGGCCGCGCCGGTCATCGTGCAAGATTTGCCCCCACCGGAATTTGCCCCGGAAATCGTTGCGTTGGCCCTGTCAGAGATGGACCTCGCAACCCTTCTTGGCGAAGGCTACAGCCTGATTGAAACTGTTGATCTGCCCGCTTTGGGCATCGATATGCGGCGGCTGTCCCCGCCCCCTGACACCGGTCTGATCGCCGCGCGGGATCGCGTCCGTGCCTTGGCGACAGGCGGAAGCGCGGATTTGAACCACTTCTACCGGCCGGATGAAGCCCTGGTTCCTTCAGCAATCACCGCCTCGGCAAAGCCGGATTGCCGCCACGGTAACTGCAATCTGCATCAAATGGTCGCCTGGCCAAGGTCGGACGTTCGTGCCGCCCGTTGTCCCGTCACGCAGCAGATCGGCGTGATCGACACGGGCGTCAATCTGGCACACGAACTTCTGAGCGGGGCGAAAATAGAACTGGTACGGCTGGCGGGGGATCATGCCAGCCCGTCAGCAATGGTCCACGGGACGGCCGTGTTCTCGGCGCTTGCTGGTACCCAAGGGTCGAGGGTCGAGGGGCTTTTGCCAGAGGCAAGTTATCTGGTGGCGGACATCTATTCCCGCATCGCATCCGATGAACGCGCTGATGTTGTCGCACTTGTTCGCGGGCTGGATCTGATGGACGTGCGCGGTATCCGCATCGTCAACCTTTCCTTGGCCGGGCCCGACAACTCTGTTCTGGAAACCGTTGTCAGGCGGCTGATTGATGAACGGCAGATGGTTCTGGTTGCATCGGTCGGCAATGGCGGGCCATCGCAGGCTGTCGCGCATCCAGCGGCCTATGACGGGGTGATCGGCGTCACCGCGCTTGACCGCAGGGCCCGCGTCTATCGTTCGGCCCAACGTGGACAAGATGTGGATATGGCAGCGCCCGGGGTGGGCCTGCTTCTGGCGGCGTCCATCAGGGGCGCGCGGGAAAAATCCGGAACTTCATTTGCTGCCCCTTTCGTGACGGCTGCCGCTGCGGTCATTCTGTCCCGAGAACCCGGGCTTGCACCCGAAAACGTTGCCGACAGGCTAGCTGATTTTGCACAGGACCTGGGCTCGGCTGGCCGCGACGATATTTTCGGCCACGGCTCTTTGCAGATGAACGGAATTTGTCCTTGAAACGGGTTTTCAGCCCTCCCAGCCGTTCGTGATCAGCTCCGCCTCCTCTTCAGGGGTCAGCGCCATACCGGCCCCGCGACGGTCAAGCCAGATGTCGATGGCACCCACATCCCCGCCGGCCGCAGTTGCATATGCTGACGGGACTTCGCCGCGGCTTTCTGCTACTTCGATCAATAAAACATCAAGTGTCCAGCCTTCACCGGTGCGACACGCCAGGCCCAATCGAATGCTGTTATTCGGCAACCCGACGAGTTCGAACTCTCTGCAATGCCCTGTAGGGGTGGGCATCGAGGCCAGAATGGTCAGCTCTTCCCCCTTTTTGAAGGATTGGGCCTCACCAGACGGCGACGTGTCCAGCACTTTGTACAGACTGGAACGGAAGGGTACCGGACCAACATCCAGATGATTTGTCGAACTTGGAACAAGAGCCATTGCGGCGATGCCCGCTGCCAGGCCCAGACCGGCCGCTGCAAAAACCAACGGACGATTTGCTGCGGAAGTGGCGCTCCGCAAGGGAACCACGTTAGGGGCGGCTTCGCCATCGGCCTGTATCAGTTGGCTGAACCTTTCCGGCACAGGCTCGGACACCGGTCCTGAAAAGGCCCGTGACAACGTGACGTTCGACATCATGACGCTGTCGAGCCAGGCCTTTTCCTCTGGGTGGTCCGCCAGATAGATCACGACCGCAGCCGCCTCTTCCGGTGACAGTTCTCCGTCAGCAAATGCTGCCAGCTTTTCCCGATCAATAATGGGCGTGCTGTTCATTGTTGCGGCCCTCCTGCATATCCTATTTGCGTCAAAAGAGTTTCCCGGGCGCGGGAAAGCCGGCTCATCACCGTGCCTACCGGAACCCCGAGTACGTCGGCCGTCGCGCGGTAACTCATCCCCTCGATAGCGACCAGCGCCAGAACTTCGCGCTGGCCCGTGGGAAGACCGGCCATTGCAACCCGCGCCCGTTCAAGCATCATGCGATCTTCCGGCAACCGTGCTGCTTTCCCGTGGTCGGACAGGTGCGCATCGACCGGGTCCACGACCACGCCCCGAACCTTGTTGCGCCGCCTGTCATCCAGCCAATGGGTCTGGATGATGCGATACATCCAGCTGTCCATGCGCGTGCCGGGTGTGAACTGCGCGTGGTTTTTTAGCGCCTTCTCGCAGGCGGTCTGGACCAGATCGTCGGCGTCCTGCCGGTTCCCGGCAAGGCTCAGCGCGAACCGTCGCAGCTTTGGCACCAGCGCGATCAGTTCCTGACGAAAGAAATTATCCGCAAGTGAGCCGGTCATGTGGAAAATTTCCCTTGCTACCCATGCTGAACAACGATGCGGATGAGTTTTTATTCCAGGATTTTTTCCACAAATCCTAGAATGGTTTGCCGCAGGGGATCCTGACCGGTGGCGTCCGTGCCGATCGTTTCGTGTTTGCCTCTGGCACCGACCGTATCCGTGACTTTGAAGAGGGTGACGACGACATCGACCTTTCCGCCCTGGCTTCAGTGTCTGATTTCGATGATGTGATGTCATCTGCTGTGCAGAGCGGGGCGCATGTCGTCTTTACTTTTGCCGAGGGCACGCTCGTTCTGTAAAACACCCAGCTTGGCACCATTCAGCAGGATGACTTCATCTTCTAGGTCACAATGCCGATTGAACATCTGCGCGGGCCATCCGATGGCTCGCGCGGGATGCAACCCTTGCCCAAAGGGCGGCCAATAACACAAACCGATCCCCGCGCATTATGCGACATCTGCTTTGGGCATCGGGAAAAGTTGCTGCACGTTTACAAGATACAGCCTTGTAGAAAATGGCTTCAAACCGGGGAAACCGGTCAGTGAAAATCGCGTGAGGCCGGAATGATGCGGGCATTTCTGGGGTGACCGGGTGTAGGTGATGAAATAGGTTTTCGCACTTCATCTGCGCGGGAGAGGGGCGGCACAAAACCTCGGTCTGACAGGCGCAGCAGGGCATCGCTTCGATCCTGTAAGGATTCAACGACGATATGGATCACGCCAGAGGACGGGTCACGTTGCAAGCGGCCAGCGACCTGCATCAACCTGGCTGTCATGATCACCTTGCGAAAAGCCGTCATCACCTTGGGCCAGACAACAAGATTGGCTACGCCAGTTTCATCCTCCAATGTAATGAAACAGACCCCTTTTGCGCTGCCGGGGCGCTGCCGAACCAGCACAAGCCCAGCCAATTTCAACCGAAGATCGTTGTTGATCCGGTTCAGATCGGCGGCCTTCACGAAACCCTGTCGCGTCATGCTTGCACGCAGGAAAGACATGGGATGAGCCTTCAGCGACAGGCGCAGCGTCTGGTAATCGGCCACGACATGTTCGCACAACGGCATGTGCGGCAAACGGGGTGATGGCTCATTACCCTCATCCCGGCCCTGCTGAAACAGTGGCAAATCCGGCGCATCGCGTAGGGCCTTGGCATCCCATAATGCGGTGCGACGATCCAGCCCTATGGAGCGGAAGGCATCCGCTGCGGCCAATAAGCGTACTGTTCTGCCACTCAGGCGAGCACGTGTAGCCAGAGTGGCAAGGCTGGCAAAGGGCTCATCGCGGGCGAAGGTCAATCTGTCTGCCGCCTCTCGGCCAATGCTGGCTACCTGTCGCAGCCCCAGACGCAAGGCGAAGCCGTCGGCTGATGGTTCCAATGTGTTGTCCCAGTCGCTGAAATTTACATCGACCTCGCGCAGATCAACATCGTGTTCGCGCGCATCTCGAACAATCTGCGCAGGCGCATAAAACCCCATCGGTTGAGAGTTCAGCAGGGCACAAGCAAAGACCGATGGATAATGGCATTTCAACCAGGACGAAACATAGACCAGAAGAGCAAAGCTGACGGCATGGCTTTCGGGAAAACCATAGTCGCCGAAACCCTTGATCTGATCGAAACATCGCCGCGCAAATTCGGGGGTATAGCCCCGTTCGATCATGCGCCCGACCATCTTTTCCTCAAGCAGATGAATCGTCCCCCGAGAACGGAAGGTCGCCATGGCACGACGCAGCTCGTTCGCTTCTTCCTCTGAAAATTTGGCGGCATCCATGGCGATCTTCATGGCCTGTTCCTGGAAGATCGGCACGCCGAGTGTGCGTTTCAGTATTTTTTCAAGTTCGTCCTGTGGGTGCCCCGAACCGGGCGTGGGATAGATGACCGGCTCCCTGCCGTCACGCCGGCGTAAATAGGGGTGCACCATGTCTCCCTGAATGGGGCCGGGACGGACAATGGCAACCTCAATGACCAAATCATAGAAGCGCCGTGGTTTCAGGCGGGGTAGCATGTTCATCTGCGCCCTGCTTTCCACCTGAAAAACGCCGATGCTGTCGCCCCTGCACAGCATGTCATAGGTCGGTTTGTCATTGGCCGGGATTGAAGCGAGATCGAGCGAAATGCCGTAATGGCTTTTCACCAGATCAAAGCATTTACGGATGCAGGTCAGCATTCCCAGGGCGAGAACATCAACCTTGAGAATACTCAGCTCATCAATATCGTCCTTGTCCCACTCGATGAAACTGCGGTCGGGCATAGCCGCATTGCCGATGGGCACGGTTTCGGAAAGCGCACCTTCGGTCAGGATGAAGCCGCCGACATGTTGTGACAAATGGCGCGGCATTCCGATCATCTGCTCGGCAAGACGGATCGTTCTGGCCATAAGTGGATCTGACATATCCACCCCTGCTTCTGCCGAATTCATTTCATTCATGCTCGTTCCCCAACTGCCCCAGACAGTTTTGGCCAATGCGGCTGTCACATCCTCGGACAGACCCATTGCCTTGCCCACCTCGCGTATCGCGGAACGCGGGCGATAATGAATGACGGTGGCACATAGGCCCGCGCGGTGGCGTCCATATTTGGAATAAATGTGCTGGATCACCTCCTCGCGCCGCTCATGTTCGAAATCAACATCGATATCGGGCGGCTCGTCCCGATTGATGCTTATAAAGCGTTCGAACAACAGTTCCTGCTCTGCCGGATCGACCGAGGTGATGCCCAACACGAAGCAGACTGCCGAGTTAGCCGCCGATCCGCGACCCTGACACAGGATACCCTGCGCCCTTGCCCAGAGGACAATTTCGTGGATGGTCAGGAAATATTGCGGGATTTTCTTGATGCGGATGATCTCCAGCTCCTTGATCAGCAAACTCCGTACTTTTTTCGGTAGACCAGCGGGATAGCGCCCGGTCGTACCTTCCCATGTCAGCTTCTCAAGCTGGCTTTGTGCCGTTTCGCCCGGGGGCACGGTTTCCAGCGGATAGTGATAAGCAAGTTCATTCAGGCTGAAGATGCAGGCATCGGCAACCTGCCGGGTGGCGCTGATGGCATGGGGCCAGTCGGCGAACAGGCGCATCATTTCGGCAGGGGACTTCAGATACCGCTCGGCATTGGCGTTCAGCAGAAAGCCCGCATTGTGGATGGTTGTCTTCTCCCGGATGCAGGTCATCACATCCTGCAACGGTCGACGGTCGGGGGCGTGGTAATGCACATCGTTTGTAGCAAGGATCGACAAGCCATGCGCCTGTGCCAGACGATCCAGGCGTTCGATCCGGGCCCTGTCATCCCCCCCGTATAGGTAGCTGACCGCGATATGACGCAAGGTTGGCAGTCGGCGGATCAGATCGGACAGGCGGTTGGGCAGCGCCTCATCCGGCACGACGATCAACTGCACATCTTCTGAATGTCGCGACAGGTCACTCAACGTGATGTCGCAGGCACCCTTCATCTGCCAATGGCCGCTTGTATCATGGCGCTTGCCCCTGGTCAGCAGTGTGCACAATCGGCCATAGGCGGCACGGTCACGCGGGTAGGCCAGAAATTCCTCACCCGTCACCAAGCGCAACCGACAACCGATAACCGGTATCAGGTTGGCTTTTTTCGCCTCGGCATGAATGCGCACAACACCGGCCATCGTGTTCAGGTCTGCGACGCCCAAAGCGTCATAGCCCAGCGCATGGGCTGCGGCTGCCAGTTCGCTGGCATCCGATGCACTATGTAGAAAGGAAAAGGGTGTCGTTACCCCCAGTTCCACATATGCAGCGGGCGGATTGGGTGGGAAATACCCGGTCAGTGTCTTTCGGATACGGCGGTTATCGCTATCGGGCATCAGGCGAATATCCCGTGTAGAAACCAGCGCGGCGCACCTCCACGACCATCGCCGTGCAGGCCCTCCCGGTACAGCCAGAAGCGATGACCCATCTCATCCTCGATCTTGAAATAGTCGCGCAGACGCGTTCCTGGCTTGTCCTGCCACCATTCCGGGGCAATGCGCTCTGGCCCCTGATAACGCACCACGCGATAGCCGCGTCGTCTCCACTGGAACTGAGCAGGCGGACCTTCGGGCACGGCATAGAGCACACTGATTTCTTCAGGATATTCCAGCAGACGCTGCGGGCGCTCGGTCTTAACTGGTACGATGGCCGGCAGGATAGCCAGCGGAAGCGTACGGGTTTCGGCCCGTTCAGGGATATGGCTGGCAGCAGGCCAAAGCTGTGTCAGGGCATGTCGGCCAAACCGCGCTGCCATCCGGTCGACCATATGCGAAAGTTGCAGACCGGTATCGATGCCGCCCGCCAAATCGGTCTGGCGGGTGCCAAAGGTTTCGGTTGCGAGCGCTTCAAGAGAGATCAGGTCAAAACCAAATCCGGGATTGATCCGCTCCAGCCGGTCACGGAAGAGAAAGGCAAGATGCGTGGCCTCCCTGCTGGGCAAGGTACATGTCACATCGATCCGACTGACCTCACCATCGGTGCGATAGACTGTAAGGCGCAGATGGCGCGCTCCGCACCCCGCCCTTTCCAACTGGTCGCAAAGGGCTGCACACAGTTCCGGCAGGTGATGGGTGGGGTCAATGATCGGCTCTGCCAGACGGGCATCGACACGAAAAACTGGCAATGCCGCGGGCGGAGAAACAGGTTCAGGCAAATGACCCGTCATCTGATCCAGACGGATCAAAGGGTTTTGCGCCGGGGCCGCACGCGAAAACCGGCGCGCCAACGACAGGCGCGGCAGGTCTGTCAGATGCCTGACCGTGCGCAGACCAAGCCGGTTCAGCAAAAGGACTGTTTCGCCATCAAGACGCAAGGCAGCTACAGGCAGCGATGACAGATCGGCGCAAATAGCCCTGACCGGTCCGAATCGTGCCAAGGCCCAGGCAGCACCCCATGTGGGCGCAAGCGCAGGTCGGGCAGACAGGCCAAGGGCTGACAGACCGGATTCCATGTCCGCCAGCATTGCCGCCTCACCCCCCCACAGGTGATCCGATCCGGTGGTGTCGAGGATCAGCCCATATCCCGTGGCAAAACCATCTGCCATTTGGTCATCCACAACTGTCCAGGGGCACCAGCGCCGCGCCCAGAAAGAAAGCCGTGACAGTGCCGCGCTGTCACCATCGCAATCGGCAGTGTCCACCCTTAAATCCGGACAAAGTGCGCGCGCATCAACCACCCGCGCACCCACCTTCACGCCTGCCAAATCCGCATGACGATTCACGGCATGGATCACTGGGCCATGAGTGCCCTCGGCAACCAGTGCCTGAGGCAGTTCATCGGGCAGCGGATTGCCGGTTCGTGCCTGCGTCTTCTGCCATCGTTCCATCGGGAACTGCGGCAACCAGATCGATACGATCCGTCGCTCCTTCGATAGCCATGCCCTCTCCTCCGCGTTCATAACGCGCCACCCATTCCCCCGGTCGCCTGTCGCGTGTCCGGAACAATTCCAACCGCCAGCGTGGATCGCCCGGTGCATGCGGATCGTCTGGGTTGGCCGCAGAGGGAAGGATGGCGATCCGCCATCGATCCCGCGCAGCACTGAGAACGACGCTGGCATTTTGCCGTATTAACCAGCACGGCACTCCCACGGCCTCGGCCCGCAAGGCCAGCCTTCTCATCGCGGTCATATTTACCGCCGCTGGGTTGCCCCGGATTTCGGCCACCACGGCAGTCAGTGCTTTGCAGCGCAACCCTTCCTCCACCGCGGTCATCACATCGACGGGTCGGGAAAGCTGCATCAGCATCACTGGTCTTCGAACCCCCAAACCCGCCAAATAGGGGCGCCCCATCTCGCGCTGTGCCAGCCGATCCTGAATCCACAGAACTGGTTCGTTGCCATGACCAAGCTGCTTCGAAACAAAGCTTGTCGCAGCTGCCTCTGCCCCCGGGGCAGAGAAAACCTCTGACAATGTTGGCCCAACCCGCGGGCCAGAGAGAGCAGTCCGCAAGGATTTTGTTATCTGAACAGCAGACATCCTGAACATGGCACAAGGAATCACATCCATATGTTCTCTATTTGTTCTATTAATCTTATGGGGAATATCTGGCAAGGCAGACCATCGTTGGCCAGAAGACAGACCGAAATGCAAGACGGTGCAAGGCGACCATATATGACCCGCCGATCCAGACGGGGTGCAGTTAACTGATCACGGTGCAAGTCCGCCTCAGCCGCGGTCCGTTCACCCCAAGGTCGATCTCTGGGCCAGCGGGGACTGGCCAAACTGGCCCCTGAACACCTTGGAAAAATGTGAGGTCGACCTGAAACCGCAGGCCATGGCGATTTCCGTGATCGACTGCTCTGTCTGCACAAGCAGGTTGCGCGCCCGGTGCAGGCGCATTTCCATGAAGTAGCTTTTCGGGGTGGAGTTCAGATACTTGCCGAACAGCCGCTCCAATTGGCGGGCCGAAATGCCAAGCTCCCCCGCGATCATGCTGGGGGGGAGCGGTTCCTCGATATGCTTTTCCATCACGTCGATGGCGCGCACCAGATGCGCATTCCGCATGCCGTGACGCGATTGCAAAGATACCCGTTGCGGGGCAGACCCTTCCCTGACAGCGTTATAGACCATCTGGTCAGCCACCGCCGTTGCAAGCTGTCTGCCATGCTGCTGGCCGATGAGGTGCAGCATCAGGTCGGCAGCCGCTGTGCCACCAGAAGCAGTGATGACCTTTTCGTTGGCCACGAACACATTGCGAACCAGATCAACCTCGGGAAACTGCTCAAGAAACAGGTCGTGGTATTCCCAGTGAACAGCGGCTTCCGTGCCATTCAGAAAGCCGGCGCGGGCCAGCACATAAGCCGCCGAGCATATGGCGCCAAGCGGTGTCCCGGCGGCGCGTTCGCGGCGCAGAAATGTCAGCACCCCAGGGGTTACATGCTGCTGGACATTGATGCCCGAGATCAGGAACAGCCTGTCGATCTGGTGAAGCGGTTCCAGCCCAGCGTGCACAAGCGTGACAGAGCCATTGGAACAGGTTTCCGACTTTCCGTCGGCACTGATCAGCGACCAACGGTAAAGCGTCTTGCCGGAAACAAGGTTGGCGATGCGCAAGGGTTCAAGCGCGCAGGAAAATGCCAGATGCGAAAACTCTGGCAAAAGCAGAAAGGCAAAATGCGTGGTCTGTGGCATGGCGGTTTCGCAAGGTCATGGGGCGCGGCATGACCGCGCCCCTCTGTCAGTCAGTTGTTCATTTGGCGGCGTCGCGGGCGGCTTGCAGCCAGCCGTCATATTCGGCCTGATGGGCCACAATCCAGTCGGTCGCGTGCTTGTCGATCGCTTCCTGGGTGTTCTCGCCATCCGCAATCAGCTTGTTCTCGGCCGAGATGTCGTTGATGTCGAGCGTCGCAACCTCGAACAGCTTGGCTGCCGCCGGGTTCGCCGCAAGGAAATCATTGCGCGCGACGACGCCGATGTTGTCGACCGCAAAGCCAAGGTTCTTGCCATTGAACTCTGTATTGCCGGTGGCGCCGTCGGGAAGTGCTGTGAACGGAACGCTCAGCCATTCCACATCGCGGCCCGGGACCAGTGCACCCGAAACCCAATAGGGCGTCCAGGTGTAGTAAAGGATCGGCTGTCCGTTCTGGTTGCGGGCCATGACATCGGCGATCATCGCCTGATAGGCACCCTGATTGTGGGTCACCGTATCACGCAGCTTGTAGGCATCCAGCGCGGTTTCGATCACGCGTTCGCAGCCCCAGCCGGGAATGCAGCCGGCCAGATCGGCCTTGCCGTCGCCATCGGCATCAAACTTCTTGGCCACTTCAGGATCGGCCAGCATACTCAGGTCGGTCACACCGGAATCGTAGGTGGCCTTGTCGATCAGATAGCCCTGAAGCGCGCCCTGGATATAGGTTCCGACCTTGGTCAGCACTTCCGGGCCGCCCGCTTCGTTGTAAAAGGCATCGTGCAGGGTGTGCCACGACACGGCGGTGAAATCGGCATCACCAGTGCCCAAGGCCAGATGGATGGTCTGGTATTCCGCCTCGTTCGGCTCTGCGATGGTGTAGCCAAGGTCGGTCAGGGCGTGGAACAGGATCTTGTGCTGGAAGTGTTCCTCGATCTGCGTCGGCAGGATCGGGCGCACGGTCACGCCCTCTCCCGGCTTGTCCTGCGCGAAGGCGGGTGCGGCCAGTGCCAGAGCAAGGGCCGTGGTCAGCGAAAGGTGTTTCATTGGTATCCTCCTCTTGTTGGTTTCTTCAGTCAGCTTTATGGAAAAGACCGGAAATCATGCCGATGGGGCCGGTCTGCCACCATGGCCGATGGCCACGCTCACGGCCCGAACGCCCCAGGCCCTGTGTGATCCTGTCAAGGACGATTGCCAGCATGACGATGCCCAGCCCACCAACGATGGCCTTGCCGGCATCCAGCCGCCCCATCGCGCGCAGCACCTCGTTCCCCAGTCCCTTGACCGAGATCATCGAGGCGATGACCACCATGGAAAGCGACAGCATGATCGTCTGGTTAAGCCCTGCAAGGATCGTTGGCGTCGCCAGCGGCAGCTCGACCTTGAACAATATCTGCTTGGGCGAGGCGCCAAAGGCACGGGCTGCCTCGACCACCGACGGGTTTACCCCCCTGATGCCCAGCGATGTCAGACGGACCAGCGGCGGCAGTGCGAAGATGATGGTAACGATCACGCCGGAAACATTGCCGATCCCGATCATCATCACCACCGGCACCAGATAGACAAACGCGGGAATGGTCTGCATCGTGTCCAGCACCGGCCGGATAACCCCCTCGAACCGGTCACTTTTCCCGGCGAGAACCCCCATCGGCAAGCCGATCAGAACGCAGAGAAGAACCGAAGCGGCAACAATGGCCAGCGTCGTCATCGCAAGACCCCAGGCATCCGGCGCCAGCAGCCCCAGAATGACCAGGCATGTCAGCACAACCAGCGCCGCGCGGCGCCCGGCAGCCTGCCAGGCGATCAGCACAAGGATAGCGATCATCACCAGCGGCGGAACTGCCTGAAGCGCACCTTCGATACCGACGATGACGCTTTCGAAAAAGCGTTTGACCGGCTGGATCATTTCCCGGTTCGAAATCGCCCACTGCTTGATCCCGTCAGCCCATGCGCCGATACCAAGATCGACGGATGCAAAGGGGTTGAGCCAGTCGAAAGACTCTTCCATTACGCGGCCCTCCCTTCGGGGGTGGCATCCTCTCGCCCCTGAATGCCACGCAGAAGCGCACGTTTGGTAACAACGCCAACGGCTTTCCCTTCTGCCTCGATCAGGATCGGGTGTTCGGTTCCGACCGCCAGATCAACCAGCGCGTTCAGGTTGTCACCGGGTTTGGCGACGGGCCAGTTGCCGTGATCCTGCTGACCGTTTTCCCCGGCATATTGTGCCAACGGCTGCATGATCCGCGCCGCCGTCACCAGATCGAGCTTGGAAATTCCGGCAACGAATTCGCGGACATAGTCATCCGCCGGTTCCGTGACAATCTGTTCGGGTGTTCCGATCTGCACCAGGACACCGTCCTTCATGATCGCGATGCGGTCCCCGATGCGGATCGCTTCATCAAGGTCATGGGTGATGAACACGGTCGTCTTGTGCAGTTCCGCTGACAGCTCCATGAACGTTGTCTGCAATTGCCGCCGGATCAACGGATCAAGCGCCGAAAACGGTTCATCCATCAGCAGGATGGTCGGGTCGGCGGCAATGGCACGGGCCAGACCAACACGCTGCTGCATCCCGCCCGACAGTTCATCGGGATATTTGTTTTCCCAGCCCGTCAGGTCCACTGCCTCGATCGCCTGGGCGGCGACTGTTGCGCGGCGATCCTCAGGTGCGCCGCGCACCTCCAGCGAAAAGACGACATTGTCGCGCACGGTGCGGTGCGGCATCAGTGCCATGGACTGGAACACCATCCCGATCCGCTCCGCCCGCAAGGCACGCAGGTCGCGCGGCGACATTTCGTTGACGTTCTGGCCTTCGATAAAGACCGTGCCCGATGTCGGTTCGATCAGACGGTTGATATGTCGGATCAGGGTGGATTTCCCCGAACCCGACAGCCCCATGATGCAGAAGATTTCGCCCCGGCCAACGCTGAACGACGCGTCCTGCACGCCGACCACGCAGTCGAAGCGGTCGCGGATTTCCTTTTTCGTCAGGCCTTCATTGCGGATCGCCGTCATCGCCTGATGCGACTTGTTTCCAAAGATCTTCCAGATCCCTTCGCAGCGAATGACATCTTCACCCCGCGGGTCGGCCATCGGATTCTCCCTGTTTCCCGAGTATGACCATAAATATTTCCAGTAGACAATATGTATTTTATTATCCTACACAGCGGATACGCTACCCGAACAAGGCCGCTGATACGCTGAATCGGGAGGGAGACGCAGAGTGGACACCGACAATCGAAGCAAGAAGGCGATCTGCGTCGACGATCTGCGCCGCAAGGTGCTGACCCAACAGCTTGAGCCGGGCATCTATCTGGACGAAACAGAGATGGCGGAAGCCTATGGCATCTCTCGTCCGCCGCTACGGGAAGTGTTGCGCCAACTGGCTGGCGAGGGCTTCGTTGTCCTGCACGAAAACCGGGGCGCGCAGGTCGCGCCGATGACACACAAGACAATGCGCAACTTTTTTGTCGCTGCGCCGATGATCTATGCAGCCACGACAAGGCTTGCGGCCGAACACGCGACACCCGCACAGATCGTGAAGCTGAAAGAATGCCAGTGGTCTTTCCGGCAGGCGATCAAGGGCGGTGACGCCGCTGAACGTGCATTGGGGAACGAGCGTTTTCATTCCATCATCGGAGAGATGGCCGACAACGAATATCTGATGCCATCCCTGAAGCGCCTGCTGATCGATCACACCCGGATCGGTATGACCTTTTACAACCCCCGCAACCTTGATCTGGCCCGCCAGAGGGAATTGGCGGCTGATCAGCATGACCAGTTCATCGAACTGATCGAAAGCGGCGATGCCGATGCCGCATCCGCGCTTGCCGTCGCGCATTGGGAACTGTCGCGGGCGCAGATCGAAAGTTTCGTCACACCTGAAAGCATCCACTTTCCGCTGGGCCGCGCGCCCGGTGCAGAAGAACGCAGAGGAGCCTCATGAAATTCGAGGGCATTTATACCCCCGTCATCACCCCCCATCGCGAGGACGGATCGGTTGATCGCGACGCATTTGCCGCGATGATCGAATACCTGATCGGTGCAGGGGTTCATGGCCTGATCAACGGTGGTTCCACCGGGGAATACTATGCGCAGTCGATGACCGAGCGGGCAGAGATGGCGACGCTGGCAAAAGACATCATCGGCAACCGTGTGCCGCTGATCGTTGGCACCGTTGCGATCCGGCTGGAAGATTCCATTCATATGGCAGAACACGCAGCAAAGATTGGCGCTGCGGCACTGCTGGTCGGCTCCCCCCCCTATTCCGTGCCGACAGAGCGTGAAAACGCCCTGAACGCGCTGGCCATCGACCGCGCCGCCGACCTGCCGGTCATGCTGTACAACTACCCCGGCCGCATGGGCATCAACATGGGCGAGGAATTTCTTGACCGCGTCGGCCGCAGCCGGAACTTCTGCGCCATCAAGGAATCCTCGGGCGACATCAACCGCGTTCATCTTCTGGCACGGGACTATCCGCATATTCAGATGTCCTGCGGCATGGACGATCAGGCGCTGGAATTCTTTGCCTGGGGCGCGCGAAGCTGGGTTTGCGGCGGGTCCAACTTTCTGCCGAAAGAGCATATCGCACTGTGGAAAGCCTGCGCGGTCGAGGGCAATTTCGACAAGGGCCGCCGGATCATGTCGGCGATGATGCCGCTGATGCGGGTGCTGGAACAGGGTGGCAAGTTCATCCAGTGCATCAAGCATGGGTGCGAAATGGACGGCCATTATGCCGGCCCGCCGCGCCCGCCGCTGAAGCCGCTGAACAAGGACGACAAGCGGCAACTGGAACAGGTGGTGCGCGTGCTGAAGCGCACCGTGGCCGAGATCGAGGCGGAGTAAGACGATGACCCTTCTGACAACCGAAGAATACAAGGCGATCGCCGCCGGTCTTGCCCTGCCCACCCAAGCTTTTATCGATGGCTCATTCCGACCGGCGATCAAGGGCAAAAGCTTCGACACGCTCAACCCTGCCACTGGCAAGGTTCTGGCAAAGGTCGCCGCCTGCGGGCCGGAGGATGTGGATTTCGCCGTAGAAAAGGCGCGAGACGCTTTCGAGGACGGCCGCTGGTCGCGCCTGCATCCGCGTGAACGGAAAGAGGTGCTGATCCGTCTGGCCAAGCTTGTCAAGCGCAACGCGCGGGAACTTGCCGTTATGGAAAGCCTAGACAGCGGCAAGACGATCTTTGACTGCGAGACGGTCGATGTGCCCGAAACGGTCAACTGCCTGACCTGGCATGCCGAACTGATCGACAAGATATATGATCAGGTCGCCCCGGCTTCTGACAACCACATCGCCATGATCGTGCGCGAACCTGTCGGCGTGGTCGGGCTTGTCCTACCGTGGAACTTCCCGCTGCTGATGCTGGCGTGGAAAATCGGGCCGGCGCTGGCCGCGGGCTGTTCGATCATCGTCAAACCGGCCGAAGAGACATCGCTGACCGCGCTGCGCATTGCCGAACTGGCGATGGAGGCAGGTGTGCCCGCAGGCGTGTTCAATGTGCTGCCCGGCACCGGGCCGGATGTGGGCGAACCTATCGGGCGGCATATGGATATCGATGCCGTGTCCTTTACCGGTTCGACCGAAACGGGCCGGCGGTTCCTGCGCTATGCAGCGGAATCGAACCTCAAGGAAGTCACGCTGGAAATGGGCGGCAAGAACCCGGCAGTGGTGCTGGACGATGCCGAAAACCTCGACCGGGTCGCGGCCCATATCGTCAACGGCGCCTTCTGGAACATGGGCGAAAACTGCTCGGCCTCGTCACGCCTGATCGTGCAGAAGGGGGTGAAGGACGCATTGCTGAAACGCATCCTTGCCCACGCAAGGGAATGGCCGATGGGTGACCCGCTGGATCCTGTGAACCGCGTCGGTGCGCTGGTGTCAAAGGCGCATTACGACAAGGTGGCTTCCTATCTTGCGAAAGGCCTCAAAGTGCTGATGGGCGGCAAGGCCGACAAGGGCTTTGTCGAACCCACGATCCTTGACATCGGGGATCGCAACGCCGTCCAGGCCCGTGAGGAAATCTTTGGCCCTGTCCTTTCGGTGCTGACGGTGGAAAGCTTTGACGAGGCAATCGCCCTGGCGAACGATACCGAATACGGCCTCGCCGCCTCGATCTTCACGGCGAATGCAAAACGCGCGCTACGTGGCGCGCGGGCAATAAGGGCCGGCACGGTGACGGTGAACAGCTTCGGTGAGGGCGATATTTCCACGCCGTTCGGAGGTTTCAGGCAGTCGGGATTTGGCGGACGCGACAACGGCATCCATGCCCATGACCAGTATACGCAGGTCAAGACCATCTGGATCGACCTGGCAGATGACGGGGACGAGGCGATCGGCTGATGGCGCGCATCGGCTTCATAGGCACTGGCGAGATTGCGACAGCTATGGTCCGCGGGCTTGCCGGACCGGGTCATGAAATCCTCGTCTCGGACCGCAACGCTGCCACGGCAGCGCGGCTTGCGGACGAGGTCGCGGATCTGAAGGTCCTGCCCAATGCCGCGGTCGTCGACGGCGCCGACGTCGTGTTTCTCTGCCTGCTCGCCCCGGTTGCCGTCAATGTTCTGCCCGGCCTGCCTTTCCGTGCCGGCCAGACGGTGATTTCGGTCATGGTCGACCTGCCGCTCGCGCGGCTGCGTGACCTCTGCGCGCCAGCAACCGATATCGCCATTGCCATCCCCCTGCCGCCCGTTGCCGGGGGTGGATGCCCGATTCCGGTCTATCCGGCTTCTCCGATGCTGGATGCACTGTTCGGCGGGCGCAATATCATCCTGCCCCAGCGCGACGAGGCTGCCCTCAATGCTCATCTCGCGGCCTGCGCGCTTTGCTCGCCGGTACTGGAGCAGATGTTGACCGCGGCCAACTGGCTTGCGGGCTTCACCGGCGATCCCGGTGGGGCCGAGGCCTATGTCAGCGCGATGATCCGCGCCTATCTGCCGGAAAGTCCCGGCAGCGGCCTGCTGGCCGAAGCCCTGCGCAAGCTTTCGACCGAAGGCGGGTTTAATGCAACACTCCGCGCCGCGATGTCATCCGCGAATACCGATCTGCGCAATGGGCTCGACAGTTTCCGGGGCAGGCTTGGCCTTGACGGGGTGCCAGCATGACCACACTCGTCGCGCGGCGGACCCCGGTTCACCGCGGTACAGCGGCCTGGTCGGCTATCCTGCCGGGGCAGCTCGCGCCGGTCGTGCTGGAACAGGACCAGACGGCGGATTTCGTGCTGGTCGGAGGTGGATTCGCGGGCCTTTCTGCCGCGCGACGCCTGCGGCAACTGAACCCCGGCGCAAAGGTGGTGGTGCTGGAGGCCAGCCTGCTGGCCGAAGGGGCTTCTGGCCGCAATTCCGGTTTCATGATCGACCTGCCGCATGACCTGTCGTCCGACAACTATGCCGGACATGGCGATGACCGGGGGCTGATCGCCCTGAACCGCTCGGCCATCGCTTTCGCGCGGGAAGTGGTTGCCGATCACGCGATAGACCCCGCCTATTTCGATCCGGTGGGCAAGGTCAACGGAGCCGCCAGCGAAGCAACTGACGGCCTGAACCGCAGCTATGCCGAACACCTGTCATCGATGAGAGAGCCGAGCGAGCGGCTGGACACAGAGGCGATGTTCCGGCTGACCGGCAGCAGGCACTATGTCTCGGGACTATACACCCCCGGCACGGTGATGCTTCAGCCCGCCGGATATATCCGCGGGTTCGGTCAGGGCCTGCGCGGCGCCGGCGTAGGCGTGTATGAAAACACCCCCGTCCTGCGGGTGGACCGGCAGGGCAGCGGCTGGGTTGTCACCACACCAAAGGCGAAGGTAAACGCGGGCAAGGTGATTTTCACCAACAACGGCCATCTGGAAAGCTTCGGCTTCGCGCAGAACCGGCTGATGCATGTGTTCCTGTACGCCTCGATGACGGTCGATCTGGATGCTGCGGCGCTGAAGGCGCTGGGCGGTGAGCCGCGCTGGGGGATCACGCCATCGGACCCGATGGGCACGACCATGCGCCGGATCGATACAGGCCAAGGGGGCAACCGGATCGTGACGCGCACCTGTGCCACGTTCGAGCCGGACATGATCGCAAGCGAGGCATCGCTGCGCCGGACGGCGAGCGTGCATCGCCAGAAATTCGACGCACGCTTCCCCCAGCTGGCGGGAACGCAGATGGCCTTTACCTGGTCCGGCCACCTGTGCCTGTCCCGCAACGGCGTCTCGGTGATGCGGCAGCTTGAGGACGGGCTTTATTCCGCCTGCGTCTGCAACGGCCTCGGTACGGCGCGCAGCACCCTGATGGGGATCGCTGTGGCGGAACTCGCCTCTGGCCAGACAACCGATGCAACCCGGCATTTCACCGCCGAGGCCGAGCCGCCACGCCTGCCGCCCCGGCCATTTTCTACAGTCGGGGCCAACGCCTATCTGCGCTGGAAGGAATGGCGCGCAGCCAGAGAATAGCCGGCAGGGAACGATCGGTGCGGCGACCGAAACAAGACAGGATGGCGCGGGGAACGATGACCTTCAAGCGCATGATCCAGGCGGTCGAGACCCATTCCGGAATTCCCATGCGGGTCATTACGGGTGGTGTGGGACATATTCCCGGCGCCAGCGTGCAGGAAAAGATGCGCTGGCTGTAAGCCAACGATGATCAGCTTCGCCATCTGGTCCTGCGCGAACCACGGGGCTACCCGGCGCATTGCTGCAACCTTCTGGTTCCGCCCTGCCATCCCGAAGCCGCTGCCGGCTATATCATCATGGAGCAGATCGAATACCCCATGATGTCGGGCGGCAACACGATCGCCGTCGTGACGGTGCTTTTGGAAACGGGCATCCTGCCGATGCAGGAACCGGTGACGGAACTGACACTGGAAGCCCCCGCCGGGCTGATCCACATTCGTGCGAGCTGCGAGGATGGCAAGGTCAAGGCCGTGACCTTCCGCAACGTGCCCGCCTTTGCCGCGCATCTGGATGCCGAGATTGACGTGCCGCACCTTGGCAAGGTCAGGGTGGATGTCGGCTGGGGCGGGATGTTCTATGTCATCGCCGATGTGCGGCAGTTCAAGGGGTTGGAACTGATCCCGGAACACGGACGCGAAAGCACCCGGGTTTCCGCAATGATCCGGCAGGCGGCGATCGAGCAACTGCCGGTGGCCCATCCGGATTACCCCGGCGTGGGCATCAGTATCTCGCAGCTTTCGGGGCCGACGGATGACCCGCAGGCCGACTGGAAAAATGCTGTCACAATGGCCACCGGACCGCTGTCGTGGGATGATCCTGCCACATGGACCGGCGCGATTGATCGATGCCCTTGCGGCACCGGCACTTGCGCCAAGATGGCCGTTCTGCATGCCAAGGGCGAACTGCCGCTGCACCGCGATTTCCGGCATCAGGGCATTCTGGGCACGGTTTACACCGGACGGCTGGTGGAAGATGCCCGTATCGGTGACAGCGCGGCAGCAGTGCCGACGATTTCGGGACGCGCCTGGATTTCGGGGTTCAGCACGCTGGTGCTTGATCCCGAAGACCCGCTGCCCAATGGCTATCGGCTGGGTGACATCTGGGCATAAGGGGCAAAGGCAGGCTTCCCGCCCTTGCAATACCTCTAAAGCATCATTGCGGCAAACTCAGCTTGGTCATCCGCCCACCGTCGATGGTCCAGACCTGCCCGGCGACAAATCCTGATTCCTCTGATGCCAGCCAGGCCACCAGTGCCGCGACATCCTCGGGCTGGCCCGTTCGCCCGACAGGATGAATGCGCCCGATGTTTGCCCGAAAGGCTGCCGGATCGGGCATGCTTTCAACATAGGCTTCGGCAAGATCGGTTTCGATCCACCCCGGTGCAACCGCATTGCACCGGATGCCCTCGGCGCCGTGATCCACCGCTATGGCGCGTGTCAGACCGTGCAGTCCCGCCTTGGTCGCTGAATAGGCGGCGTGATGCGGATTGCAGCCGATGCCTTCGATACTTCCAATGTTGACGATTGCGCCGCGACTGGCCCGCAGATGGGGAAGTGCTGCCTTGATCAGCAGGAAGGGCGCTGTCAGGTTGACGGCAATCATCCTGTTCCAGTCGGCCAAGGACATATCCTCGGCACGGGCTTCCTGCATGAAACCCGCATTGTTCACCAGGAAGTCCAGCCGGCCAGCAGCGTCCACAACCTCGCTGATGACCTGCGGGGCACAGCCGGGATCGGTGAAATCGGCATTCACCGACTCAAACTCCGCATCCTCACCGCGCTGCGCGGTAAAGACACGGGCGCCATCGGCACGCAGTCTCCGGGCAATTGCCAGCCCGATCCCCATCCGCCCGCCGGTAACCAGCGCCACCTTTCCACCAAACCGGCTCATTTGACGGGTTTCCCGCCGTTCACCTCGACCACCGCACCGCACATGTAGCGGGCAGCATCCGAAGCAAGAAACAGGATCACATCGGCGATGTCCTCCGGCTCCGCGATCCGGCCAAGCGGCACGGTCCTGCCCAGTTCGGCCACTGCTGTATCGGGATCGAAGCCGCGTTTGGCAAAGCCGGTCCGCAGCATCGGCGTGTTGACCTCGTTCGGGGCGACGGCGTTGATGCGGATGCCCTGATGCGCGTGGTCCATGCCCATACACTGCGTAAGCGATGCAATCGCCGCCTTGGTCATGCAATAGACCGCGTGGTTAGGACCGGGACGCAGGCCCCAGCAGGAAGCGACGTTGACAATCGCCCCGCCCCCCTGCTCCGCCATAAGGGGAATTGCGGCACGGCAGATGCGGAACGGTGCCTGCACATTGACACCGACATTCAGATCCCAGTCGGCGTCGCCGGTTTCCGTCACCGGTCCGCGCGCAATGACACCCGCATTGTTCACCACGATATCCAGCCGGCCCAATGCCTTGACCACGGCAGCGGGCAGACCATCGGCATAAGCGGCCTCCATCAGATTGCCGGGCAGGTGCGCCTCTGCCTCGATCCCCTGCGTATCCCTGTCGGCTACGGCGACGCGCGCGCCCTGCGCCCGCAGTGCACGAACCACCGCGGCACCGATGCCCCCGGCCGCGCCAGTGACCAGCGCCGTTTTGCCTTTCAGTTCGATCATTGTTCTGCCCTCAAAACTCTGTATTCAGCGCATCGACCGCCGGGATTTCGCGTTCCCTGCGGGCGATGTAATCCCGCAAAGCCTCATCAATCCCCGCGTCGAGTTTCGGCTCCTCATAGTCGCGCAATAGCTTACCTGCGTGATCAAGAGCGCGCCGGGTGATCTCGACCGAGCCTTCGGCCTGCCACTGCTCGATGGAGTTGTTGTCAAAGAGCTTTGGCATGAAGAAGGCGCGTTCGAAATTCTCCAGCGTGTGCGGATGGCCGAGGTAGTGCCCGCCCGGCCCCACATCGCGCACCGCCTGCATGGCTTCGTCAAAGTCGTCCCAGCGCGGGCCTTCGGCCATGCGGTAGCCCATCGCGCACATCTCGGCATCAACCACGAACTTGGCGACGGAGCAGTGCATCCCGGCCTCGTTCCAGCCCGCCGAATGCCAGATGTAATTCGCCCCGGCATGCAGCACCGCATTCATGGTCATGGCGCTTTCATAGCCTGCCTGCGCGTCAAAGGTCTTGGCCCCGCCCAGCAGGTTCGATGTCCGCCACGGCACATCATAGAACCGCGCCATCTGGCCGATCATGAAGTTCATCAGGCTGATCTCTGGCGTGCCCGCCATTGGCGCGCCGGATTTCATCGAAACGGTCGACAGATAGTGCCCATAGATCGCCGGTGCTCCCTTGCGGATGACCTGCGTATAGGCCAGCGCGCTCAGTGCTTCGGCATTGAGTTGCGCCACCGCCGGAGCAACCGAGGCGGGCGTGTTCGCCCCGCCCAGCACAAAGGGAGAGCAGAGGACCGGCTGGTTTCGTTTGATAAAGGCTCGCATGGCGGACAGCATGGTTTCGTCCCAGACCAGGGGCGAATTGCCATTGCAGTTGCCGGTGGTGACGGGCGTTTTCTCCATCACATCCCGCCCGAACAGGATCTCGCACATGTCCATGACATCCTCGGCATTCTTGCCGCTGGTGGTCATGCCCATGAAGGTCTTGTCGGAATGCTTCATTGACGAATAGGTGATGTGCAGGTGCCGGTGGCTGACCTTCATGTCCATCGGCTCGACAATGTGGTGCGCGGTCGAATGCAGCGCGGGCGACATGTGCGACAGTTTGTGGAACATGTTCAGATCGGCAATCGTCGGCCAGCGGCGCACATCATCCAGATCGCGCAGGAAGGGCGCACCGGTCATCGGGACAAAGATCGAATGCTTGCCGCCAAATGGCAGGCTGCGTTCCGGGTTCCGCGCACGGTAAGTCCAGCCCGAAGGAATGGTCGAGATCAGTTCCCGCACCAGCCCGCGATCCAGATGCACCCTTTCCCCGCGCACATCCGCACCGGCGCGCTTCCAATCCTCCAACGCGATCTCGTCGCGGAAGATGACGCCGACCTCTTCCAAGATCGACATCGAGGCATCGTCGATTTTTTCGACATGGGCCTGATCCATGACCTCGCACAGCGGAATACCGCGTTTCAGCGCTGGCAGCATCTCGAAATCCGGGGCGGATCGCATCGCCCTGCGTGCGCCCCGCCCGCCAGCCCTGCCCGCCCGTGTCGATTGCTCGGTCATCTCGTGCTCCTGAAACGCATATACCTTAGGAATAGCAAGGCCCGCCTGCCAACAGCCATCGGCGCGAAGCAAACGGGGCAAAATACGACATGACCTACGAGGTAGCCGGGCCATGCCTGCCGGGCCCCGCGCGACCTTTGCACCGCTGCTCAAATGCCACTTGCCACATATCCTTGCGCACGGCAGGCTTTGCCCATGACACATCCCCTGAAATCCTGGGCCGAGGCTGCCCCCCGTCTGATCGCCGTTGCCGCAGGCCGTGAACCCGCCGATCTCGTGATTCGGGGCGGGCAATGGGTGAACGTTCACAGCCGCGAGGTGCTGGCGGGGCATGACATTGCCATTGCTGACGGGCGCTTTGCCGCCATCGCACCCGATCTTTCAGCCTCCATCGGCCCCGATACCGAGGTGATCGACGCAAAGGGCCGCTTCATGATCCCCGGCCTTTGTGACGGACACATGCATATCGAAAGCGGGATGCTGACCCCCGCCGAATTCGCTGCTGCCGTGATCCCGCATGGCACCACCACCATGTTCACCGACCCGCATGAAATCGCCAATGTGCTGGGGCTGGCGGGGGTGAGGATGATGCATGACGAGGCGATGATGCAGCCCGTCAATATCTTTACCCAGATGCCGTCCTGCGCGCCATCGGCTCCCGGTCTGGAAACCACGGGGTTTGAGATCACCGCCGATGACGTGGCCGAGGCGATGGCATGGCCCGGCATCATCGGGCTGGGGGAGATGATGAACTTCCCCGGTGTGATCGCGGGCAACCCCCAGCTTCTGGCGGAAATGGCCGCGACGATGCGGGCGGGCAAGACGGTGGGCGGCCATTACGCCAGCCCCGACCTTGGCGCTGCATTCCGCGCCTATGCGGCGGGGGGTGCTGCGGACGACCACGAGGGTACGGGTGAGGCCGATGCCATTGCCCGCGTCCGGCAGGGGATGCGCGCCATGCTGCGGCTGGGGTCGGCATGGTATGACGTGGAAAGCCAGATCACCGCGGTCACGCAAAAGGGTCTGGATCCGCGCAACTTCATCCTCTGTACCGACGATTGTCATTCCGGCACGCTGGTGAACGAGGGCCACATGAACCGCGTGCTGCGCCACGCCATCGCCTGCGGCTGCGATCCGCTGGTGGCCCTGCAGATGGCGACGATCAACACCGCCACCCATTTCGGGCTGGAGCGGGAACTGGGCAGTATCGCGCCGGGGCGGCGGGCGGATGTGATCCTTACCTCCGATCTGCGCGATTTGCCCATCGAGCATGTGATCGCGCGGGGAAAAACGGTGGCGCTGGACGGCCGCATCACCGTGAGCTGCCCGCATTACGACTGGCAGAAGTCGGCGCGGGAGACGGTGAACATGGGGGCGGCGAAACGGCCCGAGGATTTCGTGATTGCGGCACCCGAGGGGGCGAATGCCGTGGTGGCCCGCGTGATCGGCGTGGTGGAAAATCAGGCTCCGACCAAGGCGTTGACCGCCGAATTGCAGGTGCTGGACGGCGCGGTAGAGGGTGATGAAAGTAAGGACGTCTGCCAGATCGCGCTGGTCGAACGGCACCGCGCGACGGGCAAGGTGGTGAACGGTTTCGTTTCGGGCTTCGGCTACAAGGGCCGGATGGCGATCGCCTCCACCGTCGCGCATGACAGCCACCACATGATTGTGGTCGGCACCAGCCGCGCCGATATGGCTTTGGCCGCCAACCGGCTGTCAACGGCGGGCGGCGGCGTGACGGTGTGGAAGGACGGGGCGGAAATCGCCTTTGTTCACCTGCCCATTGCCGGGCTGATGTCGGACGCCCCCGCAGCACAGGTTGCCACCGCCGCACAGCGCATGGTCGAGGCCATGGCAGAGGTCGGCTGCACGTTGAACAACGCCTACATGCAGCATTCCCTGCTGGCGCTGGTGGTGATCCCCGAGATCAGGATTTCCGATCTGGGGATCGTGGATGTGACGAAGTTCGAGGTGACGGGGTTGTTTGTGTAAGACTCCTCACCCCGCTACCGGCGGCAGTTCCGGCGCATCCAGTCCGCTGAACGGATCGGCCCAGCCCGGCAGATCGCACAGCCGTGCATACCAGCGGCTGATCGCAGGATAGTCGATCAGTGGCAGGTGGGCGGCATCGTTGAAGGGCAGGAATGTCGCCATCCGGAAATCCGCATAGCTGAGGCCATCTTTCGCAAACCAGTCCCGGTCGGCAAGTTCCGCCTCCAATAGACGGGCCGAACGATGGAACATCTCCAGTCCCTTGGCCACCTCGTCTTCGTCAACAGGTCCGATTCCGTAGCGCTGCTTGGTGCCCCTTTCCCAGTGCACGATCTCGCAGGCCATGACGAAATTCGCCTTTCCCCAGCTGATCCAGCGGATCATGTCGGGTTCGGCATCACCTGATCGCCAGAAATCGGACCGAACCGCACGCGACAGCAGGCAGGCGATGGCATCGGCCTCCCACAGACTGCCGTCCGGCCCTTCAAGGATCGGGATCGACAGATTTGGGTTGAGAGGGCGGTATTTTTCGGCCTGACCCGGCGCAAAAGGCGCTGCAAAGGCGAAATCGACGGGGGCGTTCAGGTGGCGGGCAACCGCCACGGCAAGGCGGGGATTGGGGTTCCGGCTGTAGTGAAGTTTCATGCCCTGTTCCTTATATCGTCTTAAGTCAAACGCAGCGCAGCCGCTCCGGCTCCGATCAGCAGGACAGATACCAGCCGGGGCAGGCTGGCCCGTTCCCCCAGAAACAGGATGGCAATGACCGCCCCGAACAGGATCGATGTTTCGCGCAGGGCCGCCACCATTGCCACCGGTGCTTTGGTCATCGCCCAAAGCGCGATCCCGTAGGACAGCATGGTACCGACCGCCCCCATCAGCGACGGTTGCCATTGGCCCATCGCCTGACGAAGTGACGACATGCCGCGCAGTCTGAGCGTCAAGGCCACAACCGGAGGCGCGGTCAGCGCGAAAATCCACAGCGTATAGCCAACAGGTGCACCGGAGGCACGCGCGCCAATACCGTCGCTGAGCGTGTAGCACGCGATGACGCAGGCATTGGCGACTGCCAGCCACAGGCCCGACGTGCTGCCGCCAGCCCCCCGCGCCAGAGCTGCCAGCGACAGGATACCGGCGGAAATCAGCGCCACCCCGGCCCAACCCATCGGCGGCAGATGCTCGTCGAAAAGAAATCCGGCAAGGGCCGCCACGATCATCGGGGCCCCGCCCCGCATCACCGGATAGGCCAGCCCCATGTCGATGCGTCCATAGGCCGCCGCGACCAGAAAGTAATAGAGCGTCTGCAAAGAAACCGAGACAAGGATATAGGGCCAACTTGCCCTGGCGGGAACAGCCACGAAGGGCAGTGCAAGGATGGCCAGCGCCGACGCCGCCACGCAGATGCCCATGGCCAGCACAAGCTTGTCGCCCGCGCCCTTGACCAGTGCGTTCCATCCCGCGTGCAGCAGCGCGGCCATCAGGACAAGGGCAAAGACACTGGCGGACAAGGGATCATTCCGGATGCCGGGATGGCGCCAGCCAAGACGTCCGGCGCAGGCAAGTCAAGCCTTGCCCATCGGGCCGGTCTGCCCTGCGGCGGCAACTGTGCCAAAGTCTGCAATCTTGGTCACAGGTGGATGAAGCAACACGCTACAGGGAGAGAGCGGACAACCGCTTCACACCCCTGCGTGTCGACGGCGCATATCGTGCAGGGCTGCAAGGATCGCGGTTTCCTGAATGCCAAGATCGCGGCACAGGCGGGTCTGCGATTTGGGCAATTCGGACGGATCCGCATCGCGCAGCACCGTGGCGCGCATCAGGCCGGGATCGGTCGCAAGATCGCCAATGAACAGGCTTTCGATCTGGCAGCCGTCTGCATCCAGCCCCATATGATCGTCCAGAACCAGCCCATGATAGCTGACGATGCCTTCGCCGCCCTCGGTCATCGCCGTTCGACCGTCAACAAGATGCCGCGCCTCGACCATCACCTGCTCTTCGCCAAGCAGATATTCTATT
>JBOFCO010000085.1:0-35015 GCA_051646105.1 Paracoccaceae bacterium
AAAGCCGCGCCGCATTGCCTTTGCGCCAATTTCGGCTGTCATTCCCATGTATAAGCTGCTGCCCGGCTTCATAAGAAACTGTTTCTTTCCGCCGGATTATCCGCGCTATTGGGCGAATCTATGACATGACTGCGCCAAGTGCGGGCGGCTTTGGCCCGCCTGTCGCCCAATCCAGCAATTCGACCGTATGCACGACCGGAACCCCGGTGCCCGAACCGATCTGCATCATGCAGCCAATGTTTCCGGCGGCAATCACCTGCGGATTTCGCGCTTCGAGTGTGGCAATCTTGCGCGCTTTCAACTCTGCCGAAATGACGGGCTGAAGCAGGTTGTAGGTTCCCGCCGATCCGCAGCACAGGTGACTGTCGGCGGGTTCCACAACCGTAAAGCCCGCTGTTTTCAACAGGTCCTTTGGCAGTGTCTTTATCTGCTGCCCGTGTTGCAGAGAGCAGGCGGCGTGATAGGCCACACGCAGACCGTTTGAAGCGCGCTCTGGCAGGCCCAGCCTTGTCACCACCTCGCTTACATCCATTGCCAGGCTGGCCACCTCTGCGGCCTCTGACGCAAGCGGGGTCGTGCGGAACATATGACCATAGTCCTTGACCGTCGTTCCGCAACCCGAAGTATTGATGACGATCGCATCCAGCCCGGCTGCACGCTTTTCCGCGACAAAAGCGCGGATATTCGCCTCGGCGCTGGCATGGGCCGCGGTTTCCTTGCCCATGTGATGGGTCAGCGCGCCGCAGCAGCCTGCACCCTTTGCCACCACGACCTCGCAGCCCAGACGGCGCAGCAGGCGGATCGTTGCATCGTTGATGTCGGTATTCAGGGCCTTTTGCGCGCAGCCGGTCATCAGCGCGACCCGCATTCGCCGCACGCCCTGCGCCGGGAAAACCTGCGGATCGTCATTACGGCTGACCGGGGGGATACGCTTCGGGGCCATGGCCACCATGGCGCGCAGTCGCGCATCCGGCAGCAGCGGCCCCACCGGTCGTGCCAGTTTCGCGCCGAGAAGCGCCAGCCGGAAACGCGTCGGATGGGGGATCACCCGGGCCAGCAGCCAGCGCAACGCCCGATCCCCGAACGGCCGCCTGTAGGTCTTTTCGATATGAGCGCGGGCATGGTCAACCAGATGCATGTAATGCACACCCGACGGGCAGGTGGTCATGCAGGCAAGGCAGGAAAGACACCTGTCGATATGCTTCACCGTCTGCGCATCGGCGGCCCGACCCGTTTCCAGCATGTCCTTGATCAGATAGATGCGCCCGCGCGGGCTGTCCAGTTCATCCCCCAGCACCCGATATGTGGGGCAGGTCGCGGTGCAAAATCCGCAATGGACACAGGCGCGCAGGATTTCGTTCGCGCGGGCGATACCGGGATCGGCCAACTGGCTTTCGGTGAAATTCGTCTGCATTGCAGCCCCTTATCCCGCCATCAGACCGGGGTTCAGGATACCCCTTGGATCGAACATCCGCCGCAAGCCCGCCGACAACCGCATCACGGCAGGGCTTTCCGGTTCCAGCATGGGCGTGCGTGCCCGCGTTTCCGTCCCGGCACGCATCAGCGTTGCATGGCCGGCATAAGGTGCAGCCAATGCACGGGCATCAGTTCCCTCTGGCAGCAAGGCCCAGATCAACCCGCCGCCCCAGTCCAGCATCACCCGGGCACCGCCCAGCCGCAACAGGATCGCGGGCGCATCGGATGGTTTCACCGAAAACCGCCAGACATCGCCCGGCTGACCGGCAAAAGCGGTGACGTCACGCAGCGCCTGCCACAGCGACACACCGTCCGGCGCCCTGCCCACCGTGCCATGTCGGGCCAGCAGCGCGGCAAGCCGCCCGGCCCGATACTCGACCGAGAGCGCGAGCCCTTCGATGCGAACCATCGCCTGCCCGTTCGACCACCCTGCCCCGGTCACGTCATAGGGCGATCCCAGAGCCGCCGACAGCACCGCCACGGCCCGGACGGCATCGGGTGCGTCGACCAGCAGCGTCGCCTCCGCCTCTGGCAGCGGCATCACTTTCAGCGACACTTCGGTCAGCACACCCAAGGTGCCCCGACTGCCCGCCATCAGCTTGACCAGATCATAGCCGGTGACGTTCTTCATCACCCGGCCACCGTTTGCCACCACCTGCCCGCCACCATCTACGAACCGGACCCCCAGCAGGAAATCCCGTGCCGCGCCCACGGCGATACGCCGCGGCCCGGACGCCCCTGCCGCAATGACCCCGCCGATGGTTGACGTGCCCTCTGTACCGAGTAAACCCCGCAAGTCCGGTGGTTCAAATGCCAGCCGCTGCCGTTCGGCGGCAAGCGTTGCTTCGACCTCTGCAAGCGGCGTTCCTGCCCGGACCACCAGTGTCAGTGATCCCGGTTCGTAGAGGGTGATCCCGGAAAGCCCGCAGGTTTCCATGGGCGTGCCGTCGACCAGAGACCCGCGGGTGCCGCCGCCACGAACCGAAAGCGCGCCGGAGGCAGAGCGGATGATCTCTGCCAGGTGTTTCTCGGTTTCGGGGTGCAGCACCGCTGTCATGCCGCCCGCCGGGATGCGCTGATCGACAACGGGAACACCTTGGCCGCGTTCAGCAGCCATTTCTGATCGAACACGTCCTTGACGCGCATCTGCGCCTCCAGATCGGCCGGTGCGTATTGCACCGGCATCAGGTCGCGCTTTTCGATGCCCACGCCATGTTCGCCGGTCAGGCAACCGCCGACCTCGACACACAGCTTCAGGATATCCGCGCCCAGCGCCTCGCATTTCTGCAATTCGCCCGGGGTGTTGGCATTGTACAGGATCAGCGGGTGCATGTTGCCGTCCCCCGCATGAAACACGTTCGCCACATCCAGCCCGTAACTGCGGCTCAACTCTCCGATCCGGCGCAGAACCTGCGGCAGGGTCGAAACAGGAATTGTCCCGTCCAGGCACATGTAATCATTGATCTGGCCCATGGCACCAAAGGCTGACTTGCGACCCAGCCAGATTTTCTTCGCTTCTTCCTCAGACCGGCTTTCGCGGAACTCGACCGGGTTGTGGCGCATCGCGATCGCGCGGATCAGGCCAAGCTGATGGGCAATCTCGGCCTCGCTCCCCTCCACCTCCACGATCAACAGTGCCTCGCAGTCGGGATAGCCTGCATGGGCGAAATCCTCGCAGGCGCGAATGCAGGGGCGATCCATGAACTCGATCGCCACCGGCAGCACCCCGGCCCGGATGATGTCCGACACGCATTCCCCCGCCACCTCGTTCGCCCCGAATCCGATCAGCACCGGCCGTGCGCCCTCGGGTTTTGCCAGAATACGCAGGGTAGCCTCGGTCACCACGCCAAGCTGTCCCTCTGACCCGCAGATGACACCCAGCAAGTCATAGCCTGCCGGATCAAGATGCGCCCCGCCCAGTTCCACCACGGTGCCATCCATCAGCACCATGGTCACACCCAGGAGGTTGTTGGTCGTCACCCCGTATTTCAGGCAATGCGCCCCGCCGGAATTCATCGCGATATTGCCGGCAATGGCACAGGCCAGCTGGCTGGACGGATCGGGCGCATAAAAGAACCCCTCGCCTTCCACCTCGCCTGTTACGGACAGATTGGTGCGCCCGGTTTCCACACGGATGAACCGATTTTCATAGTCCACATCCAGCACGCGGGTCATGCGCGCCACGCCAAGGATCACCGCATCCGCCGTCGGCATCGAGCCACCCGCAAGGCTGGTCCCTGCCCCGCGCGGCACCACAGGCACACCTTCGGCATGACAATAGGCCAGAATGCGCGACACGTCTTCGGTGGTGCGGGGAAGAACGGCACAAAGCGGTGGGCAGCGATAGGCCGACAGCGCATCGCATTCATAGGCGCGCACCTCTGCCGGATCGTCTATGACTGCATCGGCAGGCAACATCGCGCGCAACCCGGCCACAATCTGCGACTTCCGTGACAGCACCCGGACCGACGGCAACGGCATTTCCATGACGATCCTCCCAGAATTGGTAAATTTTTAAAACCAATTTGCCCGATTGGCAAGCGTGGTCTGGCCAGTTACCAGTTTCACAGTCGAACCGGGACATCAGCGCCAATGGATATTGCCACACGTCTTTCGATGTTCACAGCCGCAGATGCGGCCGTTCTGCTGTTGTTCCTGATTGCCTGGGCGGGAATTGGATGGGCCGTAGAATACCCCCCAGCCTCGCGCCCTTCGGTCACTGTTCTGATGGCGGGCTACCGGCGCGAATGGATGCGCCAGTTCGTCACCCGCCAGCCGCGCATCTTTGACGCCACGGTGATTGACAGCCTGCGCCAGGCGACGAGTTTCTATGCCTCGGCCTGCATGATCGCCATCGGCGGGGGACTGGCACTGATCGGCAATGCAGAGAGGGTTCTGGGCGTGGCAGCGGATCTGAGCCTGTCGGAATCGCCGGTGGTTGTCTGGGAAATGAAGCTGATCGTGGTCGTGCTGATGACGGTCAACGCATTCCTGAAATTCGTCTGGGCGCACCGGCTTTTCGGTTATTGCGCCGTGCTGATGGCGGCTGTGCCAAACGATGCCGGTGATCCCCGCGCCTATGCCGAAGCGGCCCGCGCCGCAGAAATCAACATCAATGCCGCGCGCAGCTTCAATCGCGGCATGCATTCGATCTATTTCGCGCTTGCCGCGCTTGGCTGGCTGCTGGGCCCGGCCATGCTGCTTCTTGCCAGCGCCGTGGTGTCGGCCACGCTGATCCGCCGCGACTTCGCATCGCAATCCCGGCAGGCCTTGCTCGGGCACGATCTGCCGCAATAGCGACGGTCAGCCCGCCCGGCGCCCGCGACCTTCCCGCAACCATGCGCCGATCATCAGTCCGGTGGCCAGTGCCAGCAATGCCCAGACCGGCAGCAGGGGCGTGACCTTGATGCCGGTCGTCAGCCAGGCCTCGCGCGGGGTGATGCCGATCCAGCCCCGGCCATGGGCATCGCGTCCGGCGCGCACGGTCCGCACGTCGGGAAGACCGTCCTCCAGCCGGGTCACCGTACCGTTGGTTGCGCCCGTCAGCACGGCCAGCGGTTCGGCTGTGGCGATGGTCTGCTCGAATTCTTTCGGTGCAGCGGGGCCGATCACCGCCACTGCCGCCAGATCGCCCTGCGTCACACGGAAAAGCCCCTGTTCGGGCGCGCGCCAGTCGGCGGTAAAGGTGCCCGGCGCGGTTTCCACAAGCGGCAGATCCAGCTTCGGCCCTTCGGGGACGGCACCATTCAATTCAACTGTATCGGTTTCGTCAGGCGCGACCTCGGCCGGTTCGGCCGGTTCGGGTTCCGTATCATCTGTCGCGGCACCGGCTTCAGAGCCTTCAATGCCGGGTCCGGTTATGATGACCGTCTGGTCGCCTTCCTGCATGGTGCGGCGCGTTATGGACAGCACATCGCCCTTGGTGGCAAGCACCAGCGCCTCTTCCTCAAGCTGCGGCTCTTTCATCAGCCAGTGGGCAAGACGCCGCAGCAATTCCTGTTGTGGCCCGCCACCCTCGAACCCGCGGGTCCACAGCCACGCGTGATCCGAGGCAAGCAGCGCCACGCGCCCCTCCCCCACGCGGTCAAGGATCAGCAGCGGCCGTTCGCCCGGCCCGGTCATCACCGTTTCGCCCGAAAGCGCGTCCACCTCGACAATACGGAACCAGCGCCCCCATGTTGGTTCGTCGTCCGTCGCGGCAGTGCCCCCGGCATCGCTATCCGGTGCCGTTTCCGCCGGAATATCGGGAAGCGTTTCCGCCCCTGCCGCCTGGTCGAACACCTGCGGCGCAAAGGTTTCCAGGCCCTGTGTGACCGGATGACGGTGCCCGCGTTCCGACACCATCGGGTGGAAGCCTTCCTCGATCACCTGGGCCGTTGGGGCACCTGGCAGGATCGTCCCCAGTGAAGAATAGAAAATGCTGTCGGCCCCGGCAAATTCCGGGCCGTTCGACACCAGCACGGCACCACCCTCTTCGACATAGCTGACGATGTTGTCCATGTAGGCGGCGGGCAGGATGCCGCGTCGGCTGTAGCGATCAAAGATGATCAGGTCGAAATCCTTGATCTTGTCGATGAACAGCTCCCGCGTCGGGAAAGCGATCAGGGACAGCTCCTCTGAAGGGACACCATCCTGCTTTTCCGGCGGACGCAGGATGGTAAAATGCACCAGATCGACGGCGGCATCAGCCTTTAGCAGGTTGCGCCAGGTGCGCTCTCCTGCGTGGGGCTCGCCCGAAACCAGCAGCACCCGCAAACGGTCACGTACCCCGTTGATCTGCACCACCGCCGCATTGTTGCGCGGTGTCAGTTCCCCTTCCACCTCCGCGGTGGTGAAGCTGACAACATTCAGCCCCGCCTTCGGCACCGTGATCGGCAGATCGATCGAAGATCCGACGGCAACGGAAAACGTTTCCGGTTCCGCATCGTCAAATCCGATCGACAGATCGGCAAATTCACCCGTTTCCGGGGGCGGATTGCCCTGATCCTCGATCCGCAGACGCAGGGTGATTTCCTCGCCCAGAATGGCAAAGGCCGGGGCAGCCTCGATCACCAGCCGACGATCCCAGTCGGATTCGTGGCCGGTCAGCAGCACCTGCACAGGGGCCGGAAAAGCCGGTGCAAGCGGTGCGTCATGCACCACGCCATCGGTGACGATCAGTGCGCCAGCCACGCGGGATTGCGGTTCATCGGTCAGCGCCTCGGTCAGCGCGCCCATCAACAACGTTCCGGCATCCTCGGTATCGTCGCCCACGGTGATGCGCCGAACCTCGGTATTCCCCAGCCCTTCCACATCCGCGACAAGCGCCTGAACGGCAGCATCTGTCTGTTCGGTCCGGTCGCTCAGCCCCTGGCTGGCGGAGGCGTCCGTCATCACGAACACGATGTCGGTCAGGGTGTCGCGCTCTTCGGTCTGCAACGCGGGGTTTGCCAGCGCTGTCAGCAGCACCAGGGCCGCAGCCGCGCGCATCCATGCCCCTGGCAACCGCCTGAGAAAGGCCAGCGCTATCAACGCAACGCCCGCCCCCGCAAGCACCGCGATCACCCCCCAGGGCACAAGCGGCGCAAAGGTTATCGAACTGGCCGAGTTCATTGCCCAAGCCTTTCCAGCAGCGCAGGCACATGAACCTGATCGGATTTGTAGTTGCCGGTCAGCACATGCATGATGAGGTTGACCCCGAAACGATAGGAAATCTCGCGCTGGCGCTCTCCTGCGAAGCCACGGCCTACCGGGAACATGGCGATTCCGCTTTCATCCACCGCCCAGGCAGAGGCCCAGTCGTTTCCGCCGATCACAACCGGTGTCACGCCATCGTTCAGGTTGCGGAACGGCATTCCTTCGGCCAGTTCGGCATCGGCGGGTGCGGCCTCTACCCAGATGGCGCGGCCCAGATGGCGGCCGGGAAAATCCTGAAGCAGGTAGAAGGACCGGGTCAGCACATGATCTTGCGGCATTGGCGCAAGGGGCGGAATATCCAGCGGCGCGGCGAGTTCCTGCAACTTGCGACCCGTGGGCGTGGACCCGCCGAAATCGGCAATATCGGCATCACGGGTATCGAACAGGATCATTCCGCCCGATCGCAGGTATTCGTTCAGCTTGGCATAGGCGGCATCAGAGGGCTGTTTCTGGACCTCGCTGATCGGCCAGTAGAGGAACGGGAAAAACGCCAGATCGTCCCGTTCCAGATCGATACCGATGGGCATTGCGGGTTCCACCGAGGTGCGGCCGTAAAGCTGATCGGAAAGGCCCAGCAAGCCCGCAGAAGCCACCCTGTCAAGTTCGGCATCGCCCGTCAGCACATGGGCCAGAACGACCGATGTCGTGGCCTTCAGCGCAAGAGCGTCGTCCAAGGCCATCTGTCGCGGACTCTCGGGCGCGGGAAGGTCCTGCGCGCGGGCATCGGGGGCGCCCGACAACATGGTCAGCGCAACAGCTGACACGATCAGCGCGGCGGTGCGCCGACGCCGCGGCAGACCGGGCAACTTGCCCGACAGCCACATCGCCGCAGGCAGATCCAGCAACGCCAGACCTAGCGCAAGGGCAAGAAGTGGCCCTTTCAGCGGTGTTTCCGCCGTTACCGAAAGCCCTTCGATCCTGACGTTTTCAGGCCATTCCATCGCAATGATACTGCGATCCGGCGCAACAGCATTGACCGCCATCCGACGATCTTCACCCGCATAAAGCCCCGGTGGAAGTTCGGCAGAAGGTTGCGCAAGCGCCATGGTTTCCCCCGGCACGCCGGGAAGCGTCCCCGCCTCGACCGTCGATGTTCCGCCGAAACCGTCCAGCAAATCTTCTGGAACCCAGGTCGTACCCGCCAGATCGGCGGCCGATGGGCGCGCGGGGCGGGTGGAAACCGCCAGACGTTCCAGCATCTGCACGAACAGACCCGACAGGGCAAGACTGGACCATTCGGCATTCGCCGTGGTGTGAACCAGCACGACCTGCCCTTCACCCTGCTGTCGCCGCGTCACCAGCGGCGTGCCGTCGGCAAGCGTCGCAATCGTCCGGTCGGCAAGATCGGGGCCGGGTTCGGCCAGAACCTGTGCGCTGACTGTGACCTCATCCGGAATTACAAGGCCGCGGAAGGGAGAGCCTTCGGCGAAGGGGGCAAGGGTCCGCGCCTCCCCCCAACTCATCGCGCCGCCGACGGTGCGCCCACCTTCGCGCAGGCGGACGGGCAACAGCGGATCGTCCTCTGTCCGTCCGGTTGTACTGGCGGCAAGACGCGGACCGGCAAACCGCACCAGAAGCCCGCCCGCCTCGATCCACTCCAGCAGTTGCGCCTGTTCCTCGGGCGTGACGCGCGCAACATCTGCCAGGATCAGCACATCCGGATTGGCCGGGATCACAGTGCCGACAGAGCCGGATATGATGTCGGCGGTCGGTGCCAGCGCCTGACGCAGATAATGCAGCGGCGAGAGCAGTTCCAGACCTTCGCGGTCGTTGCGCCCCGCGATCAGTGCGACCTCACGCCTGCGCAGCGCGTCATCGGCCAGACTGACAGCCCCTGCCGTGCGCTGGCCTTCGATCTCGAACCGCGTCACGCGGTTGCGCAATTCGGCGGGCAGATCAAAGGTCGCAACCGTCTCGATTGCCCCATCCTCGAACACCGCAGCGGCACGACCCAACTCCCGCTCCACTCCCGACGGATCGGGGCCATGGGCGACAACATCAGCCGTCGTCGCCCCCTGCCCCGATGCGCGCAGCGCCGTGACCGTCAGCGCGCCGTCAGCCAGCGCAGAACCGCGCAGCGCCAGGACCGGGCGTGGGCTTTCGACGACCGTCACCTCACCCCTTTCTGACAGGGCAGCCAGCAGCGCATCGCGTCCGTCACGGACAAGCCCGTCCGAAAACCAGTGCGTGTCGAAATCACCCTCAAAGCCCGCCAGCCATTCGACGGCCTTCGCTGCATCGCCTTCCCAGGCGCGGGGCTTCAGGCCGGGCAAACCCGCCGCCGCATCGGCAGCCGCGACAAACAGCGGTTGGTCCTTTGGCAGATCGCTGAGGCTGACAACCGCCACCCGTCGACCTGCCCGCGCGGCGCTGTCGATGAGCGCGGTCATGCGGTCGATCCGGCGGGGCCAGTCGCGGGCCGAAGCCCAGCCACCGTCTTCCAGCACCAGCAGCGCGCCGCCCGAGGTTTCATTCCGGTCTGGGTTCAGCACGGGCCCGGCCAGACCGAGGATCACGGCAGCTATGGCAAGGGTGCGCAGCAGCAGCAGCCACCACGGCGTCTTGTCGGCCTCCGTCTCGTCGTCCTTCAGGCCCAGAAGCAGTGCCACGCCGGGAAACCGCCGGCGGATCGGCGCGGGCGGCACGGCGCGCAGCAATATCCAGAGCACAGGCAGGATGACCAGCGCGGCCAGCACCCAGGGTGCCGTGAAACCGATAGGGCCGAGCAACAGCATCAGTGCCCCCGTTCCAGTGCACCGTAAAGCCAAAGAAGCGCAGCCTGCGCCGGTGTGCCGGTATGATGGCAATGATACTGCCAGCCACCTGCACGGGCCAGCGCCGAAAGCCTGTCCTTGCGCTCGGCCAGTCGTGCCAGATAGCGGCTGCGCAGATCGCCCGCCTTCAGCGTCTCGAACCGCAGCGCGCCCGACATGCTTTCAAAGATCGTGCGGCCGTCAAAAGGGAATTCTTCTTCCGCCGGGTCAAGCACCTGCAACAGCACGCCCCGGACCCCATGCGCGGCGGCATCCGCCATTGCCCGTTCCACCGGGGATATGTCGCCCAGAAAATCCGACAGGAACACTGCCCGGGATCCGGCGGGCAGACCGCGCCCATCGGCGCTGCCATAATCGTCCGGGGTTTCGCAGCCGACCAGCGCCTCGGCCAACCGCGCCAATTGTGACCGCCCACCACGCGGCGGAACCTGTTGCCCGATCAGGCCTACACGTTCATCACCGCGCAGCAGCGCCGAAGCCGCAGCAAGCGCAAGCAGCGCTGCCCGGTGCAGCTTGGCCGGGCGGGCATCCAGGCCGGAAAAGGTCATCGACTGTGCGCCGTCGACCCAGAACATCACGCTCTGCGCAGCCTGCCATTCCTTTTCCCGCACGAAATGCGCATCCGACCGCCCGGACCTGCGCCAGTCGATCATCCGCGCGGAATCGCCCGGCAAGGTCGGCCGGAATTGCCAGAATTCGTCGCCCAGCCCGGCATGGCGCCGCCCGTGATCCCCGACCAACAGCGTCGCGGCAAGCTGATCCGCCTGCGCCAGAAGTGCCGGCAGGCCGGCCGCAAGGGTTTCACCCTGCTGGCGCAGATCGGCGTCGGGCGCAATCCGGGGATGGGCGGCTGCGATCACGCCGCCGCCTCGCGGGAGACAAGGCCGGAAGCCACACCATCAATGATCGCGGACAGGCTTTCGCCCCGCGCGCGGGCGGCAAAGGACAATGCCATGCGATGCGTCAGCACAGGACGCGCCATGGCGATCACATCATCGACCGAAGGCGCAAGACGCCCGTCCAGCAGCGCCCGCGCCCGCACCGTCAGCATAAGCGCCTGCGCCGCGCGCGGGCCTGGCCCCCAGCTTACCGCATCGCGCACGGCAGCGGCGGCCTCCGCCTCCCCCGGGCGGCAGGCGCGGACCAGATCAAGGATGGTCTCCACCACGCGATCACCCACCGGCATCCGGCGGACGGTTTCCTGCGCCTCAAGCAGCTCCGCAGCAGTGAAGATCGCAGCAGATTGCGCGTCCTCGACCCCGGTCGTGGCGATCAGGATGTCGCGTTCCGTCGCGCGGTCGGGATATTCCACATCGACCTGCAACAGGAAACGGTCAAGCTGCGCCTCGGGCAGCGGATAGGTGCCTTCCTGTTCGATGGGGTTCTGCGTGGCCAGCACATGGAAGGGGCGGCCCAGCGGCCGGTGCTGCCCGGCGATGGTCACTTCTCGTTCCTGCATCGCCTGAAGCAGCGCCGATTGCGTGCGGGGGGATGCGCGGTTGATCTCATCTGCCAGCAGCAACTGGCAGAACACCGGTCCCTCGATGAAGCGAAAGGCCCGGCTGCCGTCGCGGGCGGTTTCAAGAACCTCTGACCCAAGGATATCGGCCGGCATCAGGTCAGGCGTGAACTGGATGCGGCTGCCTTTCAGCCCCATTACGGTCGAGAGGGTATCGACAAGACGCGTCTTGCCCAGACCGGGCAGACCGATCAGCAGGGCATGGCCCCCCGACAGCATCGCCGCCAGAACCAGTTCAACCACCCGATCCTGCCCGATGAATCGCCGGTTGATCGAGGCTTTCGCATCCGCAAGCCGCCCCCCCAATGCCTCAATCCGCTGGACCAGTTCGGCTGCTTCGGCCATGACTATACTCCCTCAACGCTTGTATTCGATATAAAGCGGGTTCCGCGCCCGGGCACAAATGGCAAAAGACAGGATCGGACAAATGATCGTGAAACCTGACGCGAATGCCATCGCTGCAACCGCCTCTGCCGCGGCAAAAGGTGCCGGTCCGGCACCAGTACACCTGTGGAACCCCGAATTTTGCGGCGATCTGGACATTCGCATCGCCCGCGACGGCACCTGGTTCTATCTGGGAACGCCGATCGGAAGGCAGGCGCTTGTCCGGCTTTTTGCCAATATCCTGAAGCGTGAGGGGGATCGTTTCTATCTTGTCACCCCGGTGGAAAAGGTGGGAATCACCGTCGAGGATGCGCCCTTCATCGCCGTGGACGTGGAAACAGAGGGGGCAGGTCGCGACCGGCGGCTGACATTCACGACCAACATCGGCGACCGGGTGACGGCGGATTCCGAAAATCCGATCCGCTTCGTGACGGGCGAGGATGGCGCGCCAGTGCCCCATGTGGATGTCCGTCGGGGGCTGGAGGCACGGGTGGATCGCAAGACATTCTACCGGCTGGTGGAAATGGGCGAAACCGCACCCCATGCGGGCGGGGAATGGTTCGGCCTGTGGTCGGGCGGCAGTTTCTTTCCGATGGCCCCGGCGGAAGCGATGCGGTGACAGGGCTTTGACGCGTGCGCAGAGCCGGGCGTTCATTGCGCCGATCAGTGTTACGCCGCGCAGGCCGGGGCGGAACAGCCAGAGGCGCGGGTTTCGGTTTCCAGCGTGGCATGGACGATGCCCAGATCGTGCGCCAGCATTTCCCGCACCAGTGTCACCGTGGCCGTGAAGTCTGCACCGTCGCGCAGCACCAGATGCGCCTCGAGCGAATTGCGGCGTTCATCGATCTGCCACAGGTGCAGGTGGTGCAGGTCCTCCACCCCCGGAACGGCAAGGATGCGGCCCCGCACCAGTGCCACATCGGCGGCCGGCGGGCTGGCCAGCATCAGGATGCGAATGACCGGCACCGCCTCTGTCAGCGCGTGCCACAGAATCCAGCCCGAAATCGCCAGCGTGATCAGCGGGTCGGCCAGATGCCAGCCGAAAGCAAGGATCAGCACCCCGCCAAGGATCACCGCCACCGAACTGCCCGCATCGGCAAGGTTGTGCAGGACAGCCGCGCGGACGTTCACGCTTTCCTTCGCCAGCCGGTATGTCAGCGCGGCGGTGATCAGGTCGATGACCAGCGCCAGCCCCGCCAGCCATATCACGATACTGCCCTGCACGGGCGGCGGGTCGATCAGCCGCCCGCACGCCTCTGCCGCCAGCCACACGGCGATCACCACCAGCGTCGTGTAATTCACCAGCGCCGCCACAACCTCTGCCCGGCCATAACCGAAGCTCATCTCGGGCGTGGCGGGGCGGCGGGCGATGCGCCGCGCGCCGAAGGCCACGATCAGCGACACCGCATCGGAAAGGTTGTGCACCGCATCAGCAATCAGCGCGACAGAGCCAGAGACGATCCCGCCAGCAATCTGCGCGACCGTCAGGACAAGGTTGACGACAATGGCCCAGCCGATGTTGCCGTCACCGTGGTGGTGATGGGCATGGGAATGATTGTGATCGTGGTCGTGCATCGGGTGGCTCTTTCCCGGTAAGTTAGCGCGCTGGACCCAGAAGGAAAAGCCGTTGGCCGTTCTTTTAGACTACCCAAAACTCCAGACCGGCCCGGAACAAGGCGCAGAACGCGCCGCCGGGTCAGCGCCCGGCCGCGGACGGATCACTGACCCTGTATCGCTCATCTTGGAAAGCGGCTTGCCCCATCAATGCGCCGCCGCCCAGCTTTGCCCCTGCCCCGCCTCTACCGTCAGTTTGACCGACAGCTTCACCGCCGGGTCTGCGGCCCCCTCCATCACGTCCTTCGCGCGTTCGATCAAAGCGCCCGCCGCGCCTTCCGCCACCTCGAACAGCAGTTCGTCATGAACCTGCAACAGCATCTTTGCGGGCAGGCCGTCTATCGCCGCGGGCATCCTTATCATCGCGCGACGGATCACATCGGCTGCGGTGCCCTGAATTGGCGCGTTGATCGCGGCGCGGCGGGCGAACCCGGCTGACGGCCCCTTGGCGTTGATCTCCGGTGTGTGGATTTTCCGGCCGAACAGGGTTTGCACGTAACCCTTCGCCTTCGCCCCGGCGATGGTCGTGTCCATATATTCCTTGATGCCGGGAAACCGCTCGAAATAGCGGTCGATGAAGCCCTGGGCATCGGCTCGGGCAATGCGCAGGTTGCGGGCAAGGCCAAAGCCGGAAATCCCGTAGATCACCCCGAAGTTGATCGCCTTGGCCTGACGGCGGATATCGGATGTCATCTTGTCCAGCGGGACGTTGAACATTTCGGATGCGGTCATCGCGTGAATGTCGATCCCGTCGCGGAAGGCCTGTTGCAGCGCGGGGATTTCGGCGATATGCGCAAGGATGCGCAATTCGATCTGGCTGTAATCGAGGCTGACCAGAACATTGCCGGGGGCGGCCACGAACGCCTCCCTTATCCTTCGGCCTTCCTCGGACCGGATGGGGATATTTTGCAGGTTCGGATCGGTCGAGGCCAGGCGCCCCGTCACCGCGCCACTGATCGAGTAGGATGTATGCACCCGCCCCGTTTCCGGGTTGATGTGATCCTGAAGCGCGTCGGTGTAGGTCGATTTCAGCTTCGACAACTGCCGCCAGTCCAGAAGCCGCGCCGCCAGCCGCGCGCCCTGCGGATGCGCATCTTCCAGTGTGGTGATGTCTTCCAGCACATCCGCACCCGTGGCATAGGCGCCGGTCTTGCCCTTTTCACCGCCGGGCACACCCAGCTTGTCGAACAGGATTTCGCCAAGCTGTTTGGGGCTGCCGACGTTGAAGGGCTGGCCTGCCAGTTCGTGAATATCCGCCTCCAGCCCGGCCATTTTCTGCGCAAAGGCGTTCGACATGCGCGACAGCGTATCGCGGTCCACCCGGATGCCGGCCATTTCCATGTCGCGCAACACCGGAACCAGCGGCCGTTCCAGCGTTTCATATACGGTGGTGACATGCACACGGTGCAGGTCCGGCTTGAACCGCTGCCACAGGCGCAACGTCACGTCCGCATCCTCGGCCGCATATTTCACCGCCTGCGTTATCGGCACCCGGTCGAACGTGATCTGTGCCTTGCCGCTGCCCAGCAGTTCCTTGATCGGGATCGGGCTGTGGCCAAGGTAGGTTTCCGAAAGCACGTCCATGCCGTGATTGTGCAGCCCGGCGTGCATGGCGTAAGACATCAGCATGGTGTCATCGATGGGGGCGACCACGATGCCCAGACGCGCGAATATCTTTGTGTCGTATTTCAGGTTCTGGCCGATCTTGAGAATGGCATCATCTTCCAGCACCGGTTTCAGCAGGGCCAGCGCAGCGTCCAGTGCCATCTGCCCTTCGACAAGGTCGCTTGACCCGAACAGGTCCCCCCCACCCTGCCGGTGGCCCAGCGGGATATAGGCGGCCTTTCCCGGTTCCACGCACAAGGAAATCCCGACAAGATCGGCGCGCATCTCGTCCAGACTGGTGGTTTCGGTATCGATGGCGACATAGCCGCGTTCGCGGATCATGGCGATGAAGGCGGTCAGCGCTTCGGCGCTGGTAATGCAGGCATAGGCATCATGATCAAAGGGGGCTTCAGGCACCGGCTGCGGCGTGGTTTCATCCTGTTGCGCCGGGGCTTCGGAGATCACCGGCGCGTCGACCCCGAAGCGGTCTGCAATCCTTTTGGAAAGGCTGCGAAATTCCATCTTGCCCAGGAATTCCAGCAACGTCGCCGGATCGGGCTTCTGGACCTCCAGGCTTTCAAGGGTGATGTCCAGCGGCATGTCGCAATCAAGCTGCACAAGCTGGCGGGAAATGCGGATCTGCTCGACATTATCGACCAGCGCCTCGCGCCGCTTGGGTTGCTTGATTTCACCCGCCCGGGCCAACAGGGTATCCAGATCGCCGTATTCCTGAATAAGCAGGGCAGCCGTCTTGATGCCGATACCAGGTGCGCCCGGCACGTTGTCGACGGAATCCCCCGCCAGCGACTGCACGTCGACCACCCGCTCTGGCCCGACACCGAATTTCTCGATCACCTCGTCGCGACCGATGCGCTTGTTCTTCATCGCGTCGAACATCTCGATCCCGTCACCTACAAGCTGCATCAGATCCTTGTCGGACGAGATGATCGTGACCCGCCCACCCGCATCCCGTGCCCGGCAGGACAATGTGGCGATGATGTCGTCGGCTTCGTACTGGTCGATCTCGATACAGGCCATGTTGAAGGCCCGTGTCGCATCGCGGGTCAGCGGGAACTGCGGGCGCAGGTCTTCGGGAAGCTCGGGGCGGTTGGCTTTGTACAGGGGATAGATCGCGTTGCGGAAGGTGGTCGAGGAATAGTCGAAGATCACCGCCGCATGGGTGGCGGCATCGTTTCCTGAATTGCCGTCGGCATAGCGCAGCAACATGTTGCAGAACCCCTGCACCGCACCCACAGGCAGGCCATCCGACTTGCGGGTCAGGGGCGGCAATGCGTGATAGGCACGGAAGATAAAGGCCGAGCCGTCGATCAGATGCAGATGGTGGCCCTTGCCGAACATGTGAAAGCTTCCCCTATTTTCCGGCAACATGTCGCCGCTTTCCGCAAAGGGCCAAGCGCAAACTATCGCCGAAGGCCCGAATCCGGCGGGTGGCCGCCGATGCGCAGACCAGCTTACTGCGAAGTTTGGCCGAGGTTCTACCCGTCAGACCATTTCCTGTTTGCGAACAATCCAATGTTGCCTATCAAGCCATTGGGGAACGCTGACCCGCTGCTTGCGGGCAAATACATAGACAAACTACTCACGGGAACAGGCATGAAAGTACTCTTCATCGGGAACTCCACCCTTTATTATGCACCAAACGGCAACAACGCGCTGTCGCCTGCGAACCAGTTCGTCAAGCTGGCCCAATTGGGGGGGCACGATGTTGACGTGACAGGAACCTATATCGGTGGCGCGTCGCTGGTGGATCACTGGAACGACAACAAGGGCATAAATGCCCGGGACGAGATCAACACCGGGAAATACGATCTGGTGATGATGAACGGCAGTGTAAACGATCCCAGCTTTGCCAGCTATGCGACCCAGTTTTCCAACCTTGCCCACAGCAAGGGGGCAGAGGTGGCCTTTTACGGGGTCTGGGCTGCCGATCATGAAATCTCGATCAGCGGTGGCGATTCCACGCTGGCGGGTCGTGCCGCAGACACGCGTGCCGCGGCCATCAAGAATGACGGTGCCTATGTTCCTAACAGCTGGACCTATAACGAGGTCTACAAGAAGCTGACCTCGCTTTATGGCAAGGGCGACAACGGCGAGACCGCCGAAAGGATGCTGACGGTCGACAGCATCCACCCCACCGCCCTGGCCAGCTATGTGATGGCCGTGACAATGTACCGGACCTATTTTGGCACGACCGCCCCCAGCAGCTGGCTGCCGTCGGGTGTGTCCGCATCAGACGCTGCGATGATACGCAGCGTCGTGAATTCGGTCGTCCCGGCCAAGGGGATCGAGCTTAGCGATATCGGTTTCAGCGACACGCCAAGCGCATCGGGCGGCAGCATTTCGGGCCGCTACTTCCTGGACAAGGACAGCGGAGGCACCGACAATTCCGATGCCGGTGTGGGCGGCATGACCGTGAAACTTATGGAGGCCGGAGCCGTCATCGCCACCACGACGACCGCATCGAACGGCGCCTACAAGTTCACCGGGCTGGACGCAGGCAGCTATGTCGTGGAATTCGCCAAGCCTAAATCCGGATACGCCTTTACTGCGGCCAACAAGGGCAGCAACGATTCGATCGACAGCGATGTCGTCTCTGCCACGGGCACGGGCGCCGGACGGACCGGCACGATCAAGCTGGCGGCAGGCGCAAACTCGTCGCAGGTCGATGCGGGGGCGCGCCCGACCACAGGCAGCACTTCGACGGATACCATCACCGGAAACGCTTCGAACAATACGCTTCGTGGCGATGACGGCGCCGATCTGCTGAGGGGCCTGGGCGGGCGCGACCTGCTGATCGGGAACGGCGGCAACGATACGCTGGATGGCGGCACCGGTCGCGACACGCTACAGGGCGGTGCGGGGGCTGATACGTTCATCTTCGACACCGGCGATGCTTCGGCCAGCGGCGGCACCGGGGTTGATATCCTGAAGGTCAACGGCAGCGCGGCCTTTGACAGCAGCGCACTGGTCCTGTCGTCGATCGAGGTGATCAACATGACGGGCAGCGGTGCGGGAACGCTGAAACTGACCATGGCCGAACTTCGCGCGGCAACCGATGCCGATCTCAGGGTGATGGCCGACTCCGCAGACACGGTGCGCATCATTTCGTCGGAAAAGCGGGTGGTGCTGACCGATGTGCGGATCGACGGGCAGAACTATGATCGCTTTCGCATCGGTACCGAGGTGATCCTTGTCGACAGCGATGCCGACGTCTACCACAACAATACCCTTATCGCCTGACGAACAGCTTCCGGGGCGGGCTTGCCAAACTCTGACGATCCCGCCCCTGTGCTGGCTGCCGGGGGATTTTTCCGGCATGGCCCGGCAAGCTGAACACCGTTTTAGCCGACACGCGGATCGCAATCTGCAGGAAGCCGGAACCAGACTGTTTCCATTAACTTCCTTGCTCCTTCATTTCGCCACATTTACCCCTTCGCAAACGCGGGATGCGATACGTCCGCTGGGGTGAGGGGTTGACATGAACTTGTTGTTTGTCGGGCATTCGATGCTGTACTGGGCACCGAATGATGACGCGTCGTTGACTGTTCCGGCAATTTTTCAGCAGCTTGCCCAGCTTGGCGGGCATGAGGTGACCATAACCGGCAGCTACATCGGCGCAGGCACCCTGGAACAGCACTGGCTGGACACAACCGGCGTCACGGCCCGGGGAGAGATCGCCAAGGGAACCTATGACGTGGTGATGCTGAACGGCCGCGCCTGGGATGATGCAACCTTTTCCGGCTATGCGGACAAATTCGCGGAACTGGCCAGGGCCTCGGGGGCCGAGGTCATGTTCTATGGCCTTTGGCCCGGCGACTGGGAAGTCAGCGCAACCAGCGGCGACACGCAGGCCGCGCGCACTGCGGCCTATCATGATGCGGCCCTGCGCAATGATGCGGCCCTTTCGCCCAATTCCGAAACCTACCTTGCCGTCTATGCCGAACTGACACGGCTTTACGGAAACGGCGACAACGGTACCACGGCAGAAAACATGCTGACCGTCGACGGCATCCACGCGACCGCCTTGGGCGGCTATGTCGTGGCCTGCACGATGTACTGGACCTATTTCAACGAAGCACCGCCGTCCGCTGCGGAATGGCGGCCCAAGGGCGTGTCGCTTGCCGATGCCGAAATGGTACAGCGGATCGTGGCCGACGTTTCCGCGAAATATATGATTCCGCTTGTGCCACCGGCTGATCCGGAAACGGCCGAAATCGCCGGGCGCTGCTTTATCGATGCCGATGGCGATGGTCAGGATGAAGCCGATGTGGGTTTCGCGGGTGTGACGGTAGAACTTCTGCGCGACGGCGAAGTGGTCGCAACAACGACCACCGATGCTGAAGGCGATTACAGCTTTGCTGGGCTGAAAGCGGGGGATTACAGCGTCAGGTTCGATGTCGGCAGCAGCGGCTACCGCTTTGTGAAAGCTGACGTCGGCGATGATGCAAGCGACAGCGATGTGGCTGCTGATCGGGGCGACGGCAGTGGTGTGACCGCGGTGATCGTTCTGGGCACAGCCGAAAAGAACGGCACGACCGATGCGGGTGCCGAACTGAAGGTTGTGGTCCCACCGCCGAACAATCCGGCGATCATTGCGGTCGATCCTGCGGATTACGACCTGTCTGTCATGGGCAGAGATGCGGCCGAGACGCTGAGCGGTTCCGGCGCAACGGACGATTTCATGTCTGGCGGCGACGGCAACGATCTGCTGCGCAGCTTCGGTGGCGATGACCTGCTGGATGGCGGGACTGGCGAGGATATCATGACCGGCGGACTGGGCGATGACATGTTCATCTTCGACAGCGCCGATGCCCTGATCCACGGCGGCTCGGGCATTGATCGGATCCTGTTCCGTGATGGCGGCACACAGGACGCCGGGAATGTCGTCCTTGCATCGGTCGAGGTCTTCGACATGGCGAACGGCATGACCGATGACGTGACACTGGCCTATCAGCAGCTACGCAAGGCCGCCGACGCGGAATTGCGCATTGTGGCAGAGGCAGGCGACACGGTGCGGATCGGCACCGACCAGACGGCCATATTCCTGGGCAAGGTCGACGAAGGCGGTCAGACCTATGATCGCTGGCAGGTCGGGCTTGCCATCTTCGGCATAGATCAGGATGCGCGGCTGGTGGTCGAGTCCGGGCTGGTATGACCGACAGCGGACAATAGCCAAATCACAAATTGTTAGTTTCGATAACGTTGACGGCAGGGTGCCTTTCAATGCGCCCCTGCCAGGCGCTATTATGCGACCGGGTGACAATTCTCATATGGTGGGGTAAATTATGAACTTCCTATTCGTCGGCAATTCCGCAACCTATTACAGACCCGGTGGCGTCGCATCGCTTGCTCCGACAGAGCAGTTCAAGACGCTGGCCAATCTCGGCGGCCACAACGTGACCTTCACGGGCACGTATATCGGCGGTGGCACGCTGGAAGATCACTGGAACGATACGCTGAACATCAACGCCCGTAACGAAATCGCCAAGGGCGTCTATGATGTCGTTGTCCTCAATGGCGCGGACGAATCGAACTTCGCGACCTATGCAGAGCTTCTTTCCGACCTTTCGCACGCGAATGGTGCAAAGGTCATGCTTTACGGCCTGTGGGCAGGCGACTGGCAGATCAGCAGCACGACAGACAGCTATACCTCCGGCCACCACAGCATCTACAACAGCGTGGCGACGGCGAACGGCGCTGCGCATGCGCCCAATGCGCGGGCCTATGCGCTTGCCCATGCCGCGCTTAGCGACCGCTATGGCGATGACGGCACAACAGCCGAAAACATGATGACGGCAGACAATGTGCATCCGACGGCGCTGATGGCCTATCTGTTCGCGAATGTGCTTTACCGCACCTCCTTCAACGAAGCCCCGCCCTCTGCCTCGGTGTGGCGGCCTGCCGGCGTCAGCCTTGCCGATGCGCAACTGATGCAGCAGTCGGCGGCAACTGCCGTGGCGCAATATGCCCGTCTGCTGCAGAATGCGACAGGTGGCGGCGGTGGCACTGATCCGGGTACGGGCGTGATCTCTGGTCGCTATTTCGATGATGCCAACGACAACGGTGTCGACAATGGCGAAGCGGGCGTGTCCGGTGCGATGGTTCGCCTGTACGAAGGTGCCACATTGGTGGCAACGACCACGACCAACAGTTCCGGCAACTACAGCTTCAACGGGCTGGATGCCGGTACCTATCAGGTGGAATTCGGTAGCCCTGGTACGGGCAAGGCCTTTGTCACCGCCAATGTCGGGACTAACGATGCCGTCGACAGCGACGTGACCAGCATTCTGGGCTCGGGGGCCGGTCGCACATCGAATATCACCATCGCGGCAGGCGGCAGCAACACCACGACCGACGCGGGCATTCGCGAAACAGGCGGGACCGGCGGCGGGGACGAGCCGCCGATCCTGACCTACAACCCGGCCAACTATAGCCTGGTGCGCAACGGCACTGCTGCCAACGAAACCGTCAACGGCTCTGCCGGAACGGATTACCTGACGGGCGGCGGCGGCAATGACCGTGTCAACGCCTCTACCGGAAACGACTATCTTGATGGCGGCGCGGGCGTGGACACATTGGGCGGCGGTGATGGCGCCGATGTGTTTGTCTTTGACACCGCCGATTATTCGATCAGCGGTGGCACCGGCATTGACCGTGTCCTGTTCCGTGCAGGCGGCACCCAGAATGCGCAGAACGTTCTGTTCAACTCGGTAGAAATCCTGGACCTCGCCAATGGCGAGGCGGACAACATTACCTTCAGCTACACCCAGATGCGCAAGGCCGTGGATGCGGAATTGCGTATCGTGGCCGAAAGCACGGATACCGTGCGCGTTGCTGGCAATCAGCCGGTCACTTTCCTTGGCAGCGTGACCGAGGGCGGACAGGTTTATGACCGTTACAAGGTCGGCCTGGCGACCTTTGGAATCGATGCCGATGCCGATCTTTATGTGAATGGTGTCCTGATCTGAAACCCGAAAAAAGCGAATGCCCGGCCCCTTTCAGGGTCGGGCATTTCGGTTGATGGCCATTGTTTCAGTGATGGTCGTGATGCGCGCCCGGTTTCAGGACAAACCGCTTGTCGCAATAGCCGCATTCCGCCCAGCCTGTGGCTTCGGGAATGACGATCCAGACACGCGGATGGCCCAACGCGCCCTCGCCACCGTCACAGGCGACCTTGAGGGATGTGACTTCAGCCGTTTCCGGGGCATCGATGGGCATGTACGACTCCGTTCCGCAGATTCTGCCCTGCCGGGCCTCTTTGCCACATGATAGCGGATGGGCAAGACCGGGCGCAATCCGTTTGGCCGCAATCCCTTTGACCGCAGTCAACCCGCGCGTTCCACAAGGCGCCCAAGCGGACGCCCCGACAGAATGTGAACGTGCATGTGCGGCACTTCCTGCCCGCTGACCACGCCCGCATTCGTGATGGCACGAAAACCGCTGCCGCCACCCGCCTCCCCTGCCCCGGTGATGCGGCAGACCTCTGCCAAAGCACGGGTAAAATCAAGGATCTCGGCATCCGACGCCCGCAGCGCGAAATCCTCATAGCTCACATAGGCACCCTTCGGGATCACCAGCACATGCGTCGGCGCCTGGGGGCTGATGTCAAGAAAGGCGAGGCTGTGTTCTGTCTCGTGCAGTTTCTTGCAGGGGATTTCGCCGCGCAGGATGCGGGCAAAGACGTTCTGGGCGTCATAGGCGGGGATCATGGCAGTTCCTCGGTCTTGGGTCAGTCAGCGTAAAGATAATCCGTCGCCGCCAGATCGCGCGCAACCTCTGTCGAAACTGTCAGGAAAGCGGCAAGGGCATGGGCGTTCTGCGCCGGGCTGCGGCTTTCGAACATGCGGTAGGTCCGCGGAAAATTCGCATCGCGGATACGTTCGCTTTCAAAGGTCACGTCGTGGCGGATTGTCGGCAACAGACGTTCGATCACGTCAAGCGGGGTGCTGTCGCCCGACAGGCCCACGCGCCGGGAATGGCCGATCAGGTAGTCATCGGTGAAGTTGCAGGAAATCTCCAGCATCCGCACACTCGCCTTGTCGGTATAGAAATCCTTCATCATCTCGAAGCTTGACGGGTCAAGGCAGACCAGCATCCGGTCGGTTTCCTGCACATCGAACATAAGCCGCAAGAAAGCCCGGCAGTGCCGACCCCGCTTTTCAAGGCTGCTTTCAATCCCTCCCAGATCGGGCAGCGGGGCCTGCAATTCGGAAAAGACATATTCCAGCGCGGCCAGATTGGTCGTTTCGCGGATGCGGGCCACCAGCCGTTTGGCCACGTGCCATTTCTTGCACACGACCAACAGCAGTTCACGGTTGCGCCCAAAAGTTGCGTTGGCCTCCCATATGCGTGGGGCAAAACGCCGCCCCTCGCGCCCCCGGCTGGTCAGAAACTGATGCAGCCGCCGACCTTCGTTGGAAATTGTGAAGCTTTGTCCCGATGACAGGAACAGCGCGCTCAGCCGTTCTTTCAGTACCTGTGCATCGGGCGAAATCTTGCGGGCGAACAGAAAATCCTGCGCCATCAGCAGGTCATACTGGTCGTTGTAAAAGGTGACCGGCATCCCATAGTCGGAAAACATCAGAAAGGTCAGCGTGCGGAGGCGGATTTCGCGGTGCGGCACAAGATGGTGGACCAGCGTCTGAAAGAAGGTTTCATCCGGAATCCAGGTCGTGGAAAAGAAACGCATGACATCGCGCCGGGCGGCGCAGAAGGTCAGAACCGCCTCAACCGTCTGCCTGCGCAGACACCACCACTGGCTGCCGATCATCACCTGAAGATCTGCGGGAACCTCTCGTCTGATCCCCAACCGCTTTTGCAACCCGAGCGCACCATAGAAAAGCTTCTTGCGCAGGCGTTCGTTGAAATAATGGCGATAGACCAGCCGTTCTTCCTTGATCCCCGTCTTGATCCAGTCGGATTTGAAGAAATCGAAGGCTTCGATGAAATCGGCCTCGTTTCGGTCAAGGAAATCGTGAATGTATTCGGCCGTCTTGATCGGCATGCAGTCGCCGGACAGCATGTAGAAGTGCGTTGCGCGGGGAAAGGCCTCTACCGCCGCACGAACCGCCGACAGCGTGGCGGAAATCAGGCTCCACTCTCCCCAGCCGCATTTGACGCGCCGCTTCGCAAAGGCAACGTTCGGATTGTCGCCCAAGGCGTCCTTCAGCGCCTGGAAATCCTCGGACCGCGCACGCGCGTCGAAATGGATCGCGACATAGTCGCCCGCAGCCGTCAGGCTTTCAGCCTGAAGGATCACCCCTTTCGGGTCCTTGTGACACAGAAGTATGAAAGCGATTTTTGCCATTCTGGAAACCGGTTTGCGGGCTTTTCTGCAACCATTTTCGGTTTAGCGCAATGGAGCGTTGAAATGCGCGGGCAGTTTTGCTTTGTCATGCGGCAAGGATGTTTCGGCCCGGCGCGAGACGCCAGGGCAAGAAAATAGGTGTTTCATGGGGTTTCCCGGAACATGGATGACCGAAAGCGAAAGTGTCGTCTATCGCGTCGTTCCGAAATGTGCCTGCTCGACCATCGGGCAGATCATGTTCTATTCCGACCACGGTCGTTTCTTTGATGGCGACATTCACGACGCAACGGAGGGCCTGCACAAATGGTCGCGGGAGGTCAGCCAACCGCTGATCGAAAAGAATGTGAAATCGCACAAGTCGCTGGCCTTTACCTGTGTGCGCAATCCTTATACCCGCATCCTGTCGTCGTTCTTTGACAAGATTTGCGGTGTCCAGCGCAACGGCAAGCGCTATCGCGGGAACCTTGTGCCGCTGTTGACCCAGCGCTACGGGATCGAGGTGGAGGGCGATTTTGATCAGATCGCCAGCTTCCGCCGCTTTCTGCTGTTTGCCCGCGATACCATCCGCTGGCGCCGCCCGATGGAACCGGACATCCACTGGTCGGCCATGTCGGGGCATATCTCGACCTTTATTGTCAACGGTGGGCGCTACGACCAGATTTTCTTTACCGAGAAGTTTGACGAAGGCATGCAGAGGGTGCTGGATGCCATGGAAATGGCCCATCCTGTCGACCTGAAGACCATCCCCCGATTCAATGAAAGCGAAGGCCACGGCCCTAAACGCGCGCATCCGGTCGAAGCCTATTTCGACGACCTGTCGATGCATCTGGTCTATGAAATCTACAAGAAGGACTTCCAGCTCTTCCGCTATGATTTCGAGAATCCGGCGAACAAGATGCCGCTGGGCGAGGTCGATCTGGACGAGGTTCACGCCAAGCTGGGCGATTGATCGTGGCGGGTTATTCCGGCAAACCGCTGAAAGACAAGCTTGGCTACAGGATAGACACCGTCGCCGCCGTCATCGGCGCACCTATGGACTACGCGGCGCTGCTGGACATACCCGCCGCGCCGCCGGCGCTGTCAGTGGATAATCCGTTTCCGCCGGGCCTGTGCTTCCTGCATCTGTTCACGACCCGCCGCGCAATGCTGGAGGCAGTGCTGAGCAAGGCTCGCACCAGCATCGCGAAAGACGGGATGGTCTGGGCTTCCTGGCCCAAGAAAGCTTCGAAACTGCCGTCGGAAATCACCGAGGACACAGTGCGTGAAATCGCCCTGCCGATGGGCTTTGTCGATATCAAGGTCTGCGCGATTGATGAGACCTGGTCGGGGTTGAAGTTGGTGATCCGCAAGGATCTTCGCTGACTGCCTTCAGATCAGCCCGTCGGCCCGGAACAATGCCTTGACATCCGCCTCTGGTCGGGCACCGAAATGACCGATCACCTCTGCCGCGGCGATGCAGCCCATGCGACCAGCGGTTTTCAGGCTTTGCCCGGTTGCCATGCCATAGATGAATCCGGCGGCAAACTGGTCGCCCGCGCCAGTGGCATCCACCGGCACCACGCGTTTCACCGGCACCTCTACCCTTTCGTCGCCCCGGATCAGCACCACATCGGCCCCCGACCGCGTACAGACCACCAAGGGGCAATCTGCACGGGCCGATGCCAGCGCGGTTTCCACATCTTCTGTCTGATAAAGTGAACACCATTCGTGCTGATTGCCGATGACATAGTCCATTTCTTCACGCACCAGTCGCCGGAAATCGGCGCGGTGGCGGTCGACACAGAACGGATCAGAGAGAGAAATGCCTGCCTTGCCGCCACCTTCATGACAGGCCCGCGCCGCCTTCAGAAAGGCAGCCTTGCCCTGATCCTTGTCGAACAGATAGCCTTCCAGAAACAGGTATTCGGCACCGCGCACTGTGGCATCATCCAGATCACCGGGGCCGAAATCCGCGCCAGCACCCAGATAGGTGTTCATCGACCGTTCGCCATCCGGGGTGACAAAGATCATCGACCGCGAAGTAGGATGTTCTGCCTCTGCAGTCGGCGGGTTCGGGAATGCCGTGCCCTCGCCCTCCAGCGAACGGGCATAGAAACGGCCCAGCGCATCATCCTTGACCCTTCCGACAAAGGCGGTTTTCAGGCCAAGATTGCCAAGCCCCGCCAGCGTGTTGCCGACCGAACCGCCGGGTGCCTGCGTGCGTTCCTGCATGGCCGCATAAAGCGTTTCGCCCCGTTCACGGTCGACAAGCTGCATGATGCCCTTTTCGATCCCCATCCAGTCCAGAAAATCGTCGGTGCATTGGGTCAGCACATCAACCATGGCATTGCCGATGCCGACAACCTGATAGATCTGGGCTTGGGTCACGCGGTCTTCTCCTTGAACTGGCACAGATCGCGGATCAGGCAATCGGCGCAGCGGGGTTTTCGGGCCAGACAGATATACCGGCCGTGCAGGATCAGCCAGTGGTGGGCATGGGGCTGAAATTCCGCTGGAACATTGTCTTCTATCGCGCGCTCTACCGCATCCACATCCTTGCCGGGCGCGATGCCGCTGCGATTGCCGACGCGAAAGATATGGGTGTCAACCGCCTGCGCGGGATGATGGAACCAGATGTTCAGCACCACATTCGCCGTCTTGCGCCCCACGCCCGGCAACGATTGCAGCGCCGCGCGTGATGATGGCACCTCGCCCCCGTAGTCATCGACGAGGATACGCGACAGGCGGATCACGTTCTTGGCCTTCTGCCGGAACAGGCCGATGGTCCTGATCGCCTCGGTCAATCCCTCCTCGCCAAGATCAAGCATCTTCTGCGGGGTATCGACGGTTGAAAACAGCGGGCGCGTCGCCTTGTTCACCCCGGCGTCCGTGGCCTGCGCCGAAAGCGCCACCGCCACAAGCAGAGTGAAAGCGTTGGTGTGGTGCAACTCCCCCTGCGGATGGGCGTCGGCTGCCCGGAACCGGCTAAAGACCTCTTTCATAGATGCATAGGGAAGTTGCGCGACCATGTGCTTCATATGCCGGGGCCGACTGTCCACGACAAGAAAATCCGCATGGATGATGCGTTATTTTCCAACATCCCAAAGGCGGGCCTGCTGAAAGCACAATGCGCAACATACGGGTCGCGCGGAACTGTCCTCCCGGCTAGTTTGGCGGGAACGGAGGTGCAGTAATGGATGACACATCAGAAACCCGGTATCACTATGGCGTCATTGCCCGCGCGCTTGACCTGATCGATGCGGCTGAAGACCAAGGGGCGGGACCGCTGGCGCTGGATGATCTGGCGTCCAGACTGGGGATGAGCACGATGCATTTCCAGCGCATCTTCTCGCGCTGGGTCGGTGTTTCGCCGAAACGCTATCAGCAATATCTGACGCTGGGCCATGCAAAGGCCATGCTGGCCGGTCGGCATTCGTTGCTTGATACGGCGATGAATGCCGGGCTTTCCGGCACCGGTCGCCTGCACGACCTGTTCCTGCGGTGGGAGGCGATGAGCCCCGGCGACTATGCCCGTGGCGGTTCCGGACTGACAATTCGCTATGGCCGCTTCCCATCCCCGTTCGGAGAGGTGCTTGCGATGGGAACCGAACGCGGGCTTTGCGCCATGGCCTTTACCGCCGAAACCGGACGGGTGGCCGCAATGGCCGACCTGAAATCCCGCTGGCCCGGCGCAGACTATGTCGAAGACCCGGATGCAATCGCCGCATGGGTTGATGCCGCTTTTGCGCCATCCGGGCCGATGCCAGCCGTGCAGCTTTTCGGCGCCCCCTTCCAGATCAAGGTCTGGGAGGCGTTGCTTTCCATACCGTCGGGCCATGTCACGACCTATTCCGACATTGCCTGCGCCATCGGCAGCCCGCGCGCGGTGCGGGCGGTGGGCACAGCAGTGGGCCGCAACCCGCTGGCCTGGCTGATCCCGTGCCATCGCGCGTTGCGCAAATCGGGGGGGCTAGGCGGCTATCACTGGGGCCTGCCGGTCAAGCGCGCCATGCTGGCATGGGAAGCCGCACGGGATGACGCATTGTCAACCACGGCGGTGCCCGCCAGACAGGCCATTGCACAAGGTCACGGCACATGACAGATTCGGCAGGAACCTGCCATCCACGCGCCCGCTGGCATTCATAGATGCCCCAAAGCGGTGGTATAGGCAGGACATGGCCCCGACAGCGGGCGTATCCTTGAGGCAAATCATGCGTGCAACGAAACCGATCCTTCTTCTTTCCCTGGGCGGGCTGCTTCTGGCCGCCTGCGCCGATCCCATGGCCCCCAATGGCAACCAGCGCACCCAGCAGGGTGCTGTGACCGGTGCCGTGATCGGCGGCCTTCTGGGTGCCACCCGCGAAAGCGGCAATGACCGCGTGCGCAACGCGGCCGTTGGCGCGGGCCTGGGCGCGATTGCCGGGACGATTGTTGGCAACGTGCTGGACAAGCAGGCAGCCGAATTGCAGGCGGCGACATCGGGCAATGTGCAGGTGGTGAACACCGGCAATGAACTCGTCGTGCGGATGCCGCAAGACCTGCTGTTTGCCACCGACAGCGCCGCGCTGCGCCCCGATCTGCAGCGCGATCTTGTTGCCGTGGCACAATCGCTGAACAATTATCCGAACAGCCGCGTCGATGTCATCGGCCACACCGACAACACCGGCGAGGCCGCCTATAACGCCGACCTGTCGCAGCGGCGCGCCAGCTCTGTCGCATCGGTGCTGATCGGGTCGGGTGTGGCGGCGGGTCGTATCGCCGCCTATGGCCGGGGCGAGGATCAGCCCATCGCGACCAACGCCACCGCCGAAGGCCGCGCCCAGAACCGCCGTGTGGAAATCATCATCCGCCCGACGAACTGAACTTTCGTTCAGCAGATCGCAAGGCCCGGGTTATCCCCGGGCCTTTTGCTTGCCTTGGGGTTCATGTGGTCATATTCCTTGACCAATCGCAGCCGGGGCCGCAATGCCATTCCAGAAAATCCCGCCAGAAAAGCTATCCGACGCCGTGCGCCGACAGATTGAGCTTCTGATCCTGCGCGGCATCCTGCGCCCCGGAGAACGCCTGCCATCGGAGCGCGATCTGGCCGACCGGCTGGCCGTATCGCGCCCGTCGCTGCGCGAGGCGCTGGCGGAACTGCAGACCGCGGGCCTGCTTGTTACACGCGCAGGTGCCGGTGTTTTCGTCGCCGAGGTGTTGGGGTCAGCCTTTTCCCCCGCTCTTGTCCGCCTTCTGGCAGAGCATGACGAAGCCGTGCGGGATTACCTGTCGTTCCGCCGCGATCTGGAGGCGATGGCAGCGGAACGTGCGGCGCAAAATGCCTCGGATACCGATCTTCAGGTGATCAGGACCGTCTTTTCCCGAATGGAAACCGCCCATGCCAAGCGTGATCCCTCGGAAGAAGCGGCGCTGGATGCCGATTTCCACATGGCGATTATCGAGGCCGGGCACAATCTGGTGATGCTGCACATGATGCGGTCGATGTTCGACCTGCTGCGTCAGGGCGTGTTTTACAATCGCCAGATCATCTTTCGCCAGCGCCGCACCCGCGATGCGCTGCTGGACCAGCACCGGGCGATCCTTTCGGCATTGCTGTCGCGGGATGCCGCCGCCGCGCGTTCTGCGGTCGAGGCGCATCTGGATTTCGTCGCGCAGGCACTGGAGGATCAGGCCCGCGCCGACCGGAATGAAACCATTGCGCGGCAAAGACTGGATCACGCGGCAGAGGGCTGATCCCGCGACAGGTGGAGTTTCACAAAACCGCACAAGACTGAAGCACCGAAAGCCCGCTCAGACCGACGCCCTTTGGCTTGTGACTTCCTTTGCGCAAAGTATGCTGCAGCCTCGGGCGCACGCAGCTTTTGATGGCGCGACAATGACGGGGGCCAAAGACGATGACCATCAAGCTTTACTGCTTCGGTGAATCCGGCAACGCTTACAAGGTTGCACTAGCGCTGACTTTGACGGGTCAGGAATGGGAACCGGTGTTCGTTGATTTCTTCAACGGCGAGGCGCGCACCGCGGCCTTCCGTGAAATCAACGAAATGGGCGAGGTTCCGGTTCTGATCGATGGGGATACCAGGCTGACCCAGTCGGGTGTCATGCTGGACTACATCAGTTCCAAGACCGGCAAGCTGGGCGGGCGGTCAGCTGCAGAGCGGCGCGAGGTTCTGCGCTGGATGTTCTGGGACAATCACAAGCTGTCCACCCAGATCGGCACCACGCGCTTTCTTGCGAATTTCCTGCCACCCGAAAGGCGCCCCGAAGGCGTGGTCCCGTTCCTGCAAGGCCGGTTGAAGGCTGCCTATCAGGTTCTGGACCGACATCTTGAGGCGCGCGAGTGGATCGTGGGCGATGCACTGACCATCGCGGACCTGTCCTGCTGCGGTTATCTTTACTACCCGGAGCCGTTTGGTTTTTCCCGCGCGGACTGGCCCAACATCGACCGCTGGTTGGCCCGCATTTCCGCCCTGCCCGGCTGGAAGCCGCCCTATGACCTGATGCCCGGCAATCCGTCGGATCGGGCCTGATCGTGGCGGCGCGGGCAGCACTCTGGGCCATCGGGCAGTACCGGCGCCATCTTTCGCCGCGTAAAGGCTATGGTTGTGCGCATCGGATACTCTTCGGTGGACAAAGTTGTTCGGTCTTTGCCGACCGGACCATAACCGAACATGGAATACGGCGCGCGATTTCGCAGATCTTTGCAAGATTTGCCGCCTGCCGTGACGCAGCGGAAAAGTTGCGCGCGGAACGGGAAAGGGGCGACAAACGTAATGATCGTCCGCTCTGGCGCGACTGCGATTGCGGTCCATGTGCGGACGTACCCGACTGCGGCTGCCTGTAACAGGTAAAAGGGGGAAAAATGTCTGACGCCTTCATCTATGATGCCATCCGCAGCCCACGCGGCAAAGGACGACCTGACGGGGCGCTGCATGAGGTGACGGCGGTTTCGCTGTCGGCGCAGATGCTGGATGCGGTAGCTGCGCGCAACGGCCTGTCCGGTCACGCGGTCGAGGATGTGATCTGGGGAAATGTCACGCAGGTCGGCGAACAGGGCGGCTGTCTGGCACGGTCTGCGGTTCTGCTGTCGGGCCTTGATGAACGCATCCCCGGCCTTGCCATCAACCGCTTTTGTGCAAGCGGGATGGAGGCGGTGAACCTTGCCGCCAATCAGGTAAAAGGCGGCGGGGGCGCGGCCTATATTGCTGGCGGCGTGGAAATGATGGGCCGCGTGGCGATGGGCAGTGACGGGGCGGCAATTGCCGTAGACCCGACGCTGGCCATGAAGACGTATTTCGTGCCACAGGGGATTTCCGCCGACATCATCGCCACCGAATACGGCTTTACCCGTGATCAGGCCGACGGACTGGCGGTGGAAAGTCAGCGCCGCGCGGCAGAGGCATGGGCAGACGGACGATTTGCGAAGTCCATCGTGCCGGTCACGGATCGCAACGGACTGACCATCCTTGACAGGGACGAATACATGCGGCCCGGCACCGACATGGCGGCGCTCTCCGGACTGAAACCGGCGTTCAAGGACATGGGCGAGGTGATGCCGGGCTTCGACAAGATCGCCCTGATGAAGTACCCGCATCTGGAACGGGTCGAGCATATTCACCACGCAGGCAATTCCAGCGGCATCGTCGACGGCGCAGCGGCTGTACTGGTCGGCAATGCCGAATTCGGCAAGGCGCATGGGCTGAAACCCCGCGCACGCATCCGTGCCACGGCGAAGATCGGGACCGACCCGACAATCATGCTGACCGGCCCGGTGCCGGTAACCGAAAAAATCCTGCGCGACAGCGGCATGGCGATTTCCGACATCGACCTGTTCGAGGTTAACGAGGCGTTTTCGGCGGTCGTGCTGCGGTTCATGCAGGCCTTTGACGTTTCGCCTGACCAGGTGAATGTCAACGGCGGGTCCATCGCCATGGGTCATCCGCTGGGCGCGACCGGAGCGATCATCATCGGCACGCTGCTTGATGAGTTGGAACGCCGCGGCAAGTCTGTCGGCCTTGCCACGCTTTGCGTTGCCTCCGGCATGGGCGCGGCCACGATCATCGAGAGGGTATGATGAAAAAGCTCGACCTGTCGCAGGTGCCGGTCAAGACAGGATCGATCTATCCCGAACCCTACGCCTCGATGATGAAAGGGCGATCCTCGCTGCGGCTGGGGGATGCGGGCGGGTTGACGCAGTTCGGTGTGAACCTTGTAACGCTGGATCCGGGCGCGATCTCGTCGCTGCGCCACTGGCACCAGGAGGAAGATGAATTCATCCTGGTGACCGAAGGCGAATGCATCATGGTGACAAACGATGGCGAAGAGGTGATGCGCGCAGGCGATTGCGCCGCCTTTCCGGCGAACACGCCGGATGGTCACCATTTCATGAATCGCAGCAATGCCCCTGCACGTTTCCTGGTTGTCGGCAGCAAGGCAAAACGCGAGGTCGCAACTTATTCCGATGTCGATCTGCGGGTGGAGCTTGCGTCCGGAAAAGCCCGATTCACCTATTGGGACGGTACGGAGTGGTCTGGTCCGCGCCAAAGATGATTTCCCGAATCGGCTTATCGTGAACGTTTCGGAGAGAAAATCGCCCAATGCGCCTACCAGTTTCTTGCGTCCTATCTCGCTAAAGTTGTTTCACTTTCAGTGAAATCATTCACTGGAAGATTTTCACAATGCAAATCTCTATCAGGCACCGGGAATTGACGGAATACCCTTGCCGAAGCCGTTGACTGTGGTTTTCTGGGCCAATGATCGCCGCCACTGGAGCCAACCAGCAGCGGCCTGATACCGGAGGGCTGGTGCCATGAACCCGCTGACCATCTATCAGGAAGCGCTCGATTCCGTATCCCGGGCGATATTGGCCGAGGATTTCGATGCCTATATCCAAAAGATCGCGCTGCCGTATCTGATCCACACCAATCGGGCCACGTTTACGCTTCTGTGCGATGAAGACTTCATCGAAACCTTCCACAACATGCACAATGGCCTGAAAGAACGTGGCATCACCCATTACGAACGGATCGGCCGCGAAGCCCGATATGTCGGCCGGGAACGTATCGAGGGGCTGCACTTCACGCACATGATCTCTGGTGATCAACGCATCGCCGCCCCCCATGCGTCCCGGCAGGTCCTGATACGGACGGCACTTGGCTGGCGGTTTTCAGAAGCCTATTACCCCATCGAAAATGAGGTCTGGCCGATGAAGTTCATCGAACTCGGCAAAGATCCTCTGCGCCCACCCCCGCCAGAGGATTGGGGCACCCGAAAATATGGCTGAGCTTCGGCCAGCGCTGCCGGCATGATCGTAAACGCCGAGCAAGCCCCGGTCAGCGAACAGGAAGGGCTGTACACCCTTCATCTGTCGGTCGCGGGCGGCTTGCGCCAGTTCGGGGCCTATATCGACACGCTTTCCCCCGGCGCATGGTCCAGCCGCCGACACTGGCATTCGGCAGAGGATGAATTCCTTTATGTCCTGTCCGGTACTGCCACGTTGCGGGATGACGGTGGCCTGACCGACCTGTTCCCCGGCGATGCGGTGGCATTCCGGCATGGTGATCCGAACGCGCATCACTTCACAAATCGCGGTGACAGCCCTTGCCGCTGGCTGATCGTCGGTTCGCGTGCATACGGGGATGTCTGCACCTATCCCGATGACGACTGCCGACAGATCAACGGCGATACCCGTTGGCAGGTGGTCACCACGGGTGGCGAGGTGCTGCGCGAAGGCGACCTTCCCGGCGAATTGCGTGGCCTTCCGCCTGCCTGGGGCAAGACTTTTGACGGCACGCCAAAACCGCGCATCCTTCGGATGGGCGCGGTCCCGCCGGACCCTGCGGTCGGCAGCTATCCTGATCTATGGAACGATCTTGGCAGGGCCGAAGATATTGCGCTGTCGGACGCGGGCGGGTTGACACAGTTCGGTGCCTATCTGGCGGTTTTGCATCCCGGCGCACAGTCTTCGCTGCGTCACTGGCACGAGGCAGAGGATGAATTTCTGTATGTGCTTGAAGGTCATCCGACCCTGATCGAGAACGACGGAGAGCATTCGCTTGCCCCAGGCGATTGCGTCTGCTGGCCGGCAAACGTGCCAAATGGCCATTGCCTGCGGAATGACGGTGCGTCACGGACCGTGCTTTTTACCGTGGGGACTCGCCTGCGGGAAGATGTCGTGCATTATCCGGATCATGATCTGCACTACATCCGCCGGGGCGGGCTGCGGTGGCAACTGCACAAGGACGGCACCCCCTGGCCCGGCTGGCCCAAGGAGACGAACCGATGACCGATTTCACCTATGCTGTCGATGCTGACGGTGTGGCCACGATCACCTGGGATCTGACAGGCAAGTCGATGAACGTCATGTCGATGGCAGGTTTTGCGGAACTTGAGGGGCATATCGATACGGCCATAGCCGATGCGGCGGTGAAAGGCGTGATCCTGACATCGGGCAAAAAGGATTTCGCGGGCGGGATGGATTTGAACGTCATCGCAGGAATGCGGGCCGGCGGGGCACAGGCAATCTTTGACGGCGTGATGAAGATGCACGGGGTGCTGCGCAAGATTGAACTGGCCGGGATGGATCTAAAGACAAAGAAGGGCGGCAAGCCCATTGTCGCCGCCCTGCCTGGCACCGCGCTGGGCATCGGGCTGGAACTGC
>JBOFCO010000086.1:0-5383 GCA_051646105.1 Paracoccaceae bacterium
CACCTTCCCCAAACGGGCCGTCTGCTGGCCGAAAGCTTTCCCCATAACGGCCGGGAACACCTGTGCCTTTACGGTTTTGCCGGGCGCAATGCCATGCAGACGCTGGGCCTGCTCTTGACCAAGCGGATGGAGGAAGACGGCCTGCACCCACTGGGCTTTGTCGCCACCGATTACGCCGTACAAATCTGGGCGCTGGACCCCGTTCGCGATGTGGCGGCGCTGCTTGACCTGCCACGTCTGCGCGACGGGCTGGAAGGCTGGCTGGCGGAAAATGCCGTGATGAAGCGTACCTTCCGCAATGTGGCTGTGATCGCCGGTCTGATCGAACGCCAGCACGCGGGCAAGCGTAAATCCGGGCGGCAGGCCACATTTTCATCGGACATCCTGTATGACACCCTGCGCCGCCACGACCCCGACCACCTGCTGTTGCGGCTGACCCGGGAAGAGGCGATGCGCGGACTTGTCGACTTCGGCCGGATCGAGGCGATGTTGACCGATGTTGCCGGGCGCATTGACCACGTCCGATGCGAAAGGATCACGCCGCTTGCCGCGCCCCTGCTGCTGGAGGTTGGCCGCGTCCCGGTACACGGTGCCGCGCGTGAACGTCTTGCTGATGCCGAAGCTGCACGCCTGATGGCAGAGGCCGGACTTGACTGAGGCCGGATTTGACCGAGGCTTGCCATTTCCGCTGGCAAAGCGCAAGAACAAGCCATGAACGGACATGATTTTATCTTCTGCGGCGCGGCGCTTTGTGCCCTGCCCTCTGGTGCGCTGTGGTGGCCTGCCCGGCGGTTGCTGATCGTATCCGACCTGCATATCGGCAAGGCCCGGCGGGCGGCGCGTTTCGGTGGCGCGCTTTTGCCGCCCTATGAGGTAACGGAAACCCTGTCCGCACTCGACAGCGTCATCGCCCTGACCCGGCCCGCAGCGGTTGTCTGTCTTGGCGACAGTTTCGACGACCGGCATGCCGGGGCAGACCTGCCCAGGCAGGCCACAGACTGGATCGCGCGAATGATGGCCGGGCGTCGCTGGATCTGGATCGAGGGCAACCACGATCCCGGGCCCGTGGCGATCGGCGGCGAGCATCTGGCAGAACTGCATGTGGAAAAGCTGGTCTTCCGGCATATTGCCGTCGCCACCAATGACAGTTCCGGCGAAGTTTCGGGGCACTATCACCCCAAAACAAGGCTCGCGGGGAAGTCGTTCCGCTGTTTCCTGCTGGGGGAGGATCGCCTGCTGCTGCCCGCTTTCGGAAGCTTCACGGGTGGCCTTTATTGCGACGATCCGGCGCTTTTGTCGCTGTTTCCCGGGGGCGGACTGGCGATAACGACCGGTCAGACCATGCGGGTCGTCCCGCTGGCATCTGCGGGCAAAAAGCCCTGATCCTGCAAGACGGGGACGTAGGGCTTGCTGACCGGCACGGTCGAGCCATCAACAAGATGCACCATGGCCTTGCCCCGCCCCGGCGTCACTTTGTCGATTGCGCTACGTGCAACCCAATGAGACCTGTGCACCTGCAAGCCATCGGCACCTTCGGTTTCGCTGATCGCGTCGGAAAACCGCATCAACAGGGCATGTGTGCCCTGGGTGGTGGTGACATCGACATAGTGATCACGGACCGAAATCCGCAACAGGTCACCCCGCAGGCCATCGGGAAGCCGGTCAAGCAGCCGGGGGCTTCGGGGCGATGCCTCCACCACTTGCGGCATGGCGAACGCTGCGGGCGATGCTTCCGGATTTTCGGCCACAGGAACCGCCATCGCGGATGTGCCCCGCCAGATTTCGCGAAGCGCCACCGCACCGGCCGTTGCGGAAAAGATGAACAGCGCCACCTCGGCCACGCTTGGCACATGCGCCGACGGATCAGCAGTCAGCCGCTGCATCAGCATGACGAACAAAGGCGCGAAAACCAGACTGGTGCCAGCAGCCGTAACCAGTCCGGTGAAATATACGCCCCTTGAAAAACTGAATCGGGAGCTGAACCGGTACAGCACCAACCCTATGGCAAGCGCTAAGCCTACAAGGATCAGCCAAAAGGCCGCCCGCCGGTGCAATTCAACCGTAATATATGTTCCAAAAGGCCCGGCAACCGTCAGCAAAAGCGACAGCACAAGCCAAACCGGAATTATCAGGCGGGCATCCATACCCGCCCTGAAGTCACGCACGTCTGAGGCCATTCACCTCAACCTACTCATACCACGTCAAAACTCTTCCACCGCGTGTGCTGGCCTATCACGGGAAAAGTCTGGCAATCAACCGCAATGTAGGAAATTTCACTATTGTGCAGCTAATTTACAGCTTTCGCGTAAATTCTGCACAAGGGGCGCGACTTGCCTGTCGTGCCTACGACTGCCCGTCGTCATGCCCGCTCAGGCCGTCAGCCCCTCTGGCTCTGGCAGACCATGCGCGCGGCAGCAGGCCGTCAGCGTATTCGCCAGCAGGCAGGCAATCGTCATCGGCCCGACCCCGCCCGGAACCGGCGTGATCGCACCCGCCACGGCGGCAGCGCTTTCATAGTGCACATCGCCGACCAGCTTTGCCTTGCCGTCCCGCTCGATCCGGTTGATGCCCACATCGATCACTGTCGCACCACGCTTGACATATTCGCCTGTGATCATTTCCGGCCTGCCCACGGCGGCAACCAGAATATCGGCACCCTTGCAGACGACGGCCAGATCCTTGGTGCGCGAATGCGCGATCGTAACCGTGCAGCTGTCGCCCAGCAGAAGCTGCGCCATGGGCTTGCCGACAATATTCGACCTCCCCACAACAACGGCATTCATCCCGGCGAGTTTCCCGTGATGATCGCGCAGCATCATCAGGCAGCCCAGCGGCGTGCAGGGCACCATCGCCTTTTGCCCGGTCCCCAGCAGCCCGACATTGGAAATGTGGAACCCGTCTACATCCTTGGCCGGGTCGATGGCATTGATGACCAGATCGGAATTGAGATGCCCCGGCAGCGGCAACTGCACCAAAATGCCATGCACCGCCGGATCGGCGTTCAGCTTGCGGATCAGCGCCAGCAAATCCGCTTCCGACGTATCCGCCGAAAGACGATGTTCGAACGATGCCATGCCGACTTCGATGGTCGAGGCGTGCTTGTTCTTCACATAGACCTTGCTGGCCGGATCTTCGCCAACCAGCACCACGGCAAGACCGGGTTGCAGCCCGTTTTCTTCTTTCAGGCGCGTGACGTGGGCCGCCACGCGCGCCCGCACATCCGCCGCAAAGACCTTGCCGTCGATCACCTTGGCCGTCATCCGATCAGTCCTTTCCCAGGCGGCTTTCTTCCCGTGCGATCGACCATTCGATCATCTTCCGCCACAGCTTTTCGATCATGTCGGGCGGAAGGCCGTTTTCAATCGCCAGCCGCCTTGCGTTCGCCACCACTTCCTCGACACGGTCCGTCACCCGCGCGGGCATCCGGATCGTTGCCTTGATCTCTGCCGCGCGGTCGATATAGGCGACGCGGCGCGCAAACATCGCCACAAGATCGGCGTCAAGTTCATCGATGGCCGCGCGCACATCGGCCATGGTCTGGCAATCCTTCGGATCTTTCATCGCTTGTCCCTTCCGGAATGCCCTTCAGATAATGGGCCGCACCCGGAAGGGCAACGCGCGATGATGCCTCAGAACAGCCCTTCAACATCACCGTTGTCGTTCAGGCGAATCACTTCCGCGCTCGGCACCTTGGGCAGGCCGGGCATGGTCATGATTTCCCCGCAGATCACCACGATGAAACCCGCCCCGGCCGAAAGCCGCACTTCGCGCACCGGCACGGAATGGCCGGTGGGTGCGCCGCGCAAATTCGGATCGGTCGAGAACGAATACTGCGTCTTGGCCATGCAGACCGGCAGATGGCCATAGCCCGCCGCTTCCCATGCCTTGAGCTGGTCGCGGATCGACTTGTCGGCCAGCACCTCATCGGCATGATAGATGCGCTTGGCGACGGTTTCGATCTTCTGGAACAGGCCCATGTCATCGGGATAGAGCGGCGCGAAATTGGCAGACCCGCCTTCGGCAAGCTGCACCACCTTTTTCGCAAGCTCCTCGATCCCCGCGGAACCGTTGGCCCAGTGCTTGCACAGGATCGCCTCGGCCCCCTGCGCCGCCACGAATTCCTTGACCGCCTGCACCTCGGCATCGGTATCGGAATAGAAGTGGTTGATCGCCACAACGACCGGCACCCCGAAGGATTTCACATTGGCGATATGGCGGCCAAGATTCGGGCAGCCCTTTTTGACCGCGTCCACGTTTTCTGTTCCCAGATCGGACTTGGCCACGCCGCCGTTCATCTTCATCGCGCGCACGGTGGCCACGATCACCGCCGCCGCGGGTTTCAGCCCGGCCTTGCGGCATTTGATGTCGAAGAATTTTTCCGCACCAAGGTCGGCACCGAAGCCCGCTTCCGTCACGACATATTCGCCCAGCTTCAGCGCGGTCGTCGTGGCAATCACGGAATTGCAGCCGTGGGCGATGTTGGCAAACGGCCCGCCATGGACAAAGGCCGGGTTGTTTTCCAGCGTCTGCACGATGTTTGGCTGCATCGCATCTTTCAGCAGGACCGTCATCGCGCCATCGGCCTTGATGTCACGGCAATAGATCGGGGTCTTGTCGCGGGTATAGGCCACGACGATATCGCCCAGCCGCTTTTGCAGATCTTCCAGATCGCGGGCAAGGCACAGGATCGCCATGACTTCGGACGCCACGGTGATGTCAAAGCCGGTCTGGCGGGGGAAGCCGTTGGACACGCCGCCAAGCGACACGACAATATCCCGCAGCGCGCGGTCGTTCATGTCCATCACCCGCCGCCACACCACGCGGCGTTCATCGATACCCAGGCTGTTGCCCCAATAGATATGATTGTCGATCATCGCCGACAGCAGGTTGTGGGCAGAGGTGATGGCGTGGAAGTCGCCCGTGAAATGCAGGTTCATTTCTTCCATCGGAACGACCTGCGCATAACCGCCACCCGCAGCGCCGCCTTTCATACCGAAGTTCGGGCCAAGCGATGCCTCGCGGATGCAGATCACCGCCTTCTTGCCGATGCGGTTCAGCCCGTCGCCAAGGCCTACGGTGGTCGTCGTCTTGCCCTCGCCCGCAGGCGTCGGGTTGATCGCGGTGACGAGGATCAGCTTGCCATCGGGCTTGTCGGCCAGCGACTTGATGAAAGTCTGGCTGACCTTGGCCTTGTCATGGCCGTAGGGCAGCAGATGCTCCGCCGGGATACCCAGCTTCGCGCCGATCTCCATGATCGGTTTTTTCTTGGCTTCGCGTGCAATCTCGATATCGGTCTTGAAGGCCATCTGCATCTCCCTGGGGGACGTTCCCCTTTGCGCGAAGTGTTAGCGACGGATTGCCCCCGTGTGAGGCGCTTTTCCGA
>JBOFCO010000047.1:0-10893 GCA_051646105.1 Paracoccaceae bacterium
GATGGTCGGCGGCTCCGTCTCGATCCCGCGGATCAGGATCATGACAAAGAAGATGATCAGTGTCAGGGCAAAGTTGAAAAACGGCCCGGCCGCAACCGTCGCGGCCCGCGCCCAGACGGGGGCACCGTGCATTGTGCGCCGCCGTTCCTCTGCCGAGAGACCTGAAATCATCTCTCCGTCAACACCGGATGCCGCGTTGGAATCGCCCAGAAATTTCACGTAGCCGCCAAAGGGAAGCGCGGCGATCTGCCATTTCGTACCGCGCTTGTCCTCACGCGACCAAAGCACCGGACCAAAACCGAGCGAGAACACCTCGGCATGGATGCCCGACCAGCGGCCCACGATGTAATGGCCGTATTCATGCACGAAGACGATGATCGACAGGGCGATGATGAAGAAGATCACCGTATAGGCAAAACTGCCGAACGCCGGGATCAGACTGAAAATTTCCATCACGCTACCTGCCCTTTGCTGCCGTCCTGTGCGGGCGCGGTGCAATGCCGCGTCCCTGCCCTGCCACGACTTCTGCCGCGCAGATACGTGCGAGATGGTCCATTTCCAAGACATCTTCAAGGCAGGAAGCGGCACCGGGCAGCATGCCCTGGCCCGTCAGCCGGTCCAGCGTCGCTTCGACCGCGCCGGCCATGTCCATGAACCCGATGCGCCCGCCAATGAACGCATCCAGCGCGATTTCCTTGGCAGCGTTAAAGGCAGCGCCGGAAAACCCGCCCTGTGCCATCACCTGCCGGGCAAGCCGAAGCGCCGGAAAGCGCACCGGATCGGGAATCGAAAAATTCAGCTGCCCGATGCGCGCAAGATCAAGCCGCGCCACGGGCAGGCTGGCGCGGTCCGGCCAGTTCAGCGCATAGCCGATTGCATGGCGCATGTCGGGTGCGCCCAGATGCGCCATCAGCGCGCCGTCGCGAAATCCCACCAAGGCATGAACCAATGATTCCGGGTGGACCAGAACCTCGATCTGGTCAGGCGAAAAGCCGAAGAACTCTTTCGCCTCAATCATTTCCAGCGCCTTGTTGAACATCGAAGCGCTGTCGATCGTGATGCGCTGACCCATGTCCCAGTTGGGGTGGGTTGACGCTTGTGCCACGGTAGCGGTGGTCAGCCGTTCCAGCGGCCAGTCGCGGAAAGCGCCGCCCGATGCGGTGATGATCACCCGCTCGACCGCCGAAACCTCCTCGCCTGCCAGGGCCTGAAAGATCGCGGAATGCTCGGAATCGACCGGCAGGATACGTGCCCCGTGACGCGCGGCCTCCGCCAGCAGCAACGGCCCTGCCGCAACCAGGCTTTCCTTGTTCGCCAACGCCAGCGTGCCGCCGTGGCGCAGGGCATGAAATCCCGGTAGCAGCCCGGCTGCACCGACGATGGCCGACATGACCCAGTCTGCGGGCCGGTCCGCGGCCTCGGCAATCGCCGCCTGACCAGCCGCCGCCGCGATCCCCGTCCCGGCCAGCGCTGCGCGCAGCTCCGACAGGCACTCCTCATGCGCCGTCACGGCGATTTCGGCACCGAAAGCGATTGCCTGTTGGGCCAGCAGGGCCACATTGCGCCCGCCGGTCAGTGCGACGACCTGATATTTTTCAGCACCGCCGCCCCGCGTCAGCAGATCAAGCGTGTTCACCCCGATAGAGCCGGTCGATCCGAACACGGAAACACGGCGCATCAGATCACGGCCCGGCAAAGGGGGAAACCAGCAGCGACAGGATCAATAGCATCGCCACCGATGCCCCCGTCACACCATCAAACCTGTCCATGAGTCCGCCATGACCGGGGATCAGGTTGGAACTGTCCTTGACCCCGGCGAAGCGCTTGATCGCGCTTTCGGCGATGTCACCCATCTGCGAGGCAAAGGACAGCACGACCGACAGAACCACCAGCGACACCCCCGCTGGCGTGGCCAGCGAAAACATAAACCCGACAATCGCAGCCCCCACCCATCCCGCAATCGTGCCCGACCAGGTTTTCTTGGGGCTGACACGCGGCCAGAATTTCGGGCCACCGATTATCCGTCCCGCGAAGTATCCGGCGATATCCGTGACGATGACCACGAGCAGAAACCACAGCATCCAGACCGGACCATAGCCTTCGCGCAGCCCGAACAGCCCAAGCCCGGCAACCAGCAGGAAGGTGCCATAGGCGCCGAAAATGATGCGCCCGCGCGGTGGCATGGCCAGCGCGCTCAGTGCCGGAACCGCCAGGGCGGCAAGACCGGGGCCGCCGATCAGGGTGACAACCAGAAACGCAGCCGCAGCCGCAGCCCCAAGCACTGAGGCCAGGCCTACCCGTCCGGGCGCCAGCATGCTGGCCAGTTCCCAGACCATCAGGCCGGTGGCCAGCGTGATGAACAACAGGAATGGCACCCCACCAGCCCACACGACCAGTGCGCCGACCAAAGCGAGCGCCACGCCCGACATCACCCGGGGAAGAAGGTCGTTGAAGGAGCCGCCAGTCATGCCCGGTTCCGCCATGGCCGTTCAGGCCAGCGCCGCGCCAAAGCGGCGCTCGCGGCGGGAAAACCGCGTCAGGATGTCGGAAAGCTCTTCGGCGGTGAAATCCGGCCAGAGCGTATCGGTGAATTCATATTCGGAATAGGCCGTCTGCCACAGCAGATAGTTGGAAATGCGGTATTCGCCCGAGGTGCGGATGACCAGATCGGGATCAGGAATATCCGCCGTATCCAGCGCATCGGTGACGGTGCCTTCGTCGATGGTATCGGGATCAAGCGTGCCGTCCGCCACCCGCTCTGCCAGCTTGCGCATGGTTCGGGCAATTTCATTGCGGCCGCCGTAATTGATCGCCACTGTCAGATGCAGCAGATCGTTGTTGGCCGTGCGTCGTTCGATCCCGCCCATCAGCGACTGAAGGTTCGCATCAAGCCGCGTGCGATCCCCGATGAACCGCAGACGTACGCCCTTTTCCGAAAGCTTTTCGGCCTCCGTCTGGATGTAGCGGGCGAAAAGCTTCATCAAACCGAGGACTTCCTCGGTCGAGCGTTTCCAATTTTCCGTCGAGAAGGCATAGATCGTCAGGTAGCGCACGCCCAGTTCCGGACAGGCCGAAACGATGTCGCGCACCCGTTCTGCACCCCGGCGGTGGCCGACCAGACGCGGCCAGCCGCGCGACGTGGCCCAACGCCCGTTGCCATCCATGATGATGGCAACGTGGTTCGCTGTCCGGGTGCTGATGTCCTTGGCGGCCATGAAGGCCCTTTCAATCAGTGTATGCAGGCGTCAGACCTGCATGATTTCCTGCTGCTTGCTTTCCAGCGTCTTGTCGACAGCGGCAATCGCCTTGTCGGTCAGTTCCTGCACCTCGGTCGTCCAGAATTTCTGGTCGTCTTCCGACATGCCCTTGGCCTTTTTGATATGGTCCATGCCGTCGCGGCGCACATTGCGCACCGCCACGCGGGCATGTTCGGCATATTGCGCGGCAACCTTGGTCAGTTCGCGGCGGCGTTCCTCGTTCAGTTCGGGGATCGGCAGCATGATGATCGTGCCGTTGGTCTGGGGGTTGATGCCAAGGCCGCTTTCACGAATCGCCTTTTCCACCTTGTTGACCATGGCCTTGTCCCAGATGTTCAGCGTGACCATCCGTGGCTCAGGCACGTTGACCGTGCCAAGCTGATTGACCGGCGTCATCTGACCGTAGGCTTCGACCTGAATCGGTTCGACCAGACTAGCAGAGGCACGACCGGTGCGCAGGCTTGAAAACTCGTGGCGCAGGGCGGCCAGCGCGCCATCCATGCGGCGGCTCAGGTCATCGATGTCGATTTCGGCTTCTTCTGACATTGTCTCTCGTCTCTGGCGATCACGCCGCGCGGCCTGCTAGCAGGGGGAACGGGCGAATATGTGACGGGGCGAAGGTATAATCGGATCGCGTACGGAAAGATAGCGCCCGACGCAATCAGCCGCCAACCGTGGTATAGGTGCCCTCGCCGCGAAGGATTCCGCAGAAGCCACCAGGTTCATCCAGACTGAAAACGATGATCGGCAGGTTGTTGTCGCGCGCCAGCGCAATGGCGGAAGCATCCATGACACCAAGGTGCTTCTGCAACACCTCGTCATAGCTCACATGTTCGTAGCGCTTGGCATCGGCGTGCTTTTTCGGATCCTTGTCATAGACCCCGTCCACCTTGGTGCCCTTGAAGATGGCCTGACAGGCCATTTCATTGGCGCGCAGCGTCGCAGCGGTGTCGGTGGTGAAATAAGGGTTGCCGGTCCCGGCCGCAAAAATGCACACGCGTTTCTTTTCAAGGTGACGCACCGCACGGCGACGGATGTAGGGTTCGCAGACCTGATCCATGGGAATGGCGGAAATCACACGGGTGTGGATGCCCAGCGCTTCCAGACTGGCCTGCATGGCCAGCGCGTTCATCACCGTGGCCAGCATGCCCATATAGTCAGCAGTCGTGCGTTCCATCCCCTGCGCGCTGCCCTGCAACCCGCGGAATATGTTGCCGCCGCCGATGACCATGGCGATTTCCACGCCCAGATCGTGCACCGATTTCACTTCCTGCGCGATGCGCTGCACGGTCGGCGGGTGCAGGCCGAAACCCTGCGTACCCATCAGTGCCTCGCCCGAAATTTTCAGCAGAACCCGATCATACTTCATGGTTTTGCGGTCGGGCGATGCGGTGGTCATCTGCGGATTTTCCTTGCTGTTCGGATCGGGCTTTGCGTCGGCGCGCAAAATGTCGGAAAACCCCGGCAGGTTCAACGGAGAACCGTCACGGTTTTCTCCCCCTGCTTTTTAACGGCACGAATGAGCGACGCCCAAATAGCCCGCACCCTTGCCGCGCTGATCGCGCGCGCGGCAGATGACCGCCCGGTTATGATCGCCGGAGCGACGGCATCGGGCAAATCGGCGCTTGGTTTGGCATTGGCCGAAACGAAAGGCGGGGTAATCGTCAATGCCGATGCGTTGCAGGTCTATGAACCATGGCGCATCCTGACCGCCCGTCCGGACCGGCAGGACGAAGCCCGTGTGCCGCATGTTCTTTATGGGCATGTGCAACGCGGACAGTCCTATTCGGTCGGCGCATGGCTGCGCGAGGTGGCGCCCCTGATCGAGGCGCACGCAGCGGGCCGGGGCCTGCGTCCGATCATCCTCGGTGGGACCGGGCTATACTTTACTGCCCTGACCGAAGGGCTGGCCGACATTCCGCCTGTTCCGCCGGAAATCCGGGCCGAGGCCGACAGCTTGCTTGCAATGGACGGGTTGGCGCGGATGATTTCGGAACTTGACCCCGCCAGCGCGCAGCGGATCGACCTGGCCAATCCGGTCCGTGTCCAGCGCGCATGGGAAGTGCTGCGCGCCACAGGGCGCGGTCTGGTCGACTGGCAGCAAGACACCGGCCCCGCGCTGCTGCCACTGACGGATGTCTTGGCGGTGGTGATCGATCAGCCGCGGGACATTCTTGCCGAACGGATCGAACGGCGTTTCGATGCGATGCTTGCGGCGGGCCTGCTGGATGAAGTGCTGGCCGAACTGCCCCACTGGTCGCCCGCCCTGCCCTACGCAAAGGCGATCGGCGCGGCAGAGATGGTCGCGCATTCAAGGGGCGACTTGTCACTGGATGCCGCCCGAACGGCGGTCATTTCCGCCACACGGGATTATGCCCGCAGGCAAAGGAAATGGTTCCGAAGCCGGATGGGGCATTGGCCGCGGATCGGGCCGCAGGGCCAGTCCTGATGCCCGGTCGCTGCGCCGATGTTTCCCGCGTGGGGTGTAAATAGGCCGAAAGGCGCTGATTGTCTGCGAAAAGGCTTGGAAGCACAGGCCCGTCATGCCTAGGGTTGGATTGGGCCAGCCTATCGGCCCGACAACAGTCACCACCGCTGCCACGGACAGATGACAATCATACCAGAAACTCCCACCGCCATCCGGCTGGTGCCCATTCCCCGTATGACCGCTGGTGGTCGCTGGCGCGTCGAGGCGATGCGATCCTACGGCGAACCCGTACTGTTGTGGTTCACGCGCGGTCAGGGTCGCATCACCGTTGCCGGCGTGACACGCGGCTATGGCGCCCATAACGCGGTTTTTATTCCCGCAGGCACCATGCACGCCTTTGATATTTCCATGCAAGTTCATGGAACGGCTGTGTTTTTCGGGCGGGACTGCACGATGGCCCTGCCCGATCTGCCCTGCCATCTGCGCATCCGCGATCAGATGACCCAGCTTGAAATGAACGCAATCCTGGAAAACATCGGGCGAGAGCTTGAAAGCCGCCGCCCCGGCCATGACCGCGCGGCGCGGCATCATCTGGGTCTGCTTGGCGTCTGGCTGGAACGGCAGGTGGCCCTTGCGCAGTCTGATACGCCAAAGCCCGATGCCTCCCGCCGCCTTGCCGCGCGCTATGCCGAGATACTGGAGCGCGGCTTTGACAGCGGTATGGGTATTGCCGAATACGCGGCGATTCTCGGGGTTACCCCGACGCATCTGTCGCGCGCCTGCAAGGCGGCGTCGGGTCGTCCCGCCTCTGCTCTGTTGCAGGACCGGGTGATTTTTGAAGCACGCCGCCTGCTTTCCGAAACCCGGATGCCGGTCGCGCGAATCTCGGAAACGCTCGGTTTCACCTCTGCCGCCTATTTCACCCGCGCGTTCCAGCACCGCACGGGGCAAACCCCCACTGCCTTCCGCAAGACGGTCTGACCGGAAAACACCGCGCCGGGAACAGGCTGCGGCGCACCGATCCTGCCCGCCATGTCGCAAACGTCGCATGAAACGACGAACATGACCCTAGACGCGATAGCGCAAAGAATGCGCTACTGTGTCTGGCCATATGGGTTCACGCCGCTCATGGCTGGATGATGCTGTCACGACGTCCGATCGCAACTGCCGGTATTCAAGAGCAGGTAAAGCCACTCAGGGAGACAACGATGACCGAACTGACCAAAATCGCGCTGCCGCTGCATCCCGCAGCAGAACTTTATGCCGGTGAATGCCGGGCGGGGCTGATGGACCGGCGGGAGTTTCTGACCCGCGTTTCCGCCCTGGGCGTCGCTACAGGCGCCGCATATGGACTGATCGGCCTGCCCATGCCCGCCCAGGCACAGGAAGCCCCGGTAGCGGGAGGCACGCTGCGCATGAATATGGAAACCCGCCCGACCAAAGACCCGCGCATCTGGGACTGGTCGGAAATGGCGAACTTCTGCCGGGGCTGGCTGGATTATCTGGTGGAATACAATGCCGACGGCACGTTCCGCGGCATGCTGCTGGAAAGCTGGGAAGCGAATGCCGACGCGACCGAGTATACGCTTAAGGTCCGTCAGGGCGTAAAGTGGAACAATGGCAAGGATCTGACAGCGGATCACATTGCCTTCAACATCACCCGCTGGTGTGACGGGCGTGTCGAAGGCAATTCGATGGCGACCCGCATGGCTTCGATCTGCGAAGAGATCACCGAGACGAAGCCTGATCCGGAAGATGCTGCCAAGACCGTCGAGGTCAAGGTGCTGCAGCCAAAGGCAGGCGCGATTACGGTTGTCGATGCGGCGACGATCAAGCTGGTGCTGGGCACGCCGGACATCGCCTTGATACCCAATATGTCGGACTATCCGGCGGCCATCGTTCACCCCAGCTTTGACGGCGGCGATCCTGCGGCCAATCCTGTCGGCACCGGCCCCTATCTGCCGGAAACGAACGAGGTTGGCGTGAAACAGGTTCTGGTCCTGAACAAGGATCACACCTGGTGGGGGACGGCGGCCTATGGCGGGCCTTATCTGGACCGCATCGAATATATCGACTACGGCACCGACCCTGCATCCGTTGTGGCGGCGGCTGAATCCGAAGAAATCGACCTGACCTACCGGACAGAAGGCGACTTCGTCGAAGTATTTGACGGTCTGGGCTGGGAGAAATCCGAGGCGATCACCTCGGGCACGCTTGCCGTGCGGTTCCACCATGCCGCCGCACCCTATGACAATCCCGAGGTGCGCAAGGCGCTTCAACTTGCCGTCGACAATGCGGTAGTTCTGGAACTGGGCTATGCCGGTCTGGGACAGGTTGCCGAAAACCACCACGTCTGTCCGATCCATCCGGAATATGCCGAGCTGCCGAAAATCGCCCCCGATCCGGCAGCGGCCAAGGCTGCCATCGATGCAGCAGGTCATGCAGATACCGAATTCGAACTGATCTCACTGGATGACAACTGGCAGTCGGCAACCTGCGATGCGGTGGCCGCGCAAATCCGTGATGCGGGCATCAAGATCAAGCGCACCATCCTGCCGGGATCGACCTTCTGGAACGACTGGCTGAAATACCCGTTCTCGGCCACGGAATGGAACATGCGCCCGCTTGGTGTGCAGGTGCTGGCGCTGGCCTACAAATCAGGCGTGGCATGGAACGAAAGCGCCTTTGCCAACACCGAGTTCGATGAAAAGCTGGCCGAGGCGCTGGCCATCGCCGATGCCGACAAACGGCGGGAGGTGATGGTGCGGCTGGAACAGATCATGCAGGAACAGGGTGTGCTGATCCAGCCGTACTGGCGGTCGCTTTACCGGCATTCGAACGGAAAGGTGAAAGGGGCCGAGATGCACCCGACGTTCGAACATCACCATTACAAATGGTGGGTGGCGGCCTGATCGCACCTGAACCGGGCTGGCCGGGCGCGGTTGACCGCCCCGGCCGCTTCGGCAGATCACGATATGGGGGGGGCGATGCTGACATTTCTGCTGCGACGGCTGGCCACCTTGATCCTGTCCGCCCTGTGCCTGACCTTTGTCGTCTTTTATCTGACCAACCTGCCGCCGAACCTGGAAAAGATAGCCAAATCCGAAGCCGGCGCACGGATTTCCGATGCCGAAGTGACAAGCTGGCTTGACAAGAACGGCTATGGTCGTCCGGTGCTGCTGCGTTATGGCGAATGGTTGGGCGTCGTGCCAGGCTGGACGGGGCAGGATCAGGGCCGCCCGACCGGGCGCTGCCTTGCCGTGTCAGCCGATGCCCCCCCGCGCTATTGTGGTATAGTGCAGGGCTGGTGGGGCATGTCGAACGTGTTCAAGGCCCCTGTTTCCGAAATCATCGCCACACGCCTGTCGCTGACCGGCTGGCTCATGCTTTGCGTCATGGTGCTGATGGTGCCGCTGGCGCTGCTGATCGGCGTGCTGGCGGGGATGCGCGAAGGATCAAAGCTGGACCGGACGCTTTCCGCCGTGTCGATCACCACGACTGCGACGCCCGAATATGTCTCGGGCGTGCTGTTCATCGCGGTCTTTGCCTCCTCTGCATTCGGGCTGAAATGGTTCAAGGGCACTGCGACGACGGCGATGGAGGATATCACCTTTGAAAATTTCTTCCTGCCGGTCGCCACCATCGCGCTTTACGGCACCGGCTATATCGCCCGCATGACCCGCGCCAGCATGGCCGAGGTGATGCAGGCGCAATACATCCGCACCGCGCGGCTGAAAGGGCTTTCCTTCGGCAAGGTGGTGATGCGCCACGCCCTGCGCAACGCGCTGATCGCCCCATTCACCGTCATCATGCTGCAATTCCCCTGGCTGCTGAACGGCGTGGTGATCGTGGAAACCCTGTTCAACTACAAAGGTTTCGGCTGGGCCTTGGTCGAGGCTGCGGGCAACAATGACATCGACCTGCTGCTGGGCTGCTCGGTCGTGGCCGTGGTGGTGGTGCTGGTCAGCCAGCTTTTGTCGGACATCGGTTATGTCTGGCTTAACCCCCGCATCCGGGTCAGTTGAGGGCCGATGATGGAGGAACTTGGCGCAGGCGGTATTCTCTGGGCGATGGCAGTCAGGTTCTGGCCGGTCTGGCTGGCGCTGATCGCTACCTTTGCGCTTTCCGTCACCTTCAAACGGCGGCTTGGCCTGTATGGCAAGTTGTTTGACAGCCCGATCGGCATGACCGGGTTCGGGTTGGTGATGTTCTGGACATTTACGGCGCTGTTTGCCGATCTGATCATCACGCATGACATCTTGACCGCCGTATCGGGGATGAAAAACAAGCCCCCCGGAACGCCGGTGCCCGATGGAACTTCGGTTTTTCTACTGGGGGGGGACAATCTTGGTCGCGACGTTTTCAGCCGTGTGGTGATGGGTGCACGGCGGGTGCTGGCGATTGCGCCCCCCGCAACGCTGTTCGCCTTTATGGTCGGGATCAGCCTTGGCCTGCCCGCAGGCTATTTCGGCGGCAGGCTGGATACGGCCCTGTCCTTCATCGCCAATATCGTTCTGGCCTTCCCGGTGATCCTGCTGTTCTACCTGCTCGTCACCCCGGAAATCCGCGAAACTGGCATTCCGGTGGCGTTGGCGGCTGTGTTGTTCCTGTTCCCGATCCTGTTCCTGTCGGTCTTGTGGAACAGCCGCTATTTTACCGATCCCAAAAGGCGGAACATCTATGTGGGGATCACGCTTGTGCTGGGCTTCTGGGCCTATTCCGGGCTGGCGTTCAATGCCGATCCCACCGGCATCTGGTCGATGGACCCGAACCTGCTGAACGTGTTCGTTTCCGTCGTGTTCGTGAACGCGCCCACGGTGTTCCGCATCGTGCGCGGCATCACCATGGACATCAAGACACGCGACTATGTGGCCGCAGCGCAGACCCGTGGCGAGGGGCCTTGGTACACGATGCTTTGGGAAATCCTGCCCAATGCGCGCGGGCCGCTGATCGTCGATTTCTGCCTGCGCATCGGCTATACGACGATCCTTCTGGGCACGTTGGGCTTCTTCGGGCTGGGGGTCGCCCCCGAAAGCCCGGACTGGGGATCGACGATCAATGCGGGGCGCAAGCTGCTGACCGTCGCCCCCTTGCCTGCCATTGTGCCGGCGCTTGCGTTGATGAGCCTGGTGCTGGGGCTGAACCTGCTGGCGGACGGGCTGCGGGAAGAGAGCTTGAGGGATTGAGGAAAGCGGGGGGGGGGGGGGG
>JBOFCO010000016.1:0-1841 GCA_051646105.1 Paracoccaceae bacterium
GGGGTGCTGATTACCTGCGCTGGGAAATGCGGCTGCTGGACGAGATGGGCTTCGGGCTGGACCTGACCGGCTGCGCGGTGACGGGCACGCAGGACGGGCTGGCCTATGTCAGTCCGAAATCGGGCCGGGCGGTCAGCCGCGAGGGGGCGGGTGACTGGGCCGACCGGCTGCTGCCCCTGCCGGGCATCCTGGGCGGGGCGGGCGACAATCGCGGTCAGGGACTGGCCGAGGGGCTGGCGATCACCGGCCATTTCCTGACCGCGCGCCTTGCCGGGGAACTGGTGGGCCGCCCGGTTCCCCTGGCCCGTCAGCGTCTGGTGGACCGGCTGGTGCGCAGCCGGTCCCAGGCCGTCACTGACCGGCCCGCGCCTGATCCACGGCCGTGACCTGTGCCTGCGCCCCGGTGACGCCGCGTTCGAAGATCAGCCAGGTCTGGGGCGATTTCACCTTCAGCACGCCGCCGTAATACTCCATCTCGGTCGCCGATTGCAGGACCGAGAAGAAGCGGTTTTCGATCGTGGCATTCTTGCCGCAGGGAACATTTGTCTTTTGCAGCGGCGACAGCGCGACCAGCGGCAGTTCGGCATTGTTCCTGGCCCCGTAGCCATTGCAGGGACCACGGCCCGACACGCTGGTTTCGGCGATCGTCAGCGTCATGTTGCGCAGCGGCACAGTCGCGCCGTCCATGCCCACAAGCGCATAATCCCCGCCCGGAATGAAGCCGCGATCTTCAGGGGAAACAGCGGGCGTCGGCTCGCAGGCGGCAAGAACAAGGGCTGCGGCGGTCAGTGCGCCGAATGTGCCAAGACGGGCAAGGCGGGGCATGAGGAAACTCCTGTGGGCGATCGTCGGATGGGAATGCGGCAAAACCGCTTTGGTTGCAGCACCCTAGACGAAACGGCGTCAGCCTAACAGCCGCCGGGCGATCACTTGCGCCTGAATTTCCGCCGCTCCTTCAAAAATATTCAGGATGCGTGCATCGCACAACACCCGGCTGATCTGGTATTCCAGCGCAAAACCGTTGCCGCCATGGATTTGCAGCGCATTGTCGGCCGCCGACCAGGCCACACGCGCACCCAGCAGTTTCGCCATCCCGGCCTCCACGTCGCAGCGGTGGCCGTGGTCCTTTTCCCAGGCGCTGAAATAGGTCAGTTGCCGCGCGATCATGATTTCCACGGCCATCATCGCCAGCTTGTCGGCCACGCGCGGGAAATGGATCAGGGCCTTGCCGAAGTGCTTGCGGTCAAGGGCGTATTGCAGATCCAGCTCCAGGGCGTTCTGCGCCACGCCGATGGCGCGCGCCGCCGTCTGGATGCGGGCCGATTCAAAGGTCTGCATCAACTGCTTGAAGCCCTGTCCGGTGACGCCGCCCAGCAGGTTTTCGGCACTGACCTTGAACCCGTCGAAACCAAGCTCGTATTCCTTCATGCCGCGATAACCCAGAACCTCGATTTCCCCGCCGGTCATGCCGGGGGTGGGAAAGGGATCGGTGTCCGTGCCGGGCGTCTTTTCGGCCAGAAACATCGACAGGCCCCGGTAATCGGTCGTGTCGGGATCGGTGCGCGCCAGCAGCGTCATCACATGGGTGCGCGCGGCATGGGTGATCCAGGTCTTGTTGCCGGTCACAGACCAGGTGTCGCCATCCTTGACCGCGCGGGTGCGCAGGCTGCCCAGATCGCTGCCGGTATTGGGTTCGGTGAAGACTGCCGTGGGCAGGATTTCCCCCGATGCCAGGCGCGGCAGCCAATGCGCCTTCTGGTCGTCCGTGCCGCCCCCCAGGATCAGTTCGGCGGCGATTTCGGACCGCGTGCCCAGCGATCCCACACCGATATAGCCGCGCG
>JBOFCO010000217.1:0-25704 GCA_051646105.1 Paracoccaceae bacterium
TCGCTGGGACCGCGGGCCGAACCTGCCGGATCAGGCCGTGCTGATCGACATGGCGAACCGGCGCTTTTTCTTCTTCATGATCGAAATCTGGCCGCATGAATTCTATTTCGTGGCCGGTTTGCTGATCATGGCCGGGCTGGGGTTGTTCCTGTTCACCTCGGCGCTGGGACGGGTCTGGTGCGGTTACGCCTGCCCGCAAACCGTCTGGACCGACCTGTTCATTCTTGTCGAACGCTGGGTAGAGGGCGACCGCAATGCCCGCGTTCGCCTGTGGCATCAGAAATGGGATTTCCGCAAGTTTCGTCTGCGTATGGCAAAATGGACGATCTGGCTGCTGATCGCCATCGCAACAGGCGGGGCCTGGGTGTTCTATTTTACCGATGCCCCGACACTGCTGCGCGACCTGCTGACGGGGCAGGCGCATCCCGTCGCCTATCTGACCATCGCAGTGCTGACCGCGACAACCTTCATCTTTGGGGGCTTTGCGCGCGAACAGATCTGTATCTACGCCTGCCCCTGGCCGCGCATTCAGGCGGCGATGATGGACGAGGATACGCTTGTCGTCGCCTACCGCGAATGGCGGGGCGAACCGCGCGGAAAGTTGAAGGCAGGGCAGGTGGATACGGCGCAGGGTGATTGCATCGACTGCATGGCCTGCGTCAACGTCTGCCCGATGGGGATCGACATCCGCGATGGGCAGCAGCTTGCCTGCATCACCTGTGCGCTGTGCATCGATGCCTGCGATGACGTGATGACGAAAATTGGCAAACCGCGCGGGCTGATCGACTATCTGGCGCTGAGGGACGAGGCCGCAGAACGTGGGGGGGCGCATCCCAAGCAGATATGGAAGCACATTTTCCGCCTGCGGACGATGATCTATGCCGTGCTCTGGGCCGGTGTCGGTGTGGGTCTTGTCGTGGCGCTTTTCCTGCGGTCGCCCATCGACATCAATGTGACGCCGGTGCGCAATCCCACATTTGTCACGCTGTCTGACGGGTCTGTGCGGAACGCCTATGACATTCGCCTTTTGAACAAGCATGGCGAGGCGCGGGATTTCCGTCTGACGTTGAATGCAGACGTGCCACTGACCCTGTCCATGGAAGGCAAGGAAGGCGAAGTCATAACCGTGCCCGCAGATGAAACGCTGACACAGCGCATCTATGTCACCGCGCCGCAGAACGGCACGGCTGCACGGACCGACCGCACTGAAATCCGCCTGTGGATCCATGATGCAATCAGTGGCGACCGTGTGCATCATGATACTGTCTTCAATGGAAAGGGCGCAGAATGACCGGAACACCACTTACCGGGCGCAAGGTTCTGGCCATCGCGGTGACCGCTTTCAGCATCATCATCGCTGTGAACGTGTTCATGGCGGTGCAGGCGGTGCGCACATTTCCGGGGCTGGAGGTGAAGAACTCCTATGTCGCCAGCCAGACCTTCGATGCCGACCGCGCCGCGCAGCAACGGCTGGGCTGGGAGGTGACGCCAGCCTATGCCGACGGAATGCTGAAACTGGACTTTCTGGGCAAGGCGGGCGCTGTGGCAGATGTCGCGGATGTAACGGCAACCGTCGGACGTTCCACCATGTCGGCAGAGGATCGGAAGCCGGTTTTCACCCGCGACGGCAAAGGGTTTTCTGCGCCTGTCGATCTGCCGCCGGGGCACTGGATGATCCTGCTGGAAGCGCGGGCGGGCGATGGCACCCGCTTTCACCAGCGGCTTGACCTGAACGTGAAGGCGCAGGAATGACCGCAGCACTCGCCCCAGTATCCCCCATCGATATGCCGGAACGCGGTGGACCGGCGGCCTGTGCGGCCTGTGTCGCTGCGCCTGCGGCGGGGGCGTTGGCCGCATCGGTCCCAAAGGATGCGCGGCTGGTGCTGTCGCTTCCGGCCGCGCATTGCGCCACCTGCATCAGCGATGTGGAACGGGCCTTGAACCGGCATCCCGGCGTGACATCGGCCCGCGTCAACCTGACCCTGAAACGCGTCAGCATCGCCGCCGCGCCAGAGGTGACCGCGGCCGAGCTGGTCGGAGCGCTGGATGCGATCGGATACGAGGCGCATGAGCTTGATCCCGGTATCCTGAGCGTGACGGAAACCGACAGGCGCGGGCGCGACCTGCTGATGAGGATCGGCGTGGCGGGCTTTGCAATGATGAACATCATGCTCTTGTCCGTCGCTGTCTGGTCGGGGGCAGAGGATGCGACGCGCGAACTGTTCCACTGGATTTCCGGGGCCATTGCCCTGCCGACAGTGGCCTTTGCGGGCCAGCCGTTCTTTGCCAGCGCCTGGAAGTCCCTGCGCGCCGGGCGTCTGGGCATGGATGTGCCGATCTCGCTGGCGATGATCCTGGCATCCGGCATTTCTGTCTATGAAACCATCCATTCCGGCCACCACGCCTATTTCGATGCTGCGGTGATGCTGACGTTCTTCCTGCTGATCGGGCGTTATCTGGATTATCGCACCCGTGCTGTGGCACGGTCCGCCGCAGAGGAACTTGCCGCGCTGGAGGTGCCCCGAGCGGTCCGGGTGACCAATGGCGTAGAGGCAGAGGTTGCCATTGCCGACCTGCGGCCCGGCGATTTGATCCGGGTTCGTCCCGGCGGGCGGGTGCCTGCCGACGGGGTGGTGGTCGAGGGCACAACGGAAATCGACCGCAGCCTGCTGACGGGGGAAAGCCTGCCGGTGTTCGCGGGCCCCGATGCCGTGTTGAGCACCGGAGAGGTCAACCTGACCGGGCCGCTGCTGTTGCGCGTCACAGCGGCGGGCAAAGACAGTTCGCTGCATCGAATGGCCGATCTGGTCGCGGTCGCGGAAAGCGCGCGCACCCGCTATACCTCTCTCGCCGATCGTGCGGCGCGGCTTTATTCGCCGCTGGTCCATCTGCTGTCGTTCAGCGCTTTCGGGTATTGGATGTGGGCTACGGGTGGCGACGTCCGGTATGCCGTGAACATTTCCGCCGCCGTGCTGATCATCACCTGCCCCTGCGCGCTCGGTCTGGCCGTGCCTGCCGTGGTGACGGCGGCGAGTGGCAAACTGTTCCGCATGGGCCTTCTGATCAAGAACGGGCTGGCGCTGGAACGGTTGGCAGAGGTCGATATTGTGGTTTTCGACAAGACCGGTACGCTGACGCTGGGCACGCCGGAGCCCACCAACTGGGCCGATCATTCCGTTGATGTTCGGGCGGTTGCGACGGCCTTGGCAGCGGCGTCATCGCATCCGCTGGCCCGCGCATTGGCGACAGTGAAGGATATCACTGCCGCGCACCTGACCGACCTGCGCGAAGTGCCCGGCTATGGCGTCGAGGGTCTGTGGCAGGGCCAGCGGGTGCGTCTGGGCCGCGCCGACTGGGTGGGGGCCGCGCCTGTTGCGGAAACCGCCGCCTGCCTTTCGATGCCCGACGGCAGCACCCACGCCTTTACCTTCACCGACCGTTTGCGCCCCGGCGCGGAAGCAGCGGTGGCCGGTCTGATTGCGCAAGGCAAGCGCGTGGCACTGGTTTCGGGTGATGCCGAAGCGCCAGTGCGTGCGCTGGCGGCACGTCTGGGCATTGGCGACTGGACGGCGAATGCAAGGCCGCAGGACAAGGCCGCCCGCATCGCCACACTGGCAGCGCAGGGGCGCAAGGTGCTGATGGTGGGCGACGGACTGAACGATACGGCGGCGTTGGCCGGGGCGCATGTCTCTATCTCTCCGGCATCGGCACTGGATGCGGCGCGGGTGGCATCCGACATCGTACTGCTGGGCCAGGACATTGCGCCGATTGCCGAAGCCGCGCTGATTGCGCGCAGGGCCAGCCGTCGCATGGTGGAAAACTTCGCCATCTCGGCGCTTTACAATGTGGTTGCGGTGCCCCTAGCGCTGGTCGGCCTGGCGACGCCTTTGGCCGCGGCGCTGGCCATGTCGCTGTCATCGATCAGTGTTTCGCTGAATGCCCTGCGGCTGAGGTAGACCATGGAAATGCTGGCCTATCTGATCCCGATTTCACTGATCCTGGGCGGGATCGGCCTTGCCGCTTTCTTCTGGGCGATGCGTGACCGGCAGTTCGATGATCCCAAGGGGGACAGTCACCGCATTCTGAGCAAGCAATGGGATGACAGGCCCATGCCAACCCAAGACGACACTGACGATAGCTGAAGGGTCAGGCGCAGGCGGGCTGGTCAGCCTGCCGGTCCGATGATCTCGCATTCCAGGGCGCGGGCTTCCAGCCTGCGGCAGGCCATGGCTGCCGTTTCTTCGTTCAGTCCCATGAAATTGGCATCATAGCCGCCGCCGCGTGTCGATACCTTGCGCAGCGCTTCGTCCAGCGTGCCGATTTCCGAAAGCGCCACGCGCAGCAATTGTTGTTCGGCTTCATACCGCGACGCATAGCGCCCGATGTTTACCCCCCAGTGCTTGCCGCCGGATGTCGACATGCGGGTGACGACTTCCGGCTCCAGCATGACGGCTGCTGTTTCCACCGGGGAAAGCCCCTCGTTGGCCTCGGCCAGCGCGGCGGCGATCATCAGGTTTTCGGGGCGGGGTTTTGGCCCGGTGCGCGGACGTTCCACCGGCGCAAAATGCGCGGTAGCAATCATCATCGGCTGCGGTTGCAACGGAACCACCTCCGGCGCCGGGACGGGCGCAGGGGCGGCTTCTGCCGTCATCACCGGGTCGGGAGCCTCTGCCATCGGGGTTGGCTGCGGTTCATCCCGTGCCGGTGCTGAGGAGACCACTTCGGCCAGCGCGGCCTGAAGTTCCGGGCTGACTATGGGCCTTATACCGGCATCTGCCACGACCGCAGCTTCGTTCGCTTCATCCTGCGCGGGTCTGGGCCGGGGCACGGCTGCCGCAATGCGCGGATCAGGCGCGGTAGGGACCACAGGCTGTGCTGCCGGTTCTGCGGCCAAAGCTGTATCGATCAGCGCGACCAGCTCTGCATCGGACGCTTCTGCAACGGGCGACGGCGGAGCCTCTGCTTCGGCCAGTGCGCCGGCGATGCCATCGGTCATTGCGACAAGCATCTCCTCTGGTGGCGGCTCTGGCGACGGGCTTGCAGGCGCGCGCCGTTGCGGGCGGGGGCTGGTTGTCGGGGCCATCAGGACACGCACGGTCTTGGCCACGGCGCGGGCATTGCCACCGCCGTTTTCGGCCAGGGCTTCGGCCAGCGCACCTTCTACCGGGTCGCCGTCCTCTGCCGCATAGACGGGTTCTTTCGGCAGGTTGACCGGGGCCTTGTTGGGGGCCTTGCCAAAACCAAGATCAAGCAGTTCCGCGATCCGGGCGTTGCGCGAATTGCTGCTTTTCCCGCCAAAGACGGTCGCGATGATCCGCTTGTTGCCGCGCTGGGCGGACGCGACGAGGTTATAGCCCGCCGCCGCAGTGTAGCCGGTCTTGATGCCATCTGCGCCTTCATAGCTGTCCAGAAAGCGGCGATTGGTGCTGCTGACGGCGGTCTTTCCGGCATCCGCCGTGCGGCGCGAGAAGATATGATAGTAGTCCGGGTGATCGTAAAACAGCCGCCGTCCCAGCACCGACATGTCCCGCGCTGTCGACAGGTGCCCGCTTTCGGTCAGACCGTTGGCGTTCTTGAAGGTGGTGCTGTTCATCCCCAGCGCCTTTGCGGTGCGGTTCATCCGCCGCGCAAAAGCTGCTTCCGACCCTTCGATCGCCTCGCCAATGGCCGTTGCGGCGTCATTGGCAGATTTCACCGCCGCCGCACGGATCAGATAACGAAGCTGGATGGTCTGCCCTGCCTTCAGCCCAAGGCGCGAGGGCGGCTCTGCCGCAGCTTTGCCAGAGATTTTCACCTTGGTATCCAGCGAAATCTCGCCCCGCTCTATCGCCTCGAAAGCGATGTAAAGCGTCATCATCTTGGTGAGCGAGGCGGGGTGCAGCCGCGTGTCGGCGTTCGACGCGCGCAGCACCTCTCCGGTCCGGGCATCCATGACGAAATCCGCATAGGGCGCCGCAATCGCGCCCACCGCCATCATGGCGACCAGAACGACCCCAAGCACAAGACGTGCCAAAGTATGGACATACTGCCCCAGACGCTGAAACACGTCGCTTGCCCTTCACTGCCTCTGACCCCGATCTTTTGCCGGGGTTCGCTCGTTTGGCGACCATAGCACGACACAAGATCGTGTAAAATATCTTATTTTTCGGGACCTTCCGATGTGACGCTCATGCAATCACAACATATTGTGTCCCGGCGGCCTTCTGGCGCTATAGCAAGATTTCTAGCCTTCGATGGCCGCAACAAGTCCGGGCAGTTCTCCAAGATTCCGGATCAGGCGAAACCGTTTGCTGTCCTGCGACTCTGGCGCGGGCGCGTCGGCATGTTCATAGGCCCAGGTCAGTTCATGCGGCACATGTACGCCCCAACCGCCCAGGGCAAGCACCGGCAACACGTCGGATTTCAGCGAATTGCCCACCATCATGACCCGCGCCGCTGTTACACCATGACGGGAAAAAACCGTGGCATAGCTTTGTGGTGTCTTGTCTGACACGATCTCGACCGCATGGAACAACTCCCCCAGGCCAGACTGGGCCAGCTTGCGTTCCTGATCCAGAAGGTCCCCCTTTGTAATCAGGATGATGCGGTGGCTGGCGGACAGGGCCGCAACCGTTTCCTGCGCGTCGGGCAGCAGTTCGATCGGGTGGCGCAGCATCTCCTGCCCTGCGTTCAGCAGTTCGGATATCACGCTGGCGGGCACCCGGCCCTCTGTCACCTCGATGGCGGTTTCGATCATCGACAGGACAAAGCCCTTTATCCCGAAACCGTAATGGCCAAGGTTGCGGCGCTCGGCCGCCAACAGCCGTTCCATCAGGTGGCTGCGCTCTGCGTGATCGGCAAGAAGTTCCGCGAAACGCGCATGTGTCAGGTGGAAGAACCGTTCGTTCTGCCACAGCGTGTCATCTGCATCGAAGCCGATTGTTGTCAGAACCTGCGTCATCCGCCCCCCGTCGCGGAAATGTTGCGGCAACCTGCCCTGCTGGCAGGACGCCCCTTTTAGTACTGTGCCTTAGCCTATATTGTGAGAACTGACATCAGTACTTACGAATCCCTTTTGCCGCGACGGAGCCGCCGACTTGACCCTTACGCCCCCAACCCTGAGCGACCGCAAGGATGCGCCCGAGGGCGAAGGACTGCTGCTGACCAAGACCAAGCCAAAGACGCAGCGCCCGCCGCTGTACAAGGTTCTGATCCTGAACGACGATTACACACCTATGGAATTCGTCGTTCATGTTCTCGAGCGGTTTTTCGGCCTGAGCCATGCCCAGGCGTTCGAAATCATGCTGACCGTGCACAAGAAGGGTCTGGCGGTGGTCGGCGTTTATTCGTTCGAGGTGGCGGAAACCAAGGTGGCACAGGTGATGGATTTCTCGCGCCGTCACCAGCACCCCCTGCAATGCACCATGGAAAAGGAATAGGGCCGGGGGCGACAGGTCGCACTCCGGACTGACCTCATGCAGACATCGCGCCTGACACATCTGCTGCAATCGGGCGAACTGGCTCTGCCCGATACAGGAACGATTGCGGTGCAAAGGCCCACTGCAGATACCGATCTTTCGGCGCTGCCAAAGACGCGGGTGCAGGTCTATACTGGATTTCGCCCGGATCACGATCATTTTGCAGCGCAGGGCTTTGCCACCGGGCCGCATCTTGTCGGACAGCATGGTGCCTCTGTGGTTTTCCTGCCCCGGTCGCGCGAGCAGGGCCATGGCCTGATCGCAGCGGCGGCCGCATCCGTGCCATCGGGCGCGCCGATCATTGTCGATGGTCAGAAAACCGATGGCATCGACGCACTTTGGCGTGAGCTGCGTCAGGGGTTCAGGGTCGGCGAAGCTTGGTCAAAGGCGCATGGCAAGTTGTTCGTGCTGGAAAACCCCGGTGCAGCGGCGCTGATCCGCTGGGCCGAAGCCGCCGCACCCAGGCAGGGCGGGCACGGATTCTGGACCGTTCCGGGCGGATTTTCTGCTGACGGTCCGGATCACGCATCAGTTCTGCTGGCGGATGCGCTTCCGGCAAAGCTGCCGGGCCGTGTCGCCGATCTGGGGGCGGGCTGGGGTTACCTGTCGCAGGCCATATTGGCGCGTGCGGGTGTTGATGAACTGCATCTGATCGAGGCAGAGGCGCTGTCGCTGGATTGTGCCCGCCGTAACATCAGCGATCCGCGCGCGGTATTTCACTGGGCCGATGCCATGGCCTTCCGTCCCGAAGGGCGCTTCGGCGCGGTGGTGATGAACCCCCCGTTTCACAGCGGAAGGGCGGCCGATCCGGCGCTGGGAACGGCGTTCATCCGTGCGGCGCAGGCGATGCTGTCGCTTTCGGGGACGCTGTGGATGGTGGCGAACCGGCATCTGCCCTATGAAGCGATGCTCAATGACCTGTTTTTCGATGTGCAGGAACTGCCCGGCACCGGTGCATTCAAACTGCTGCGGGCAGCGCAGCCGCGTGTGCGGAATCCGGCCCATTCCGCTGTTGCGCGGCGTGACATCGTGCCCCGCCGCCGTGTAAAACCCGCACGCCTGCGCTGACAACAGCCCGCAATCAGAGGAACCGCGCCATGAGCTTTTCGATCAAGGGTCGCACCGCCATTGTCACCGGCGCGGGGAATGGCATCGGCTTGGCCATCGCCCGGCATTTTGTCGCGGAAGGTGCGCGCGTGATGTTCACGGACAGCGACGAAGACCTTCTGGAGGCAGAGATCGGTGCCGATGCGGCCAAGGAGGATTCGGTCTTTCTGTTTGCAGGCGACCTGCGTGAAAAGCTGGCCATCGCCAACCTCGTGTCATCGACTCTCGATGCCTTTGACCGGATCGACATTCTGGTGAATGCCAGTCGGCAGGTCACGCTGACCGATCCGCTCTCTGCTGACGACACGACGGTTGAGGACATGCTTCAACAGAACCTGCTTTCCGGGTTCCGCCTGTCGCAGCATGTGGCGCGGCGGATGATCGGGCAGGAGCCGCTGGATGGTGCCGTGAATGGCTCTGTCGGATCGATCGTCAATCTGTCCTCTGTCGCTGCACATCTGGCGCATCCGCAACTGCTGGCCTATTCGATTTCGACGGCAGCACTGGATCAGTTGACCCGTACCATGGCGCTTGCTCTGGCGCCGCATCGTATCCGGGTCAATTCCGTTGCCTTTGGCAGCATCGAAAGCGCCAGTCTTGTCGCATCACTTGAGGCAAACCCCGACTGGCGTGCGCGGATCGAGGCGGCGACGCCGCTGGGCCGGATCGCCCCCCCGCATGAGGTGGCCGAAGCCGTGCAGTTCCTTGCATCCGGCGGGGCGGATTTCGTCACCGGGCAGGTGCTGACGGTTGATGGCGGCCGCAGCGCGCTGGATGCTGTCGGGCTTCCGGCGCACTGATCACTGGTCAGCCTTCGGTTTCGGGGAACTGGCGTTCGCATTGGGCAACGCCTGCGCTGGCGCGACGGTTCACCTCTGCCCGCTGCTGTTTCAGTCCGGCCAGCTTGCGCCGCTCCGCCGCCACGTCGATGGCCTGCGGACGCTCGACCACATAAGTTTCGTCGTCCATGCACATGCGGGGTTTCGGCTGTTGGGGCAGCGGCTTGCCGTCAGGCCCACGCACCACCACCACGGGTTCACAATATTCCCAGACCGTGCGGGTGCGTTCCTCTTCGACGATGGTGAAACCGCGTGCCACGTCACGCTCAAGCCCGGTGATCAGCCGGTCAAGCGTTCGAAGGTCGCGCGTTACCGACAGCTTGCACCGTTCCTGTTCGGTCGCGCAGGCGGCCAGCAGCGGAAGTGTGGCAAGGACAAGGGCGGGAAGGGCGCGCATAACCAGGACTCATTTGGGGGTTTACTGACGGTCAGGATAGTCGCATCTGTCGGAAATACCAGCCAGCGATTTGCCGGAGGATACCTTGCAGGACCGCACCGAAGAGCAGCAGCGCCGCGCTGCGGACTGGTTCCGTTCGTTGCGCGACCGCATCGTCGCCGCCTTCGAGGCGCTGGAAACCGCACATGGGGACGAAAATCCGTGCCGGTTCGAGGTGACGGCGACTGAACGCCCCGGCGGCGGCGGCGGGCTGATGAGTGTGATGCGTGGCGGTGCGGTGTTTGAAAAGGTCGGCGTCAACGTGTCTGAAGTTCATGGCAGGCTGGGCGAAAAGGCGCAGCAGGCCATGGCGGCGCGTGGTGTGCCGGGGATCGCGGACGACCCTCGGTTCTGGGCCAGCGGCATCAGTCTGGTTGCGCATTTGCAGAACCCGCATTGCCCGGCGGTGCACATGAACACCCGCATGTTCTGGACCCCGCAGGCATCGTGGTTCGGGGGCGGGGCCGATCTGAACCCCTGCATCGAATATACCGAGGATACCGATCATTTCCACGCTGTCCTGCGTGCGGCCTGTGCGCTGCATGCCGGGGATTACTATAATCGCTTCAAGGCTTGGGCCGACGAATACTTTTTCATCCCGCATCGCAACCGGGCGCGCGGCGTGGGCGGTATCTTTTTCGACGATCTCAACACCGGCGACTGGGAAGCAGATTTCGCCTTTACGCAAGAGGTCGGCGCGGCATTCCTTCCTGCCTTCCTTCCGGTCACAGAAGCCCGCCTTGGCACGCCATGGGGGGAGGAGGACCGCGAAGTTCAGCTTCGGCATCGCGGGCTCTATGCGGAATACAACCTTGTCTATGACCGCGGCACACGGTTCGGGCTGGAAACGGGCCACGATCCCGATGCCGTGCTGATGAGCCTGCCGCCTGTAGCAAAGTGGTACTGACAGACTGATCCCACAGCCGCGCCATCCGGCAATGGGGGTGTTGTCGCATGCGTGAAATATAACATAAATCATGTGATAATCACATTTTAAATTTTGATATTGTTACAAAGAATGATACAAGAGCCCTGTGGGAAGGGAGAGGAATCGATGAAAGGGGCCGACCGCAGACAGGCGATCATCGATCTGCTGATCGAGATGCGGATTGTCGGACTGGATGATCTGGCCGAGCGTTTTGCCGTTTCGAAAATGACCATCCATCGCGATCTGGACGAACTGGAAGGTGCCGGGCTGCTGCGCAAGCTGCGCGGGGGCGCGACCATCGAGGCGGGAACGCAGTTCGAAAGCGATTTCCGCATCCGTGTGCAGCAGGATGCCGAGGCGAAGCATCGCATGACCCGGGCGGCGCTTGATCTGGTTGAACCGGGTATGACCGTGATGGTCAACGATGGGTCGATGGCCGCCGATCTGGGCGCAGCCTTGCCGGAAAAACGCCCCCTGACCGTCATCACCAACAATGCGGCGGTGATCGACCGCATCAAGGATGAACCGGGCATCACGCTGATCGCGCTGGGCGGGGTGTTCAGTGCCAAGTTCAACGGGTTTTTCGGCATGGTGACGGAAAACGGGCTGGGTCGTCTGCGGGCCGATCTGGCCTTTGTCTCTGCCCCCGCCGTCGAAGGGCTGCGCGCCTTTCACATGGATGATGCCGTTGTGCGCGCCAAGCGCGCGATGATCGCGGCTGCCGGGCGCAGTTGCCTGCTGGTGAACCACGCGCGGTTCGGGCGGTCGGCGCTGCATGTGCTGGCCGATCTGACCGAATTTGACACGATCATCACCGATGCCGCCCCCGCGCCCGAGGATCGCGCGGCACTGGATCGCGCGGGTATCCGGCTGACAATAGCAAGGGAATGACGATGGAACCGAAGGTCTGGATCGGCACAAGCTGGAAGATGAACAAGACGCTGGCAGAAGCGCGCAGTTTTGCCGCCGGTCTTGCAGACGCTGTGGTTGATGACCGCATACAGCCCTTTGTCATCCCGCCCTTTACCACGGTGCGCGAGGTCAAGGCGATGCTGTCGGCAACCCGGGTCAAGGTCGGCGCGCAGAACATGCACTGGGCCGATGACGGCGCATGGACGGGCGAAATCAGCCCGGTGATGCTGACCGATTGCGGACTGGATATTGTGGAACTTGGCCATTCCGAACGGCGCGAGCATTTTGGCGAAACCGATGAAACCGTGGGGTTGAAGACCGAAGCGGCGGTGCGTCACGGATTGATCCCGCTGATTTGCATCGGCGAAACTCTGGCACAGCGTGAAGCAGGCCGGGCAAGGGATGTGCTGGCCGCGCAGGTCAGGGGGGCGCTGGCGCGACTTTCCGGGGGGCAGAAATCTGCGCCGGTCCTGCTGGCCTATGAGCCGGTCTGGGCTATAGGTGCCAACGGTATCCCCGCCACATCCGACTATGCGGATGCGCGACAGGCCGAAATCATCGAGGTTGCGGGCGATGTACTGGGGCGACGGGTGCCCTGTCTTTATGGCGGGTCGGTCAATCCGGGAAACTGCGAGGAACTTTTCACCTGCCCGCACGTGGACGGGCTTTTCATCGGGCGGTCGGCATGGGCGGTCGAGGGCTACCTCGACATCCTGCGCCGCTGCGCTGCAAGACTGTAAGGGAGAAACGGGATGAAACTTGCCATTGCGGGCGACAGTGCCGGCGAAGGGCTGGCAAAGCTGCTGGCCGAGCATCTGAAGGGTCAGCACAACGTGGCCGAGGTGTCGCGGACGGAGGCCGGACCGGATACGTTCTATGCCAACCTGTCCGACCGGGTTGCGACGGGGGTGCTTGACGGCACATATGACCGCGCCATTCTTGTCTGCGGCACTGGCATTGGCGTCTGCATCGCGGCGAACAAGGTGCCGGGTATCCGCGCCGCGCTGTGCCATGATACCTATTCGGCCGAACGCGCCGCGCTGTCGAACAACGCGCAGATCATCACCATGGGCGCACGGGTGATCGGGCCAGAACTGGCCAAGGCGGTCGCGGCGGCATGGCTGGCCGAGACGATGAATTTCGACCCGAACGGCAAGTCTGCAGGCAATGTCTGCGCGATCGACGAGGTGGATGCAAAATATTCGAAACGGTAGCGAACCCTACCAAAGCCTCATGTGATGCCGTGATGCCAGAAGGTCTTGTGTCGCGGCGATTTCCGTCGCCCTGCGCGCGTCATCCCAACCCAGAGCCGCACTTGCGGTGGTGGCGATGGTGGCCAGATCGTGCGCGGTCAGTCGCCCTGTGATCGCCAGCGCACAGCGCCGCATCACCAGATCGGCCAGATGCACAACCATTTCGTTGCGGGCCAGCCAGTCGAACTCCTGCATGGAGTAGTCCGGCGCATCGGTCAGCCACTGCGGTGCAGGCCCCTCTGCCCCAAGAACAGCGCGCGCGGTGGTGCCATAGCGCGCCAGCAGGGTCGTGGCGCGTTTCGGCGTGCTGCCGGTTTCTCGCGCCGCTTCCTGTTCCCAGACCGCGGGATCACGCGGAAAGTCGCGCCCCCCGCCAATGGGAAGCTCGGTGGTTGCGGTCTGTCTTGCGCGGGACAGCCTGGCCAGAACCATATCTGCCACCTCTTCGGCAAAGCCGCGAAAGGTGGTCCATTTCCCCCCGACCAGAGAGATGACCGGCCAGCACCGCGCACCCGCTGGTTCCGCCACAGGAGCGGAATGGTCGCGGCTGATCAAGCCCGGATTGGCGGCATCCGACGCGGGCAGCGGCCGGATGCCGGAATAGGCATAGACGATCTGATCGCGGTGAAAGGACAGACCGGGCAACAAACCACGCAGGCTGGCCAGAAAATAATCGATCTCGCCTTCTTCGCACCGCACGGTATCGGGGTTGTCAGCCCGGATGTCGCTCGATCCAACCAGCGCCCGTCCGAGATATTCATAGACCAGACAGATACGGCCGTCGTCTGCCTCGAAATAGATCATCCGACCCTTTAGCGCGGCCAGCAGTTCCGGGTGATCCAGCAGCACATGCGATCCCTTGGTGCCCCCGATCAGATGCGAGGGCGCGCCGAGTGCTGCATTCACATGATCGATCCACGGCCCGGCAGCATTGATAATAATGCGCGGACGCAGGGCCAGCCTTTCACCCGACGGCCCCAGCAGATGCACGACATCGCCGTCGGTGCCGGTCATCGCGGTGTGATTGCGCGCCAGACTCGCCGGATGGGCCGCCAGCCCGTCCCGGACCAGTTCCATCACCAGCCGTTCAGGCATCGCGATCTTGGCGTCGTAATACAGCCCCGCCGCCCGGATGCGCGGGGTAAGTGGCGGGATTTCCCGAAGCGCGCGACGGCGGCCCCACATCGCATGTCGCGGCATCACCCGGTGCTGTGCGCCATAGAAATCATACATCCACAGCCCGGCCTTTATCAGCACGGCCCCCCGGGCACGGGGGGCGGTCGTCGATCCGAACAGGGTGCGCAGGGCGGCGGGAATGCCCCTGAGCCAGGAAAAGATCGGTATCACCGTGGGCAGGGCGGTCACGGCATGGGGGGCGTTCTTCAGCAGCAGGTTCCGTTCCAGTGTCGACTGCGCGACCAGCCGCAATTCCCCGGTTTCCAGATACTTCAGCCCGCCATGGATCAGTCGGGACGGCGCGGCAGAGGTGCCGGATCCGAAATCGCCCTTGTCGATGATGGCGCAGGTCACCCCCTGTTCACACAGGTCGCGGAACAGGCCTGCGCCATTGATCCCCGCGCCAAGGATCAGCACATCGACATCGCGGGCCACAGTTTCAGGCATCGGGCGCAAGTCCCTCGATCCGCGGCCACAGCGGGGCCAGCGCCGTGGCAAGATCGCAGTGCAGCGCGAACCTGACCTGCATCGCGTCCTGCTGCGCTGGGTCGGGCTGATAGTTGTGCGAAATAGCAGTGAAATCGCGCGGATCGTTGCGGGGGCTATCGAACAGTCCGATCCCCGCGCCTGCACAAAGCGCTGCCCCCCAGGCGGCGGCTTCCTCTGTCGCGGTGACAGTGACCGGCATTCCCAGCGCATCGGCAAACATCTGGGCATAGACCGGGTTGCGGGAAATGCCGCCCGTCATCCGCGCGGCCTGCGGGGTAAAGCCTTCGCGCAGCGCGTCGACATGGACGCGGTGGTTGAAGGCGATGCCCTCGATTACCGCGCGCAGCATGTCGCCGCGATCATGCCAGCCGTGCAGGCCCAGAAATCCCGCGCTGGCCCCCGGCCCGTGGGGAGAACCGAACAGATAGGGGTGAAACAATACTGTCGACCGACGTTCCCGCGCCTGCGCGACCTCTGCTGCGGCGATATCGTGGATCGCCCCGCCCGCCGCATTACGGTCCGTGGCGCAGAGTGTATCGAGAAACCAGTCGTAATTCGCTGCAGAGGCCGGCGAAATCGCCATGTTGTTCCATTCGCCAAGGCAAAGGCCGTTGCGGCAGAACCAGCGCGGATCGCAGGCGGGAGCATCGGATACGGTTTCGTTGATCGAATAGGTTCCCGCCACAATGGCCACGGTGCCCCGCGCATGGCCGCCGATGCCAAGCGCTGACGCGGTTACATCATGCAGCCCCGCCACCACAGGCGTTCCGGGCGGCAGACCGGTCATTGACGCGGCTGCTTGCGTCACATAGCCCACCACCTGATCCGGGCGGGCGATCGGTGGCAGCGCGTCGCCCAACCGATCCAGCCCGTAGATCGCCAATACCTCTGTGCTGAAATTCTGGCTGTGAACATCGGTAAATGATGTGCTGGCTTCCGTCAGGTCGGTGCCGATGCTGCCGCTCAGGCAGAAGCGAAGCCAGTCCTTGCAGGCCAGGACATGACCGATGCGGGCGAAACGTTCCGGCTCGTGCCGGGCAATCCAGGCCAGCAGCGCCGAAGGGGCGGAGGCATGAGGAACCTGCCCCGAAAGCGCCAGCGCCCTGTCCGAAGTGCCATCACCCTGCCAATCGCTGACAATGCCACCGGCCCGGCTGTCCAGCGACAGGATGCCGGGGCCAAGCGGGCGGGCATCCCGGTCCAGCAGGTAAAGACCGTCACCATGTGCTGTCGCCGCAACCGCCACGATTTCAGATGCGGATCGTCCGCTGCAGGAAATGGCTTCCGATACCGCGGACGCGACGGCCTGCCACAGCGCGTGCATGTCGCGTTCGACGAAACGCGGGCGCGGCATGTCCTGCGTCACGCGGCGGCGGGCGGTCGCTAGCGGGGTACCGATTTCGTCAAAAAGCACCGCTTTGGTGACAGTCAGCCCGGTATCTATCCCCAGCAGCAAAGACACGGTCAGTTCCCGCTTGTTTCCGTACCGCCCAAACCTGACCCCGGGCGCGCGACCACGACCTCTATCCCGCGGGTGCGCAGACGGTCGATCATGCGCAATGGCGTCGCCTGATCAACGACGACCGTATCGAAATCGTCCAGCGCGCACATGGCATGCAGGGCGCGGCGTTCGAATTTGGTGTGGTCTGCCAGAAGGATGCGCCGTGCCGCGCTGTCGAACATGGCGCGCTTGGTTTCCACCATCTCGGGGCTTTGGTGAAACACCATGTCATCGGTGATCGCGGCCATCGACAGGAAAACCAGATCGGCCCGCAGCCTGCGGATTTCGGCTGTTGTCGCCGGCCCCATGAACGCATTGCACCAGTTGTGAAAATGCCCGCCAAGGCCAAGAAGGGTCAGCCCGCGCGTTTCCTTCAGCGCATTCATCAGCGTAAGCGAATTGGTGATGGCGGTCAGTGGAACGCGGGTCGGCAGGTGCGGCACCATTTGCAGAACTGTGGTGCTGTCGTCAAAAAACACCGCCTGTCCCGGTTCGATGAAGGTCGCGGCAGCGGCGGCTATGCTGCGCTTTTCGTCCGGTTGCCGCAGGGAACGGTAAACATCGCTGGATTCCACAAGGCTGGTTGGCGCTGCTGACACGATACCGCGCGTCTTGCGCAGCAGGCCACGGCTTGCCAGCTCATCGATATCCCGATGCGCGGTCATCAGGCTGATGCCGAAACGGTCGGTCAGATCCTCGATCCGCAGCGTGCCTTCGGTTATGACCGCCTCTGCGATCAGCTGGCGGCGAGCGATCTGGCGGGCATGGCGGCTGTCGGCCGGGACCTGATCTGATGCCAGCCGATCCAGAATCTGTTCTTGCACGGGCAGATTTTCGGGCATGGCAGTGCTCCGTTACCGACGACATGTACCAGCCCCATCGTCATGATGGGGAATCCTGCTTCGGGTAATAGCGGAACAATTCCGCCCGGGCGAGAAGGGAAGGGGGCCGGAATGCCGGCCCCCGTTTTTGCTTACTCGGACAGGGTAAAGGCTGCCGTGTACTTGTCGACATTGTCCTTCGTGATCAGAAGGCAGTCAAAAAGCTGCTTTTCGGTCGCTGCCCCGGTTGCGCCGGTCTTGATGAAGGCATCGGCCTGCTTGATCGCCTCGGCAGAGAAGACCGCGACAGGCTGCAGCACGGTATAGGCCATTTCGCCGCTCTTCACCGCCTCGACCGCGTCGGGCGAACCGTCGAAGCCGCCGACCTTGACCTGCTCCAGCTTGCCCGCCTCTTTCAGCGCGGCAATGGCACCAAGGGCCATTTCATCATTGCCGGAAATCACGCCGGTGATGTCCGGGTTGGCCTGAAGCAGCGACTGCATCTTCTGATAGCCCTGCGTCCGATCCCAGTTGGCCACTTCCTTGCCGGCCTGCACCATGTCGGGATACTGGCTGATGACGGTGGTATAGCCGTTCGAACGGGTCGCCGCATTGTTGTCGGCGGGGTTGCCGAACAGTTCGACATAGCTGCCGGTGTCGCCCATCACCGAAATCCACTGTTCCGCACCCAGCGCTGCGCCCTGCGCGTTGTTGGAAACGAGCTGCGCCTTGGCCAGACCTTCCTGGTTGATCTCGGCATTCACCAGGAATACCGGGATGCCCGCATCGACGGCCTTCTTGACCGCGCCGATGGACCCGTCGGCATTGGCCGGGTCAAGGATGATCGCCACCGACTTGTTGGTGATCGCGGTGTCGATCAGGGTGCTTTCGGCATTGGTGTCGCCCTTGTGCGCGGATACGTTCGCCTCATACCCCATGCTTTCGGCGGTGGCCTTGGCGACTTCGCCTTCGGTGAACCAGTAGGGGTTGGCCGGATCGGTCACGATGATCGAGATAAGCCCCTCGGCAGAGGCGGCATAGGCCATCAGCGGCATGGCGGCCACGGCGCCCATCAGGGCACGGCGGGTCAGTTTCAGCATGGTCTCACTCCCTTGGTTGGTTTTGCCTTGTCTGGCTGGCTTTCCGCGCGGGGCGACACCATGACGCCCCGGACGGAGAAGAGGGTAAAGGATCAGGACTTTCGTGCGCCCTTTCCGTATTGGATAGAGTTCATCAGGACGGCGAGCACGATCACCGCGCCGGTGAACACGGTCTGCCAGTAGGAAGACACGCCGATGATGACGAGCCCGTCCGACAGGAAGCCGATGACAAACGCCCCCAGCATGGTGCCCCGCACCGTGCCGCGCCCGCCGGTCAGCGCGGCCCCGCCAATGACAACGGCAGCAATCGCCGTCAGTTCATAGGTGGTGCCCGCCGTCGGTCCGGCCGACGTAAGCTGCGATGACAGCACCAACCCGGCAATGGCCGACAGGATGCCCGAAATCGTGTAGACGGTGATCTTGACCCGCTTGACCGGCACGCCAGACAGGTCGGCAGCGCGTTCATTCCCGCCCGAGGCGTAAAGCCAGCGCCCGAAGGCCGACCGCGACAGCATAAGCCCGGTCAGCAGTGCAATGGTGGCCAGAACCAGAACCGAAATCGGTATGCCGCCAAGCCGGTTGAATCCCAGCCAGTCAAAGCCGGTATTGCCCAGTTCCGGCCGGCCAGACAGGTTGTTGTAGGTCAGGCCATTGGTCATCAGCAGTGCCACGCCACGGGCTACATACATCACCCCCAGCGTTGCGACGAATGCAGGCACCTTGAACCAGGCGATCAGAATGCCGTTCAACGCCCCGACCAATGCCCCCATGGTGCAGGTCAGCACGACAACCGCCCAGACCGGCGGATACAGAACCACACCAAAAGCCGAAAGTTCGACACCCTGCATCAGCGCACCCGCGACCACACCGGACAGCGCCAGGATCGAGCCGACCGAAAGATCGATTCCACCGTTCAGGATCACCAGCAACATGCCGATGGCCAGAATGCCATAGATGGCGACGTGGCTGGCCATGATCAGGAAGTTCGCAACCGTGAAATAGTTCGGCGACAGCAACGAAAAAACCGCGATGATGATAATCAGCGCAAAGAAGGCCCGGCCTTCAAGCAGCAGCCGCCCGATGCTGAAACCGCCGTTCTTCGCAGATGCCGTGCGGGACAGGGACGTATCCGACATGGGGTGCTCCGTTTGCTGGTTTCAGGCGGCCACGGACTCGCCAGAGGCGGCCATGATCTGTTCCTTGGTGACAGTGGAATCGAATTCGGCCGAAATCCGGCCCTTGTGCATGACGACGATACGATGCGCGATGGACAGGCATTCGCCCACCTCCGAAGTCGAGAAGAGCACGGCAAGCCCCTGCTTCGCGCCCTCGGCCAGCAGCCTGAACACCTCGGCCTTGGCGCCGATGTCGATGCCCCGCGACGGCTCGTCGAGCAACATCACTTTCGGTCCGGTCGCCAGCATCTTGCCGATCACGACCTTTTGCTGGTTCCCACCGGAGAGCGAGCCGATGGCCGCACCACCGCCATCCGTCTTTACAGTCACCTTGCGGATCGTGTCGTTGACCAGGCCCTGTTCGACCCGACGCTGGGTGAACATTCCCCGGGTAAAGTTGCGGATCGAGGCCAGCGACAGGTTCTGGCCTACGGTCATCGTCTGCACCAGCCCGTCGAGCTGGCGATCCTCGGGGACAAGGGCGAGGCCGCGTGCGATGCGCTGGGCGATGGTCAGGTGCGAAATTTCCCGCCCCTGCAACACGATCTCTCCGCCGCTGGCGCGCAGTCGCCCGGCAACGGTTTCCAGAAGCTCGGTCCGGCCGGCGCCCATCAGCCCATAGATGCAGACGACTTCGCCGGCCTTTACATCAAGGGACAGGCGGTCAACCACGTTGTAACCGCCGCCCTTGGCATCGGGCACTGTCAGGTTGCGGATCGAAAGCGCTACATCGCCAAAGGCATATCCCTGCGGCGGGCTGCCCAGATCGTAGTTTTCGCCGACCATGTTGCGCACGATCCAGTTCAGGTCGATTTCTGACCGTGGCGCATAGGCCGTCATCGTGCCGTCGCGCAGCACCACGGCGTGATTGGTGATCTGCAACGCCTCTTCCAGATGGTGAGAGATATAGACGATGCTCACACCCTTTGCAGTCAGGTCGCGGATGACCTTGAACAGCACCTCTACCTCGGTCGCGGAGAGGGCGCTGGTCGGCTCGTCCATGATGAGAATGCGGCTGTCCACCGACAGGGCGCGCGCGATTTCCACGATCTGCTGCTGGCCAAGGCGCAGCTCCTCGACCGGAGTCAGCGGATCGATGTCTTCTTCCAGATCTTCCAGCAGCTTGCGAACCTGCCGTTCCTCTTCGGCATAGTCGACACCGGTTGCCCCGACGATCTCGCGCCCCATGAAGATGTTGTCACGCACCGACAGGTTCGGGGCCAGGCTGAGTTCCTGGTGGATAATGGAAATGCCGCGGTTGCGGGCGTCGGTCGACGACTGGAACACGACATGCTGCCCGTCCAGCAGGATTTCCCCGGACGTAGGCTGAATCACCCCGGACAGGATCTTCATCAGCGTCGATTTGCCCGCACCGTTTTCGCCGAACAGCGTGGTGACCTGTCCGCGGTGGATGTCGAAATTCACGCCTTTCAGGGCATGGATGCTGCCATAGGATTTGGCGACGTTGCGCGCCGACATGACCACTTCGCGGTTGTCGCTCGCCATACCGGTCATTTCACCGTCACCTGAACGGGCGTGATCATCCAGTTCTTTGGGTTGACCAGACGGAAGGCGCCTACAACCTCGATTGTCTTGCCTTGCAGCGCTGCGGTATCGATCCCGTCAAGAACCATTTTCTTCATCGCCCGGTTCAGGGCGGCACCCGCATCCTGATATTCGATCTGGTTCTTGAACTGGCCGAATTCGATATCACCGGGCGCGTCGCGCAGGTCGGTGCCGTTGATCGCCGGGCCCGTCTGGACGCGCACCTTTATGTCGGCGGGCATGCCTTCGACGGCAAGGTTGTAGACCCCGGATTTCCCTTCGCCGACCACGCCTGACAGTTTTACCGACATGATCGACCCGGTGGATGAAGCTGTGCCGTATTTCGTGCCCGCCGCGGCCTTGTCGGCCAGAACTTCGGGGGCAATGGTCAGGCCGTCGACGGCTTTTTCAAGGATCGCCGCCTGCACACGGGGAAATTCCGCTTCTCCGAATGTATCGGGAGAGAAAGCCTGTTGACGCACATCCGCATCCGAACCGATGCGGACAACGGTCGTATCCAGCGCCATGGCGGCGATCACCGCTGCGACGGCACCGATGGCCAGCCACAGGTTGCGACGCGAAGGCGCGGGCGCCTTGGGCGCAGGTGTCGACGTATCGGTCACAGGAACCTCCCGCGATATGCCGCGCAGGCCTGCCGCTGATAACGGGTCATCTGCCTTGCTCCCTCCCAAGAACCGCGCGCCGCAAGCGCTGCCCCTGCCTTTCCGCGACTCCTCTTCGCGGGGGCACATGCCCGGCAGTTCGTTTATGGTATAACAATGTTAATATCTCCGTCAAGAAAGATAAGTTTCTGCATGTACAGCAAGTTGCTACGACAGGAAGGTGTGATCTGTGATTCTGCCCTGTGTGACAGGACGCTGAGCCGGCTTCCGGCATCTTTCGGGTGACGCCCGATCGGGCGGCGATGCTGCTGTCGCAGAGAGTTTGGATGCAGACGCAGCGTAATATTGATGAGTAACAGTATATTATATGAAATCAACAGACAGCTTCTGGCGCGGTGGCGTCAGGTGAGAGGGCGCGGATGTTGACCTGGTCGACGGGAAAGCATCGCGGTGGTTTGGGTGGGAGTGCCCATGCGGACTCATCATTCTGCATTATTATACATGAAAATAATTTCCGATACCGTAAAAAAAATCATCATATATGATATTATTGTGGTATATGGGCGCGGGCTTGCCGGGGCAGAACCTGCCCGTCAGGGTCAAGACGGTACCGAGACAAGATCGAGAGGAGCGGCGCATGGCCCCGGAACCCGGAATGATCGACGTGTTTGTGATCGGCGGCGGCATCAACGGTGCGGGCGTGGCGCGCGATGCGGCCGGACGCGGGTTGAGCGTGGTTCTGTGCGAAAAGGGCGATCTGGCCGAAGGAACCTCATCCCGGTCGGGCAAGCTGGTTCATGGAGGGTTGCGCTATCTGGAGTACTACGAATTCCGTCTGGTGCGTGAAGCGCTGATCGAGCGCGAGGTGCTGTTGAACGCCGCACCCCACATCATCTGGCCGATGCGCTTTGTGCTGCCGCATTCGCCGCAGGACCGGCCCGCCTGGCTGGTGCGACTGGGGCTGTTTCTGTACGACCATCTGGGGGGGCGAAAGAAGCTGCCCGGTACGCGTACGCTGGACCTGCGCCGTGATCCCGAGGGCATTCCGGTTCTTGATCAGTTCACAAAGGGGTTTGAGTATTCGGATTGCTGGGTCGACGACGCGCGGCTTGTGGTGTTGAACGCGGTTGGAGCTGCGGAAAAGGGTGCGCAGGTGTTGACCCGCAGTCCCGTGCTTTCCGCGCGACGTGAAAATGGCAGCTGGACCGTGACAACGCAAAGCAGCCTGACCGGCGAAACCCGCACCTTTCGCGCCCGCTGTCTGGTAAACTGTGCCGGGCCCTGGGTTTCCGATGTGATCGGGCGGGTTGCCGGGTCGAACTCCACCCGCAACGTGCGTCTGGTGAAGGGCAGCCATATCATCGTTCCGAAATGGTGGGCGGGTTCGAATGCCTATCTGGTGCAGAACCACGACAAGCGCGTGATCTTCATCAACCCCTACGAAGGCGACAAGGCGCTGATTGGCACCACCGACATTTCCTATGATGGCCGGGCCGAGGACGTGACGGCGGATGAGGCAGAGATCGACTATCTGCTGGCCGCCGTGAACCGCTATTTCAAGGAAAAGCTGCGGCGCAGCGACGTGCTGCACAGCTTCTCAGGTGTGCGGCCCTTGTTCGACGACGGCAAGGGCAACCCTTCTGCGGTGACGCGGGATTACGTCTTCGATCTGGATGAAACCGGCGGCGCGCCCCTGCTGAACGTCTTTGGAGGCAAGATCACCACCTTCCGCGAACTTGCCGAACGCGGGATGCATCGGCTGAAGCATATCTTCCCGAACATGGGCGCTGACTGGACCCACGGCGCGCCGCTTCCTGGCGGGGAAATCCCCAATGCGGATTATGAAACCTTCGCAAATTCCTTGCGCGAAGCATATCCTTGGATGCCGCGTCCGCTGGTTCAGCACTATGGCCGACGCTATGGCGCGCGGACGAGGGATGTGGTGGGCACTGCGACCGGGCTTGCCGGTCTGGGGCGGCATTTCGGCGGCAATCTGTATGAGGCAGAGGCGCGCTATCTGGTGACGAAGGAATGGGCGATGACGGCGGAAGACGTGCTGTGGCGGCGCACGAAGCACCGGCTGCACCTGACGGAAGCGGAACAGAAGGCCTTTGCCGACTGGTTCGCGCTTGATTGCGCGAAGGCGGCCTGACATGGGTCTGACGCTTTCGCTGAACACCAATCCGCTGGTCAATCGTTTTGCCGATCCCGATGACCTGATCAACACGGTGGCGCGTCACCTGCGCATCCGCGATCTGCAACTGACGCATGAATTCATCAACCCGTCCTGGCCCGCGCCAGTGATCCGCAGGCTGACCCGCCAGATGGGCGCAGCCATGAAACGCACCGGCGTGCGCGTCACTTCGGGCATGACCGGGCCTTATGGACGGTTGAACCATTTTGGCCACCCCGACCGCGACGTGCGGCGCTATTACGTCGACTGGTTCAAGACATTTTCCGACATCACCGCTGATCTTGGCGGCGTTTCTGTGGGCACGCAGTTTGCGATCTTTACCTATTCCGACTTTGACGATGCAAACCGCCGGGAACAGTTGATCACCATCGCAATCGACTGTTGGGCGGAAGTGGCCGAACATGCCAAAGCCGCCGGTTTGAAATACGTATTCTGGGAACCCATGAGCGTGGCCAGGGAGTTCGGCGAAACCATCGCCGCCTGCATGGCCTTGCAAGATCGTCTGACGGCAGCGGAAATGGCCGTGCCGATGTGGATGATGGCAGATATCGACCACGGCGACGTGACCAGCCCCAACCCGGACGACACCGATCCCTATGCCTGGGCGCGCGCCGTGCCCAAGGTTTCGCCGATCATTCATATCAAGCAGTCGATGATGGACAAATCCGGCCACCGCCCCTTTACCGCCGCGTTCAATGCCAAAGGCACCATCCAGCCCGCGCCACTGCTGAAAGCCTTTGCAGAAGGTGGGGCAGTGAACAACGAAATCTGTCTTGAACTGTCCTTCAAGGAGCGGGAACCGAACGACCGGCAGGTCATCCCGCAGATCGCAGAAAGCGTGGCTTTCTGGGCACCGCATATCGACACCGGCGCGAAAGACCTGAATATCTGACGGGCAGATTGCAGGAGCCCGCAGATGACGCCTTTCGCCTTTGCCACTTCCACGGAAATCCTGTTCGGCAGGGGGCAGGCGGCGCTTGCCGCCGGGCGGGTCGCGCCCATGGGCAGACGGGTGTTGCTGGTGCAGGGGGCGACTCCGGCGCGAGCCGACTGGCTTGCGTCTGCGCTTGCGGATGCGGGCTGCGTGATCGCCCGGTTCACCGTCGGGGCAGAGCCGGACATGGCCCTGATCGAAAACGGCGTGACGGTGGCCCGCGATGCAAAGGCAGAGGTTGTCGTGGCGCTGGGTGGTGGTGCCGTGATCGATGCAGGCAAGGCAATCGCGGCACTCGTGCCGGCCACTCGCCCGATGCTGGACCATCTGGAGGTGGTGGGAAAGGCCCTGCCGCTGGATCGCGCGCCCCTGCCATTCATCGCCATTCCCACGACGGCGGGCACCGGGGCAGAGGTGACACGCAACGCCGTCATTGGCGTGCCGGAGGCGCGGCGCAAGGTCAGCCTGCGTGATCTGCGGATGCTGCCGCGTCTGGCCATCATCGACCCGGCGCTGACCGATCACTGTCCGCATGGCATCACACTGGCATCCGGCCTTGATGCGATCACCCAGGTGATCGAGCCTTACGTTTCCACCCGCGCCAATCCGATGACCGATGCCCTGTGCCGCGACGCGATTCCGCGGGGGCTGGCGGCCCTCATCCGGCTTATGGAATGTGAAGATGCACAGGCGCGCGACGAAATGGCTTTCGTCAGCCTGTGCGGCGGGTTGGCACTTGCCAATGCTGGGCTTGGCGCGGTGCACGGGCTGGCCGGTCCGCTGGGTGGGCTGACCCGGGCCCCGCATGGGGCAATTTGCGGGGCGCTGCTGCCACATGTGCTGCTGGCGAACAGGCGTGCGGTGACGGATGCAGGGTTAACGGCGCGGCTGGATCAGGTGGCAGACATGATCGCTGCGGCCTTTGGCATCGCGCGGGCGGACATGGCGACAGTGACAGACAGGCTTGCCGGATGGTCGCGTGATGCGGGCCTGGCCGGACTGTCGGCGCTAGGTATCGATCCGGGCGCGCAACAGGCAGCGGCACAAGCAGCGGCAAGCTCCTCTTCGATGAAGGCAAATCCCGCCCCGCTTTCCCCCGATGAACTTCTGGCAGCGATGCGCGCCGCCGGCTGATCAGCGATTGCTGTCGATCCAGTGCGACAGCAGACGGCGGTCGCGGAAACATTCATCGGGCACCGCGCGATGCTTGATCC
>JBOFCO010000222.1:0-14722 GCA_051646105.1 Paracoccaceae bacterium
CCCCGCAACGCCAGGATCGGCGCAGGTCTCGCAGCTTCGCTCATCACTTGCCCCCTTTCCGCGGCGCATAGTTCAGCGCCATCTTCCGGAACGTGTTGTTCATCAGAACCGCACCAAGAAGAAGAACACCGATGATCAGGCTCGACCAGTTCCGGTCGAAGTCGGTGTAGTAGATGCCCTGCGTGACGATGGCGAAGGTGATGGTCCCGAAGAAGATGCCCACCACGCTGCCAAACCCCCCGGTCAGCAGCACGCCCCCCACCACCACCGAGATGATCGAATTGAAGATGAAGCTTTGCCCGCCCGCCACCTGTGCCGAATTGAACAGGATCGCCTGGCACATGCCGACAAAGGCCGCCGATGTTGCCGACAGTACGAAAAGCAGGATCGTCATCCGTTCTGTCGGGATCCCAGCGTTTCGGGCAGAAATCTTGTCGCCGCCCATCGCAAAGATCCAGTTCCCGAAGCGCGAGAAGTGAACGAAGAAGACATAGATCGCGGTGATCGCCAGCCACCAGATCACCATGACCTGCAACTGCCCGCCGAAAAGAAAGTCGCCGAAGATCGACTTCGCAGGTCCTTCGGTCGCCAGTGCGACCGATGTCGACTTGGTGATCAGCACCGTCAGGCCCAGCACAATGCCCTGTACCGCGAAAAGGCTTCCCAGCGTGACAATCAGCGATGGCACCGCCGTCCGGACAACCATCAACCCGTTGATCAGACCGACGATCACCCCGAAGGACAGGGCAACCGCGACACCCAGCCAGATCGAAAGCCCGTAGTGGCCCGAAATGACCGCAACCGTCATCGCCCCGAAGGGCACCATCGCGCCGATGGAAATGTCAAGTTCGCCCGCGATCATCAGCAGACCGACCGGAATTGCGATCAGGCCAAGGTTCGCCGCGACATTGAGCCAGGACGACATGCCCGCAGGCTTGAGGAAAGTGAGACCACCGAAGACGGCAAAGAAAATCAGGACGGCGACAAGGCCAAGGGCGGCCCCTGCCTCGGGGCGGCGCAGGAGGCCGCCGAGAGATGACGTGTTGCTCATGGGCTGTTCCCGCCAGCGAAAATGAAGAAGGGGCAAGCAGGGCGTCGCCCCGGTTGTCGGAGGTGTCCGGCCCGCAGTGCGCGGACCGGACGAGATGAGATCAGCGCGCGCCCTTGCCGACGCCGGCCAGCGTTGCATCGATGTTCGACGCGTCGACAATGCCCGGTCCGGTCAGCACCGGGAAGGTGGGCAGATCGGTGCCGAAGTCGATATTCGCGGCCAGAAGGCTGACGGCCAGGTAGCTTTGCAGATAGGGCTGCTGATCGATGGCGAACATCTGTGTGCCACCCTTGACCCGGTCCAGACCGGCCTGGTTCAGGTCAAAGGTTCCCAGCATCGTCTTGCCGGTCTTGCTGGCCTGCTCGATCCCTATGGCCGCACTGTCCGCATCGCCGGCCGAGATGGTGATGATGCCGTCAATCGTGTCGTCCTTCAGAAGTTCGGCCTTGATCGCCTCGGCCACGGCGGTCGCATCGCCGAATGACGTCGAGGGCAGCGGCAGTTGCGCGGCCTTGCCGCCCTTGCCCGAGATGCCATCGATCACACCCTGACAGCGCGCTTCCAGGTTGGCCGCGCCGGGAATGGTGTTCACGCACAGCACGTTTTTCTGGCCATGCGCGGCAAAGTATTCGCCACCGGCAACGCCCGCGACATATTCGTCGGAACCGACATAGTTGATAGCACCCAGTTCCCTGGCCTTGTCCGCGCCGCCGGCGTTCATCAGGATGACCTTGATGCCTGCGGCCATTGCATCCTTGATCGCCGGATCTTCGGCTTCGGGCACCCAGTTCGGAATGACCAGACCGTCAACTTCCATCGAGATCGCGGTGCGGATCAGCTGCACCACGTCGGGGGCGAAGTTGTCATAGTTGACCAACCGCAGGTATGTGACCTTGCCACCGTTCGCCTCGACTGCCGGGGTGGCATCATCGATGCCTTTCTTGATGATGTTCCAGAAAGCATCATCGTTCGATCCGCCGATCACGGCGATCTCTGCCGACATGGCAGCCGATCCGGCCGCAACCAGCGCGGTCGTCGCAAGCACCCTTGCGAAAGTCTTCACATAGCCCATCTGTCGTTTCCTCCCTGTGTCCGCTTTCATCGGCGGGTTGTTAAGCTTCGGGGTGTCACCTGCCGCCCCGCCTCCTCATGCGGGGGCAGCCGGGATTTTGGTCATCCATTGCCCGCGCTGGCGTTCATGCGGGCCTTCTTTTTCTCGAAGCGCGTATTCATCAGCGCATCGCCTTGTTTCGTGCCGTCGTGCCAGGTGCCAAACCACTTATCCAAGGGGACCAGGCCATCGCCGCCGTAGTTCACCTCGAAATACTTGTGGTGCAGGTAGTGGGCGTAGGCGTGGCTGTTCAGCGGAGTGTTTTCGGTCAGCTCCAGTTTGTCGAAGCCGATATGCCCGTTGACCGCGCCGAACCCCGCGAGGTGCAGCTGATACATTGCCAGCAGCGGGTTCGACGGGATGATCAGGTGCCAGAAGGCGACCGCGTGGTAGAGGAACCCTTCGACCGGATGCATCGACAGCGACGACCACGGCGACGGATTGACCGAGTTGTGGTGAACCGAATGGATCCACTTGTAGAGAACGGGCGTGTGTATCAGGCGGTGGATGCAGAAGAAATGGACCTCATGTATCGCCGGGCTGATCAAGGCCAGCACGACAAGCCAGGGCCAGTACGTTTCCCACGGCAGCCAGGTCGCCCAGCTGTTGGCAAAGGCCCAGAGAAACAGCACTTCGACCAACGTCCACAGCGGGATCGAGATGAAGAAGCTGCGCAGGAAATTGTCGATGTTCTGCGATTTGAACCAGAACACGTCCGACGGCTGTTCGGCCGGAAACTTCGCATTGTACTTGAAGCGGGTGCCCTGCTTTTTCTTTACGTACCAGAACAGTTCCACCGATCCGTAAAAGACAAATATAGCGGCGGCATTCACTGCGTAAAGCCACAGGGCCCAACCCCAGGACAGGGTTTTCATCGTGTCGACATCCGGCACGACAAAGAACCACCAGATCAGCGCCGTCGCCATGTGAAAGGCATTCCACGGCCACAGGTATTCGGGCACCCAGGCAAGCACCTTGGGCAGGCTGAACGGCCGCCGCCAGAAGGGTGCAACGTTCAGCGCACCGTTCGGGGCCCAGTCGCCGCGCTTGTTGCGGGTTCCGAACTGAAGGTCGTCCATGGTTTGTGCCCTCGATCAATTCGCCCATGCACGGGTGCAAGAAGCCGACGCCCGGCCAAGGCCGGAACGGGGCGTGTCCCACGCGATTCAGTCATGTCTGTTGTCTGGTGCCTTACCGCTGGGCCGTGTCCGCCGGAAAAGCCGATCAGTTGGAGGACTTAGACTTTCTGTTCCGGATTCGATCAAGAATGGAATTTTTGATTGCTCTTTTTCGTCGCATTCATATCATTTACGATAGCAAAATGATATAAAATGAGATGGGTTGCCCATGTCCAGGCCCACGATCCGCGATCTTGCCAAGGAAGCAGGCGTATCTGTTGCGACGGTCAACCGGGTGCTTGCGGGCACTGACAATGTCCGTGCCTCTACCCGCGCCATCATACAGGATGCGGCCGCCCGGATCGGGTTTTATGGTCATGGTGCGATTCAGGCCCGCGCGGCGGCGGCACGCCCGAAGCTGCGGCTGGGCGCGATCCTTTTGCAGCCGCACCGGCCCTTTTACCAGAATGTCGCCACGGCGTTGCGACGGGCGGCTGCTGAAGTGACAGAGGCAGAGATTGAACTGAAGATCGAATTGCTGGAGGACATCGCCCCCCAGACAACCGCCGACAGGCTGCGCGCCATGGCCCAGGACCGGCAAGCAATCTGTCTGACATCCGCTGTTCATGCTGTCGTCATGGACGCCGTGCAGGAGGTTCAGGCGAAAGGCGTTCAAGTCTTTGCGCTGATCTCGCAACTGTCGGCAACGGGCCAGGTGCCCTATATCGGTCTCGACAACTGGAAGGTCGGGCGCACCTCTGCCTGGGCCTTTCACCACATCTGCAAAACCCCCGGCCGGATCGGCATTCTTCTCGGCAATCCCCGCTACCGGAACCAGGAAATGAACGAGGCCGGGTTTCGGTCCTACTTTCGCGAGCATGCGCCGGAGTTCACTCTGCTGGAACCGCTTGCCACCTTCGAATCCTCGGCCGTTGCACAGGAGATGACGGAAAAGCTGCTGGCCGATCAGCCGGACCTTGCCGGGCTTTATATTTCGGGCGGCGGGATCAGCGGCGCTCTTGCGGCATTGCGCGGAAGCGGTCGGGCCGGACGGGTCACTGTTGTCGGCTATGATCTGACCGATGTCACACGGTCGGCGCTGCTGGAAGGTATCCTGACACTCGTCATCTCGCACCCTCTGGATCAGCTTGCCCGCGCGGCGATCACCGGCATGGTCCGGTCACAGCTTGCGAGTGATCGCAACACCCCGCTGACCACGATTGCCCCTTTCGAGCTTTTCACGCGCGAGAATCTGTAGGCTCATCGACATCGTCGCGCATAAGCCGCGCCTAACCTTTCCCCTCGCACAGACAGCGCACGGGCAGGCCGTGATCCGTCTGAACCTCGGCACCGGCTGCCAGTTTGTCCATCGCCTGCGCCAGCTTGATGTCCAGCACCGACAGGCCCATGCAGGAATGGGTGGTCAGGGTCACATCCACGATATTGTAGACATTCTTCCATTCCGGGTGATGGTTCAGCTTTTCCGCCGCAAGGGCCGCGCGCGACATGAAGCCCCAGCTTTCCGAGAAGTTGCGGAATTTCAGAATTTTGCGGATCGCGTCGCGACCCTCGACCGCGAGCCAACCGGTTTCGCCCAGGGGCGGGAGCGATGCCTCGCGCTCTGCATTTGTCAAAAGGTCAGCCATCTCGCTTCGCCTCCGCCATCCGCGCGTCGCACATCGCGATGGATCGGGCCAGCGCGGGCCTTCCACTGATGCGCGCCCAGTAATCCTGAAACACCGGGCGGGCTTCGATCGTCTTGAACTGCATGCCCCATCCGATCTGGCTGCCCGTCGCGACATCAGCGGCGGAAAAGGCATCGCCCGCCAGATAGGGATTGTCTGCCAGCCAGCCTTCCAACACGTCCAGCGTGGTTTTCAGATCGCGGAAACCGACCCTTCCCTTCGCTTCCCCCGGAACGGTTACACCCAGAGAATTGGCGATGATGATCGCTTCCAGCGGGCCCGCGCCGAAGAACAGCCAGCGGTAATATGCACCCCTGTTCTTCGGGGCCAGACCGGCCTGCGGAAAGGTATCGGCCAGATAGGCGCAGATCGCTGCGTATTCGGTAACAACGGTCTGTCCATGCCTGATCGCCGGGACCTTGCCCATCGGATTTATCGCCAGATATGCCGGTGCCTGCATCGTGGTGCCGTAGTCCAGCCAAACCACATCATAGGGCTGGCCGATTTCCTCCATCATCCAGTGGGCGATGCGGCCCCGCGACATCGGATTTGTGTAAAGCGTCAGGTCAGGCATGGGTCCCTCCGGCGTTGTACAGATGGTGCCACAGGGTGGCCGTCGCGTCACGCGCCTTGCAGTTACTCTTGCTGTCGGTAATTTCGGAAAGGACCGTAACTTGTCAGCACTTCGATTTCCTCGACCGTGGCCTGCCGTTCTGCCTCCAGATAGCGTGCAACGGCAGTGCGAAAGGACGGGTTGGCGATCCAGTGCAGAGAATGGATCGGTGCGGGCAGATAGCCGCGCGCAATCTTGTGTTCGCCCTGCGCGCCCGCCTCTACCCGCGAAAGGTCGTGCGATATGGCCCAGTCGATGGCCCGGTAGTAACAGCATTCGAAATGCAGGCAGGGATGATCTTCGACCGCGCCCCAGTAGCGGCCAAAAATCGTGTCGCGCCCAAGGAAATTCAGCGCGCCAGCCACCGGGCGCCCGGCGCGTTCGGCCAGAACCAGCACCACATCATCGCGCATTGTGGCATGGACTTCATCGAAGAAGGCTCTTGTCAGATAGGGCCGCCCCCACTTTCGGCTGCCGGTATCCTGATAGAAAGTCCAGAACGCATTCCAATGTGCCGTTTCGATCTGGTCCCCCGACAGGCAGCGAATGGTGCCGCCAAAGGCATTCGCCACCTCGCGTTCCCTGCGGATCATCTTGCGCTTGCGCGAGGACAGATCGGCAAGGAAACCGGCAAAGTCGCCATAGCCCCGGTTCAGCCAGTGGTACTGCTGGGTGATACGGGGCAGAAACCCCAGTTCGGCGCCTGCCGTCGCTTCCCCTTCGGTGCAGAAGGTGATGTGAAGCGACGACAATCCTTCCTGCGCGGCCAGTTGCACGGCCCCGCGCAGCAGCGCCGCGCGTGCGGTTTCGGTATCCTCGGGCCGCGACAGCAGGCGGCGGCCGGTGACAGGGGTGAAGGGGACCGCCATTTGCAGCTTGGGATAATACTCGCCCCCCGCGCGCTCAAAGGCATCGGCCCAGCCGTGGTCAAAGATGTATTCACCCTGACTGTGGGCCTTGGCGTAAAGCGGGGCGACGGCGATCACCGCACCCCTGTCACGCAGCACCAGATGCCGGGGGTGCCAGCCCGTGCCCGTACCGACAGAGCCCGAGCGTTCCAGCGCCAGCAGGAAGCGATGCGTGGTGAAAGGGTCGGCGGGTCTGCCGCCACTCGCCGCCTCGGGCGCGGCGCAGGCATCCCATTCCGCCGCTGCAATCTCGGCAATGGAATCGTGAATGCTGATGTCAACAGTCCGGGTCATTCTGGCTTTCGCGGTCCTTTCCCGAAACTGGCGCGGGAACGCAGCGCGTCAAGCACGGATCGGCGGGATCGGGGCAGCGTAGCCCTCGAATGTCACGTTCTGTGCGACCTTTCTGGCCTCTGCCTCCTGTTCGGGCGACCGGATGGTCCAGCACAACACGGTAGCCCCCGCCGCTTTCAATGCCATAACCCGGTCGCGCCCCAGATCGCGCGCCTCATGCGAAATGAAGCTGGCCCCGACCGCGTCGTAATCGGGGATGCCACGCAGCCGGTCACGCACAGCCGCCGGGATCAGCGGCCAGTCTTCGGGAGCGTAGGCGCTGGTGGTGATACCGCGCGGCACCTGCGGCGCAAGCCTTGCCATTGCCGCCACCGAATGCGGGTTGAATGACATCACCGCCACCGGCCCCGCATAGCCTGTCAGATCGCGGGCCACAGCCGCCTCCAGTGCGCCAATACCGGGGCCAAGCGCGCCGTCCTGATCCTTGATCTCGATCAGCAGGGGCACCCGGCCTGCGACCAGCGCCAATATATCGACCAGCGTCGGAATGCCGTCGGCCGCATCTTTCAGGCGCACCGCCGACAGTTCCGCCGCGGTCCGCCGCGCGACGGGGCCACGGGCATCGGTCAGGCGGCCAAGATCGTAATCGTGAAACACCATCGCCACCCCGTCTGCAGAGGGCTGCACATCAATCTCGATCCCGTAGCCAGCCGAAACGGCTGCAACAACGGCACCGCGACTGTTTTCAGGGCGCCCGGCGGTGCGGTCATGATAGGCGCGATGGGCCAGCGGCAGGCGCAGGAAATCCGTAGGCAGACCTGACATCACGCAATCCGGAAGATCGCGTCGATCTCGACCGCGACACCCAGTGGCAACGCGGCCACGCCGACCGCCGACCGCGCATGACGCCCGGCCTCGCCCAGCACCTCGACCATGAAATCGGATGCGCCATTGATGACCTTGGGCTGATCGGTGAAATCTGGGGTGGAGGCGACGAAACCGTTCAGCTTTACCACCTGCACCACCCGATCAAGTTCGCCGCCGCAAGCGGCGCGCAGTTGCGACAGCAGGCTGATCGCGCATGTCCGCGCAGCAGCAGCCCCGGCGCCGACATCCAGGCCCTCGCCCAGCCTGCCCTTGATCAGCCCGTCCGGTCCTTGCGAAATCTGCCCTGACACGTGCACCAGATCACCAACCACGACATAGGGCACGTAATTGGCCGCAGGCGCGGGTGCCGGCGGCAAGGTAACACCCAGTTCCGTCAGCCGTGCCTCGATCCGTCCTGCCATGACGCTGCCCTCCACTGCCTGTTCCCGGCCAAGACTAGCCGGGGAAAGACTGCGGGGAAACCCCTTCAGCTTTCGCGGAAAGCCTTGGTGAAGTAATCGGCCAGCGGCTTGATCAGATAGGCCATGGGTGAGCGGTCGTCGGTCTTGATATAGGCCTCGACCGGCATGCCAGGCAAAAGGTCCAGGTCACCGAGTTTGGCCAGTTCGCCTTCCTTGAGCGTGATTTCTGTCCGGTAATAGTGCGCCTGCGTACGCTCATCCGTAAAGGCATCAGCAGAGATTGTTGCAATCTGTCCCTTGAGATTGGGCGTCGTTTGGCTACTGAACGCGGAAAAGCGTAAATCTGCCTCTTGCCCTACATGAATTTCATCCACGTTGATCGACGCGATGCGCGCCGCGATCACCAGCGGCCGATCCTGCGGCACTACATAAAGCACCGGATCGGCGGCGCGCAGGACGGCGCGCGGCGTTGTCACCTGAAGCGAATAGACGATTCCCGATACAGGCGCGCGAATGTCCAGCCGGGCGATCTGTTCGGAAAGCGTGCGGCGGCGTTCTGCCATCTCGATTTCCCGGTACCCAAGATCGCGCAACTGCGTATTGGCTTCCTCGCGTCTGGTGCTTTCCAGCTTGAGGAGCTCGATATCCATTTCGGTCGCCCTGCCCTGCGATTCCGCGCGGGACGCGGTCAGTTCGCCAACGGTGCCTTGCAGACTGGATTGTTCCCGTTCCAGTTCCAGAACCCGCGCTGTCTGTGCCAGCCCCTTGTCCAGCAGCCCCTTCTGGGTGGAAAGCTCCTGTCCGATCAGGTCGATCTGCCTTTCAAGCGCGACAAGCTGGGCATCGATCCCTTCGATCTGGCGCGCAATCTGGCCCTGACGTTCGCCGATCTGGTCGCGTTGCTGGCGGAAGGATTCGTTGCGGGTTTCGAAAAGGCTCAGTTGACCATCCATCAACTCAGCAATTTCAGGATTCGTTGGCGCGACCTCGGTCAAGGCGGCGGGAAAATCGATCAAATCCCTGCCGTCCCGTTCGGCTTCCAGCCGTCCACGGCGGGCCAGAAATTCATAGAACTGGCTTTCGACGATAGCCAGTTCCGACTGGATCAGCGTCCCGTCAAGCTTCAACAGGGATGCGCCCGCCTCGACCCGGTCGCCCTCCTTGACGTAGATCGCTTCCACCACACCGCCATCGGGGTGCTGCACAACCTGCCGGTTCTGTTCCACCTCGATCTGGCCCGAGGCGACAACCGCCCCGGCGATCTTGGTGGCCACCGACCAGCCGCCGAAACCACCGACCAGGATCAGCAGGGAAACAAGCCCCGCCATGATCGGTCCGCGTGCGGAATAGGCGCGTGCCGCCTCTTGCTGCTCAGGGGTCATGTCACGCCTCCCGTACCGGTGCTTTTCTGGATTTCGGCATGGTTCTTTACCGTTTCGCGCAGAACTTCATCACGCGGGCCATAGGCCCGGCGCATGCCGCCATCCAGCATCATCAGGATGTCGCATTCCTGGATCGCGGCAGGGCGGTGAGCCATGATCAGCACCGACTTGCCTTCGGATTTCATCTGACGGATCGCTGCATTCAGCGCCGCAGAACCGTCATTGTCGAGGTTGGAGTTCGGTTCATCCAGAACAAGGATCACCGGATCGGAATACAGCGCACGTGCAAGACCGATGCGCTGGATCTGCCCGCCGGAAAGCCGCCCGCCCGCACCAAGAACACGCGTGTCGTATCCTTCGGGCAGGTTCACGATCATGTCATGTGCCGCTGCACGCTTGGCCGCAGCCACAACCTTTTCCGGATCGGGTCTGGTCGCAAGGCGCGCGATATTTTCGGCAATGGTGCCGTCAAACAGGGTGACGCGCTGCGGCAGGTAGCCGATCAGCGTGCCCAGAACATCGGGATCATATTGATCCAGTGTCGCGCCATCCAGACGGACGGTCCCGCCAGCAGGGCGCCACACACCCGTCAGCGCTCGGGCCAGCGTGGATTTTCCTGCGCCCGAAGGCCCGATCACGCCCATTGCCTTGCCGGGTTCCAGCCGGAAGCTGATCATCCGCAATGACGCGGTCTGTTCGCCCGGCGGCACCACCGTCAGGTGCTGGGCTTCCAGAATGGCGCGGGGACGCGGCAGCTCCGTGCGCGGCTGGTCGACCGGAACACGGGCCAGCAACTCCTCAAGCCGGCTCCAGCCTTCGCGGCCACGCTGCCAGATCGCCCACTGCCCGATCGCGATCTCGATCGGTTGCAGGGCGCGGCCCATCAGGATTGACGATGCGATCATCGCGCCGGGCGTCACCAGCCCTTGAAGCACCAGCCAAGCGGCAAGACCCAACATGGCCGATTGCAGGAATTGGCGAAATGTTTTCGACAGGATGGAAAAGCCGCCTGAGCGGTCAGAGGCATCGATGCTTTGCGCCAATGCCCGCGACCGTACCGCCTGCCAGCGTTCGAAAGCCGCGCCGCGCATCCCCAGGCTCTGGATCAGCTCCGCCTCTGCCTTGACCTGCTCGGAAAAATGGTCGGCAGTCATGGACGCGGCATTGGCCTGCGCCAGGGGCATCCGGGTACGCAACTGGTTCAGGTAGGTGACGATCACCAGAAATATGCCGCCCGCGACGGCCAGAATCCCCAGATAGGGGTGGAACAGGAAAACCCCCAGAAGAAAGAAGGGTGTCCACGGCAGGTCGAACATCGCAACCAGCACCGGCGATCCGATCAGCCGCTGGACGGCTTCCAGATCGCGCAGGCCGGTCTGGCCAACAGCGTCATTGCCTGGAAAGCCGGATCTGCGCAGCACTGCGGAAAACACCCGCCGTTCCAGCCGCGCCTGAAACCGTGCCCCGATGCGCACCAGAACCCGCGTGCGAAGCCAGTCCAGCACACCCATCATCAGGAACATGAAGGCCATCAGCACCGTCAGCGCCAGCAGCGTCGGTTCGGACCGGCTGCCCAGAACCCGGTCATAGACCTGAAGCATGTAAAGCGGGCCGGTCAGCATCAGCAGGTTGACAAAGATGCTGAAGACAAACGCGGCCACGAAAAGCCCGCGGCTTTCGGCGCGGGCGGCGCGCAGCTCGGCTGCGCCACGAAGGAATTCCTGTCTGCTCATCCCATCCTCAAACGAAGGGTCCATTCTCGAACGAACGGCTTTGCGGCGAAGCCTTGCCGTGTCCGTACAACAAATGCAATCGGTGCCTTGGCTCTCGGCGGGCTTCGGCGTAACTATGCGGTCGCAACCGGCGATAATTGTCCGGCGATACCAGAGACTAGCACCGATGATGGTTGAGCGAAACACCCAGAAGCAGGGCATTTGCCCAATACCGCGCCTCCACGTGATTGCCGGGGCGGCAGTGCTTGCAATGCTTGCCGCCTGCGGTCCTGCGGGGGCACCCAATGGCATCGAAGACCCGTCCGAGGCGCAGAATCGCGAAATACACGCGTTTAACCGAAGCGTGGACAAGGCTTTTGTGCGGCCTGCTTCCAATGCCTATGGCGTATCGGTGCCGGAACCTGTCCGGCGTGGGGTGGGGAATTTCGCCACCAACCTGAACATGCCGGGCGAAGTGGTCAATTCGCTGCTGCAGGCGCGGCCGGGTCGCGCACTGAAAGGCACCGGACGGTTTCTTGTGAATTCCACCCTTGGGCTTGCAGGGCTGTTCGATCCGGCAACGGCCATGGGCCTGCCGCATGAACCGACCGATTTCGGTGAAACCCTGCATGTCTGGGGCGTGCCCGAAGGCGACTATGTCGAACTGCCGATTGCCGGCCCGTCGACAAGCCGCGATACGCTGGGAATGGTGGTCGATCTGGCGATGAACCCGCTGAATTTCGCCCTGCCCACGCCGGAACGTCATCTGGGCACGGCTTCTGCCGTGGCCGCACGTTTCGGTGATCGCTACACCTATTCCGATTTTGTCGATCAGGTCCTATATGAATCCGAGGACAGCTATGCCCAGGCGCGCCTGCTTTACCTGCAGAACCGCCGGTTCGAGCTGGGCCAGGAAACCGAAGACACCTTTATCGACCCGTACGAGGACCCCTATGCCGAATGATCTTTCCCGCCGCAGCACGCTGGGCCTGATTGCGGGCGGCGCTCTGGCCGTTTCGCTGCCGCTGCCTGCCTGGGCGCTGACCGTGGAAGCGGCAAGCGGCCTGATCGACAAGCTGGTCGGCGACATCAACCGGATCATCGCCTCTGGCAAGGGCGAGGCCGCGATGATCGCGGATTTTGAAAAGGTCTTCAATCGCTACGGCGATGTGGCCGTGATCGCGCAAAGCGCCCTTGGCCCGGCGGGTCGGCAGGCCAGTGCAGGCCAGAAAAAGGCATTCACCAAGGCGTTCAGCGGGTATCTTTCCCGCAAGTACGGCCGACAGTTCCGCGAATTCCAGGGCGGAAAGATCGAGGTGACGGGCGCACGGCAGGTAAAGAGCTACTTCGAGGTCGTGTCGACCGCCTATCTGCCGAACGAGGCCCCGTTCGAGGTGCGCTGGCATGTGTCAGACAAATCGGGGCGTGACCTGTTCTTCAACCTGATCATCGAAGGCGTGAACATGCTGGCGACAGAGCGCACGGAAATCGGCGCGATGCTGGACAAGCGTGGTGGTGATATCGATCGGCTGATCGTCGATCTGGCCAAGGCCGGATAACCTCGCGGTCGGGCTAGCCGTTCAGCCGCCACCCAATATTCTTTGCAGGATTCCTGCCGGTGCTTCGGGCTGGGGCAACGGCTCGGCTGGAACCGTCGTATCATAAGGCTGCCCGTCACGCTGCGGGTCATAGCCACCATCATACGTGGGCGGCGGGGGCAGCGGTGCCTCTGGCACGACCATCGGCAGCGGGGTGACAGGCTGCCCTTCTTCGACACGCACCATCGTCTCGCGCCAGATTTCCGCCGGCAGGCCGCCGCCGGTTACACCTGACAGGGGGCGGTTGTCATCATAGCCCATCCAGACGCCGGTCACGTAATCCCCGGTAAAGCCGATGAACCAGGCATCTCTTGCCGCCTGTGTCGTGCCGGTCTTTCCAGCCACCTCGCGGTCGTCCAGCCGCGCCCGCGTGCCTGTGCCGCTTTGGACAACCTGATACATCATATAGGTCAGCTCCCGCGCGGCGGCCTCCGAAATCACCCGCTCGCCCATGCCGCCGGTCTGGCCGATCAGGGGGGCATCGTCGCCGGTCAGTTGCAGTTCCGTCAGACCGTAGGGCGTAACCGAGGTGCCTCCGTTCAGGATACCAGCATAGGCACCCGTCATGTTGATCAGCGTGCCTTCCGAAACCCCAAGCGCCAGCGCCGGACCATCGGCAAGATTGGCCTCGAACCCGAAGTCGGTGGCAATCTGGCGCACCAGATCACGCCCGGCCGCTTCGGAAATCCGCACGGCAGCGGTATTGGCCGAATGCTTCAGCGCCTCGGTCAGGGTGACACGGCCAAGATATTCGTTGGTATAGTTCTTTGGCGTGTATGGGCCTGAACCCGGCACATCGATGGTCAGCGGCGCATCATCCACATAGTCGTTGTAGGTATAGCCCAGCTCTAGCGCGGCGGCATAGACAAAGGGCTTGAACGCCGAACCCGTCTGACGTTTCGCCTGTGTGGCGCGGTTGAAATCGCCCGGATTGGGAATGTTTCGCCCGCCAACCATGGCCCGCACGGCACCGTCCGCAGACATCACGACGATGGCGGCCTGCGCCTCGGACCCCTCCTTGACCTTGTTAGCAAAGATATAGGCCAGCGCCTCTTCGGCGCTTTTCTGGATGCGCTGATCCAGCGTTGTGCGCAGAACGACATCCTCGGTCGTTTCGTTGCTGAAGAAATCAGGGGTGGATTGCATCACCCAATCCGCGAACCAGCCGCCGGTCGCCTGTTTGGCTGCCGGAGACAGTGTGGCGGGATTGGCGCGGGCATCGTCTGCTTCTGCCTTTGTCAGATAGCCCTGTTCTTCCATCAGGCCGATCACGACGGCGGCGCGATCCTGCGAACGTTCAAGGTTGCCGGTCGGGGCGTAACGGGTTGGGGCCTTCAGGATGCCTGCCAGCATGGCAGCTTCTGCCGGGCGGACATTTGCCGCCGACTTGCCGAAGTAGCGCTGCGCCGCAGCCTCGAACCCGCGCGCGCCCGCACCCATATAGGCACGGTTCAGATAGATCGTCAGAACTGCATCCTTGCCGTACTTTGCTTCCATCGCGAAGGAATAGGGAACCTCCTTCAGCTTGCGCGCCACAGTCGTCACGCGGCAGTCCTCTTCATACTCGGCTTCTGTCTTCCACGCCTGCGGATCGTAGGGAACGCCCAGACACAGAAGCTTCGCCACCTGCTGCGTGATGGTGGAACCGCCGTTGCCCGAAAGTGGTCCGCGACCTTCGCGCATGTTGATGGAAATCGCGCTGGCAATGCCGCGCGGGCTGATGCCGAAATGCCGGTAGAACCGCTTGTCCTCGGTGGCGACAACAGCATTCTTCAGATACGGGCTGACGGTTTCCGCCGTAATTTGCCCGCCAAAGGTTTCGCCCCGCCAGGCAAACACCTGACCCTCGCGATCCAGCATGGTGACCGAGCCGCGCGCACGACCGTCCAGCAGCGATTCCAGAGGCGGAAGCTGGGTATAATAATAGGCCGTAAACCCTGCAACGATCAGCGCAAGGGCAA
>JBOFCO010000037.1:0-3420 GCA_051646105.1 Paracoccaceae bacterium
GCCCGCAACCATCGCATCGACGGCTTCCGCATCGGCCAGATCGCAGCGAACCACCTCTTCGTTCGGTCGCGGGTCAGGGATTTCGACGATATCGGCCAGCCGCAAAACCGGAGCCAGATGGCCGAGCCGGTCGCGCATCACCCGACCAAGCCCGCCCGCGGCGCCGGTGATCAGCAGTCGTTTCATGGCATGATCTCCAGAATATGCGATTGCAGGGCATCGCGGGGTAAAAGGGCGCCGGGGTGCTGCACCACGCGGGCGGCAAGTGCCTGACCCGCCGTGACGGAGGTCGCCAGATCGGCGCCGGCAAGCCTTGCGCAAAGGTAGCCTGCATTGAAACTGTCGCCCGCGCCGGTGGTATCAACGGGTGTGACCGCTATGTGCGGCTCGAACCGGTGCAACTGTCCTGCCCGGCCGACAACCATGGGCGCGGTGCCGTTCTTGACCACAACTTCCGCCGATCCGGCCCGGGCGTAGCGGGCGGCGGTTGCGTCAGGGCCGGCATCGCCGAAGGCTCCGGCCTCGTCGTCAAAGCTGGGCAGGCAAATTTCTGAAATTGCCGCAGCGGCGGTAACGGTCTGACACATGATGGCGTCGCTTTCCCAAAGCCGGCGGCGTAGGTTCGGGTCGAAGGCGACCCGGCGGCCGGCAAGCGTGGCCAGAAGCCTGTCGCGTCCTGCGGGGTCGAGAATGGCAAGGGTGATGCCGGAAAGATAGATCACATCGGCGGCGTCGCAGGCGTCACGCAGCCAGGCGGGGTCGTCGGCGAGGCGCCGCGCTGCCGAATGGTCGCGCCAGTAGCTGAAGCTGCGCTCCCCCTCCTGCAGCGAGATCATGTAAAGCCCGATGGAGCGCTGCGGATCGCGGGTGATCCAGCCGGTCATCAGCCCGGCCTTTTCGGCCTCGGCCAGGGCGGCGTCCGACATGGCATCAAGGCCGAGCCGCGTGCCGTAGCTTACGCGCCAGCCGGGCCGCAGCGCGGCCATGTACCAGGCGGTGTTGAACGTGTCGCCCGCGAACCCCTGCCGCCAGAGGCCTGGGCCGGCGCCGGAAAGCTCCACCATCATCTCGCCCAAAGACAGGACGCGCATCCTTACCCCCTTTTCGGACAGCACTTGACCGAGACAACATATCATACAATAAGTGTCAACACATATGATGCCATTGAACCCAGAGGCCCTGATGCTGAATGTCGAAACGCGCCATGCGATCCATCCCGATCACGCCAGAACGATGGATACCGCCGCCCTGCGCCAGCATTTTCTGGCGTCGGACATGTTCGCCGACGGCGAGATCCGTCTGATCTATACCCATTATGATCGATTCGTGATGGGCGCGGCGGTTCCGGCCGGCGGCAGCCTGACGCTCGATCAGGTGGCCGAGACGAAGACGCCTTCGTTCCTTGATCGGCGCGAACTGGGCATCGTGAATATCGGCGCGCCGGGCGCGGTTTCCGCCGCGGGTGAAACCTGGACGCTTGGGCGGGGCGATGTGCTTTACCTTGGCATGGGTGCCGGCGCGGTGACCTTTTCGGGTGAAGGACGGTTCTATTTGACCTCGTGCCCCGCCCATCACAGCTATCCGAACCGGCTGATCCGGCTGGCCGACAGCAAGGAAGTGAAGCTTGGCGCTGCCGAAACATCGAACAAGCGCACGATCAACCAGTTTATCCACCCGCTGGTGATGGAGAGCTGTCAGCTGATCCTCGGCTATACCACGCTGGAGGATGGCTCGGTCTGGAACACCATCCCCAGCCATATCCATGATCGCCGGATGGAGGCCTATCTCTATTTCGGGATGGAGGAAAAATCCCGCGTTCTGCACCTGATGGGCGAGCCGCAAGAGACCCGGCACCTGATCATTGCAAACGAGGAGGGGGCGATCTCACCGCCCTGGTCGATCCACTCCGGCGCCGGGATCGGCAGCTACACCTTCATCTGGGCGATGGCAGGCGACAATGTCGATTACACCGACATGGATTTCATACAGCCGGGGGATTTGCGGTGAATCCGTTTTCGCTTCAAGGGCATAAGGCGCTGGTGACCGGCGCGAATACCGGGTTGGGGCAGGCCATCGCCGTGGGTTTGGCCGCGGCGGGGGCCGAGGTGGTCTGTGGTGCGCGGCGCGACTGTGACGAGACATTGGCGCTGATCGCGCAGGCGGGGGGCAAGGGGGCGTTTCAGGCGCTGGATTTCTCCGACCCAATGGCCGGCCGCGGCATCTTTGCCGGCGCCGAGTTCTCGATCCTCGTCAACAATGCCGGGATCATCCGCCGTGCCGACAGTGTCGAGTTCACCGAGGTCGATTGGGATGACGTGATCGACGTGAACCTGAAGGCGCTGTTCTTCACCTGCCAGGCCTTCGCCAAGGACTGCATCGCCACCGGGCGGGCGGGAAAGATCGTCAACATCGCTTCGCTTCTGTCGTTTCAGGGGGGGATCCGCGTGCCCTCCTATACCGCGTCAAAGCATGGCGTCGCGGGCTTGACCAAACTGATGGCGAATGAATGGGCCGCAAAGGGCGTGAACGTGAATGCCATTGCGCCCGGCTATATCGCGACAAACAACACCGAGGCCTTGCGGGCCGACCCGGATCGCAACCGCGCCATCCTCGACCGCATCCCCGCCGGCCGGTGGGGCCGCCCCGAGGATATTGCCGGCACGGCCGTCTACCTGTGCTCGCAGGCGGCAAGCTATGTGCATGGCGCGGTGCTGAACGTGGATGGCGGCTGGCTGGCGCGATAATTATCATACAACTTATATGATAAGTGTTGACGACTCATCCTGCCGCCGCGTATTGATCGCGGAATCCCCGCTATGAAGGAACTGATGATGACCCCCGAACAGCTCAAGACCGCCCTCGGCTCTGGCCTTTTGTCCTTCCCGGTTACCCATTTCGATGCCGAAGGCACCTTTGCGCCGGAAAGCTACAAGGCGCATGTCGAATGGCTTGCCGGCTACGAGGCGCCGGTGCTGTTTGCCGCGGGTGGCACGGGCGAGTTCTTTTCGCTGACGCCGGCCGAAATTCCTGGCATCGTGGCGGCGGCCAAAGAGGTTGCGGGCAAGACGGCCATCGTGTCGGGTTGTGGCTATGGCACCGACATGGCGGTGGAAATCGCCCGCTCGGTGGAAAAGGTCGGCGCGGATGGCATCCTGCTGCTGCCGCATTACCTGATCGACGCCCCGCAAGAGGGGCTTTATGCCCATGTGAAGAAGATCTGCCAGTCGGTCGGCTTTGGCGTCATGGTCTACAATCGCGACAACGCGGTGCTGCAGGCCGATACGCTGGCGCGCCTTTGCGACGAATGCCCGAACCTCATCGGCTTCAAGGACGGGACCGGCGATATCGGGCTGGTGCGTCAGGTCACGGCCAAGATGGGTGACCGGCTGATGTATCTGGGTGGCATGCCCACGGCCGAGC
>JBOFCO010000078.1:0-22137 GCA_051646105.1 Paracoccaceae bacterium
AGGGCGCATCCCCCGCGTTCAGGTGGCCAAGGAACTGGCCGTCAGCCCCGCGTCGGTCACGCTTATCACCTCTGAACTGATCGAGGCAGGACTGATCGAGGAAACCGCCACCCAGCGCGACGGCCCCGCACGTGATACGGACATGGTTCGCGGGCGCCCGCCCGTGGCGCTTGGGGTCAGGCCGCGGGCGCATTTCGTGGCAGGCATGAAACTGTCCGACCGGGAACATACCGCTGTCATCGTCGATTTCGCCGGGCGGCTGGTCGCCGACGCCGCCATTCCGCGCCTGCCCGGTGCGATGGAATTGCCAAAGCTCTTGGGTGCCAGCGAAATGCTGCTGGACCGGGTCCTTGAAAAGGCCGGGCTGGCCCGCAACCAGCTTTCGGCCATCGGCCTTGGCGTGCCGGGCTTTGTCGACAGCGTGTCAGGAAACGTCTTCTGGTCACCCGTCCTTTCCGAACGCGGCGTTCCGCTGGCCAAGGTTGCCAGTGCCCGCTTTGGCCTGCCGGTTCTGGTCGACAACGATGCCAATCTGGTGGCGCTGGCGGAACTCTGGTTCGGGGCGGGCCGGTCATTGGGTGACTTCGCGGTTGTCACCATTGAACACGGCGTCGGCATGGGGTTCGTGCTGAACCACCGCATCTATCGCGGCACACAGGGGTTGGGCATGGAACTGGGCCATACCAAGGTGCAGCTCGACGGGGCGCTGTGCCGTTGTGGCCAGCGCGGCTGTCTGGAGGCTTACGTCGCAGACTACGCGCTGGCACGCGAGGCGGTGACAGCGCTTGACTGGGGACACCGTGACGGGCAGTCGGTTTCAGTGTTGCTGGAAACGCTGTTCGAACGCGCAAAGGCGGGCGATCAGGCCGCAAGGTCAATCTTTCGGCGGGCCGGGCGGTATCTGGCAGTGGGTCTGGCGAATGTTGTCAACCTGTTTGACCCGGCTTTGGTGATCCTTTCGGGCGAAAGGATGCGTTACGACTACCTTTATGCCGATGACACACTGGCCGAAATGAAGGCGCTCGTGCTGAACACCGGCCGCCCGATGCCCCCGATAGAGATTCATGCCTGGGGCGATCTCCTCTGGGCCCATGGCGCGGCCGCGCTGGCGCTATCGGATGTGACCGAACGCCTGCTTGGCACGGCACGCGAAACCGCTGCCTGATCTAAGCAGGCCGATAGCGCATGAAGGCAAAGGCGCCGCTGTCGGGCCGCCAGCACGGCACATTGATACTGCCCTGCCCGCCGAACAGACTCACCAGCACGCGCGGTTTGCCGCCGGATGCAGGCATCAGCCGCAATTCCACATCCAGATCGGGGGGATGCTGAAGGGTGCCCTCAGGATAGGCCAGATACATCACATGCCTGCCATCGGGGGAGGGATGGGGGAACCAGTTGACCCGTTCATCATCCGTCATCTGCTGACGGTCGCTTCCGTCAGGGCGGATGCGCCACAACTCGCTTGATCCACCGACATCGGAGTTGAACCATATCCATTCCCCATCCGGCGTGTAATCCGGCCCGTCATGGTGGCCGCCGCCTTGGGTGATCCGTGTCTCCTGCCCGCCGCCGACAGGGATCGTATAGATGTCGAACACCCCATCCCGCCGCGCGGTATAGGTCAGCGCGCCACCATCGGGTGACCAGCCGTGCCACCAGCTTGGCGTCTTTTCCGTCACCTGCACGGGTTCGCCACCGCCTGCGGGCAAGGTATAGATGCAGGAAAATCCCTTCACCGTATGGTTCGAGATCACCAGTGATTTGCCATCCGGCGAAATGCCGTGGTCGTTGTTCAAGGCCGTGGCAAAACCTGTGTCGATCAGGTCCAGTCGCGGCGCATTGAGCGTCACACGATAAAGCCGCCCGCCGCCGTTGACGATCAGCGCCTTGCCATCCGGCGTCCAGTTCGGCGCCTCGATCAGTTCCGGGCTTTGCAGGATGACAGTGATTTCCCTCGTGGCCATGTCATAGGTGCAGAGTTCTGAGCGGACCTTGTTCATGACTGCCCCCGATAGCTGAAACGAGTAAAGCGCGCCTGTGTACCCTGACCGGACGTGTCAAAGGCAACCATGCCGACGAAAGCCCCGGTGAAGGAACCGTGTTCCCCCCGGCCCCCTTCGTCGGAAATTACCGCAGCATTCAGCGCTGGCCCGATGGGTCGCCAATCGGCGTCGGGCACGGATTGGGCCTGCCGCCAGAAAAACTGCTGCGTGGCGTGATCCACGACCACCCGCAATTCCACCGGCCCGTCACCTACTTGCACGGGGGCTACAGGATGTTCCAACCCGCCATTGGGCCAGTCACCGGGGCAGGACAGAATCGTCAGCGCCCGCCCGATATCTGGCTCGTGTGTCAGTATCAGCGCATGGAATTTGGTGCGGTTGTAATAGGTCGTCAGCCCCGCTGCCTGCTGATAGGTTTCAGGGGCGAAATGCAGTGTACACCCAGCCGTATATACGAAATCGACCTGCCGCCGCGCGACCAGCGCCTGTTCGTACCACGATCCGATGCTTTCGCGGCCCGTCAGAACCAGCGCCCCCGGTTCCACCCGGAACAGGCGCGAAGGGTCGGGTAGCCGCAGCCACTGGAACACTGGCGGCAGCTTGCCATCGGCAAAATCATGGTCCTCTGCCACAGGCACGCGGGTTCCGGTCAGTGGCAGGTCCAGCGGCGGCACCTGCCCACCGCCCTTCAGCCATAGCCAGCCGTCACGCCATTCCACCTCGGCCAACCCGGTTTCGCGCCCCATCGGGCAGAACCGCCCGCCGTTCACATGCAGGGGGCGCCCCATCAGGAATGTGTGCCAGTGCCGCCCGTCATGGCCTTCGACATACTGGCCGTGCCCCGTGCGCTGGATCGGGCTTTCCGGGGCATGGGCGCAGGTGATGACATGCTTCGCCGGATGCGTCTCGTACGGCCCCCAGATGTTGCGGCTGCGCGCCATCGTCACTGCATGGTCATATCCGGTGCCGCCTTCGGCCACGGTCAGGTAATACCAGCCGTCGCGTTTGAAGATATGGGGCCCTTCGGTCAGCCCGCGATCTGTGCCGTCATAGATGTTCTTCACCGGGCCGAACAGGCCGCGCCCGAGCGACCATTCCTGCAACAGGATGCCGTCGAAACTGGCGTGTTTCGGGTTGCCTCCGGTGCCCCTGCCCCGGTGGTTCCAGCGCTGGTTCATGAAATACTTGCGCCCGTCGTCGTCATGGAACAGCGACGGATCAAAGCCGGAAGAATTGACATAGACCGGGTCAGTCCATTCACCGTCGACGGTCGCGCATGTGGTGATGTAGTTGTGCGCGTCCTTGAACGCGCCGTCATAGCGTTTGACATCGGTGTAGACGAGCCAGAATTTCCCGTCGGCATATGACAGGCAGGGCGCCCAGATGCCGCAACTGTCGCCTTCCCCCCGCATGTCCAGCAGCGCCTCCCGGTTCAGGGGTCGGCTGACCAACCGCCAGTTCACCAGATCGCGGGAATGGTGGATCTGCACCCCCGGATACCATTCGAAGGTGGAGGTAGCGATGTAATAGTCCTCCCCCACCCGGCAGAAGGACGGGTCGGGATTGAAACCGGGAAGGATCGGGTTCTGCATCATTCGTTTTCCGAGGACCGCGCCCAAAGGTTGATGTTTTCCTCACTGGCATGGATTTCGATTTCTGCCAGTTCGGCATCGGTGAAATCCAGATTGCCGATGGCGCCAGCACATTCCGTCACCTGTTCCGGGCGCGACGCCCCGATCAGCGCCGATGTAATCCCGCCGCCGCGAAGTACCCAGGCAATGGCCATCTGCGCCAATGTCTGCCCGCGCCGCCCGGCAATCTCGTTCAACGCATTCAGGCTTTCGATGGCGCGTTTCGAGACCATCCTGGGGTCGAGACTCTTGCCTTGGGTGGCCCGGCTGCCGTCCGGTATACCTTTAAGATACTTGCCGGTCAGCATGCCCTGCGCCAGAGGAGTAAAAGCGATAGAGCCAATGCCCAATTCCGCAAGCGTCTCTTTCAGCCCGTCGCGTTCCACCCAGCGGTTCAAGAGATTGTAGCTGGGCTGATGGATCACGCAGGGCGTGCCAAGCCGTTTCAGGATCGCGGCTGCCTCGCGCGTGCGTCCGGAATTGTAGCTGGAAATGCCGGCATAAAGCGCCCGACCCGACCGCACGATATGGTCGAGCGCACCCATGGTTTCTTCCAGCGGCGTATCGGGATCGAAACGGTGGGAATAGAAGATATCGACATAGTCCAGCCCCATCCGCTTCAGCGACTGGTCACAGGACGCGATCAGATATTTCCGGCTGCCCCATTCGCCATATGGGCCGTCCCACATGAGATACCCAGCCTTGGACGAAACGATAATTTCATCGCGCAGCCCACTGAAATCGCTGCGAAGAATCTCCCCGAAAGCTTCCTCTGCAGCACCCGGCGGCGGGCCGGAGTTGTTGGCCAGATCGAAATGGGTGATGCCGTGGTCAAAGGCCGTGCGGCAGATCGCCTGCTTTACCTCGTGCCGGGTATCATGGCCGAAATTGTGCCACAGCCCCAGCGAAACGGCGGGCAGTTTCAGCCCCGACGCGCCACACCGCCGGTAAACCATGCGGCTGTAACGGTCACTTGCGGGAACATAGGTCATTCTACCCCCCTTTCGCAAAAGCCCCGGCCTTTTTGGCCGGGGCCATCGTTTCATTTCATCAATGCGCGGGCTGCATCCGCACTCAGCGCTTCTGGCCGGGTGCATGTGGTTGTCAGCGTAACGAACTGCCCGGTTTCCCCCGATTTCAGCACCGAGGTCATCACATCGACCGCGTGCAGCGCCAGTTCCAGCGAACAGCGGTGCGGGCGTCCTTCGGCAATTGCCACGGTCATGTCGGCGAGCCCCGCCGTCCGGTAGTTTGCATGGGGTCCGGCGGCGGGATGGTCGGAATTGTGCTTCCCCAGCGGATGCTCGTCATCCGGCACGGCCGCAAACTTGCCGTCGCGTCCGGCCAACTCCACCGTGCCCGAGAACATGTTCGGATCCGGCACGGTCATCGAACCCTCGGTGCCATAGATTTCCATGTTCGCGCGCTTGTGGGCATGCACATCCCAGCTTGTCGACAGACTGACCGTCGCCCCATTCTCGAATTCCAGCAGCGCGTGGATGTTCGTCGGCGTCTTCACCGGCACTTTCTGGCCCTGGCGCGGCCCTTCCGTCAAGATTGTGCGTTCCTTGTAGGCAGAGGATGTCAGCGCCCCGACCCGCTTCACCGGTCCGATCAGCTGGATCAGGTTGGTCACATAATAGGGGCCAAGGTCCAGCATCGGCCCTGCACCCGGCAGGAAGAAGAAATCGGGGTTGGGGTGCCAGTGTTCCATGCCGTGGTTCAGCACCGCAGCACTGCCCCCGGTGATCTTGCCGATCTTGCCCTCGTCGATCAACCGCCGCGCCAACTGGTGTGATCCGCCGAGGAAGGTATCGGGTGCCGATCCGATACGCAGGTTCTTCGCCTTGCAGATCGCGCGCAGTTCTTCGCCCTGTTCCAGCGTCAGGACGAAAGGCTTTTCGGAATAGGCGTGCTTGCCCGCTTCCAGAATGCGCTTCGTCACCGGGTAATGTGCATCGGGGATCGTCAGGTTGACGATCACGTCGATGTCCTTCGCCGCAAGCAACCCGTCCACGCTTTCGGCCCGAACGTTGAACTCCTTCGCCCGTGCCTGTGCCGCTTCGTGGTTCACATCCGCAACCGCGCGGATTTCCAGCCCTTTGAACAGCGGAGCCAACCGCAGATAAGAGGTAGAGATATTGCCGCAGCCGATAATGCCTACACCGATCATGTGAAATTCTCCTCAGAAGCCTTTGGCGACGTTGATAGATTTTCCGGCAAAGTCGGCGTGATCCTTCGGATTGTCGTGCTCCAGCACGTAGTACTTCACACCGATCTCGCGCAGCAGCGGGAACAGGCTGCTCCAGCCCATCGTGCCCTGCCCGACATAGGCCCAGCCGTCCTCATCCTTGTTCTGGCCTTCGGGCGCGATGTCCTTGACGTGAACGGCGATCAAGCGGGGCGCGTATTTGCGCAAGGTTGCTGCCGCATCGGCCTTGCCCTTCACCGCCCAGGCCACATCCAGTTCCAGCTTGATGCCGTCGTCAGCGGCAAGGATCAGGTCCAGCGGCAATTCCCCGGTTTCGGTGGGAACAAACTCAAAATCGTGGTTGTGATAGCCGAACGACAGGCCGGCATCGCGGAACGGCTTGCCGACGCGGGCCAGTTCCTTGCCAAAGGCCGTCCATCCGGCCGCGTTCTTGGGTCGCTCGTCGGGCATGATGTAGGGCACGATCACCACATTCACTCCCAGAACCCGAGCGATTTCCAACACGCGGGCGGGGTTGTCACGGCACATCTCAAGGCTGAAATGCCCCGTCGGCATGGCAAGGCCGTTGTCTTTCAAGCCCTTGTCCATAATGGCGAGAGAGGATTCATCGGCATAAAGCGCCCCATAACCTTCGACCTGAGCGTAACCGGCCTTGGCCAGCATCGCCAGCGTATCGGCCAGCGGCGGGAAGTTGCGGGAGGAATAGAGCTGATAGGAAAAGTCGGTCATGGCGTGGTCCTTTCATAGGTCGCGGAATGCAGATCGCGCAGCATGAAACGCGGGCTGACGTTCACGTCGCGGGGGGTGAAGGTGATCGTAGCGGGACAGCCGGGGAACAGCACGAAGGCGTTTTCGGAGAAGCGGCCGGGGATGTCAGATTCCAGGCTGACGAACAGAGCGAGCGCATCAGCAGAAACCGTAATACTATATACGCCGTTTTCTTCTGTCACGTCCGACGTCAGATGGGCGGGTTGCAGATCGTAGCTCTTATAGGGTTTCGGGGCAAAATGGTCGCCGCCGCGCGACCCGTCCGAACCTTCCCATGTCCAGAGCAGCATGTCCTGCGGACCAAGCGCGTCGGCGGGCAGGTCAATTACGGCGGTGGCACTTTCCCCGACGATCGCCGTTGCTTTAGCGATTTCCCGTGTCTGTCCGGCCATGTCAGTGGCGCGGGCGGTGACGGTGATGGAAACCTCTCCCGCCTTGTCACTCACTGCTTTCAGCAGCAGCCTTCCGCCCTCCGGCACCGCGACCACCGTCACCGGCGCATAGAAATGCTTCGCCATATGGTGCAGCAGCTTCCAGCCGCCGCCGTGATCGAGGCTCGACCACGAACACACCGGCCAGGTATCGTTCAACTGCCAGATCAGCGTGCCCATGCAATGCGGTTTCAGGCTGCGCCAGTGGGTGACGGCGGTCTTGATCGCCAGCCCCTGCTGGACCTGCGACAGATAGACGAAATTCTCGAACCCGACCGGAAAGCGGAAATAGCGGAACATGGTTTCCGCGATACGCGCATTGCCGCCCGCGTTCTTCTGGTGGCTTTCCATCACCGGGCTGGCGATGTTCCAGTCTGCGGGGTCAGCGAATTTGCGGATCACATCCATCGAAGGATAGGACTGGAAGCCGAATTCCGAGCAGAACCGCGGACTTACGTCCCGATAATGATCGAAATCCCTGCCTTCGTGCCAGACCGACCAGAAATGCATGTCACCATTGGCGTCGTCATGCCATGCGTCGCCGAACGACATCGGACCGGGGCTGGGCGAGGATGGCCACCAGTTCGCAGCCGGGTCCGCTGATTTCAGATCCAATTCAACCGCGCGGTTCAGCCGGTCATAGCTGACCAGATAGCGGTCGCGGTTCGCACGGCTTTCCTCGAACCAGTTCAGCGCCCCGATCAGCTCGTTGTCGCCGCACCAGAGTGCGATGCAGGCGTGGTGTTGCAGGCGACCAACCTGCAAGCGGACCTCCCTGCCCACCTCCGTCAGAAAGGCCTCGGTCGAGGGGTAAAGGTGGCACGCGAACATGAAATCCTGCCAGACCATCAGGCCCAGTTCGTCGCAAAGGTCATAGAACCAGTCCGGTTCATACCGCCCGCCGCCCCAGACACGGATCATGTTCATGTTGGCGAGGGCGGCCGATTGCAGCAGGTCACGAACGCCTTCCCGCGTGATGTTCCCTGCCAGCGCATCGGCGGGTATCCAGTTCGCTCCCTTGGCAAAAACATCGCGGCCATTGATGCGGAACTTGAAACCGGTGCCGACGGTATCTTTCTCGGTGACGAGTTTGAGGTCCCGCAGGCCTATACGGCGGGTCCAGACGGCGTTGCCGACCGTTAACGTCAAGTCGTGCAAGACTTGCGCCCCCTGTCCGGCGGGCCACCAGAGTTCGGGTTGGCTCAAAGTCAATTCGACGGTTACAAAGGCATTCTCGACCTTTCCGGTCGCAGAAACACCAAGACAAGTCAGCGTTCCCTCTTCCGGGGCTTCTTCGGCACCGCACTGGATATAGAGGGCGGTTACACTCACAGTCACGCGCCCATCGGCATGATGCGTCTGCCGGATACACGGATCGTGCAGAAACGACCGGGAACCCGGCTCCAGCCCGATCCGCCCATAAACCCCGAACGGAGCCAGCGCTATGTTCCAGTCCCAGCCGAAGTCACACTGCGGCTTGCGCAGCATGTTGCCGTTGGGGATCGGGCAGTTCGGCTTGTGATAGGGCACGTAGAAGGGCTGCTCCGCCTGTCTGCGGTTCGCCTCGTCCACGACAGAGGAGAAGGTGATGGTGATCTCGTTTTCACCCAGCCGAAGGACGTTAGACAGGTTGGCAATCTGCTGTCGGAACATTGTGTCCGCCTTCAGCACCTGCGTCCCGTTCACGGCCACGGTCGCCACGGTGTCCAGCATGTCGATCACCAGCATCAGATCGGTGCGATCCACGGCGAAAGTCCGCCGCAGCGTCCATTCCGTTTCGCAAATCCAGCGCAGGTCGTATTCGTTCCGGCCCCAGTACGGGTCGGGGATCAGCCCGGCGCGGTGCAGGGCGCTGATGCCGTCGCCCGGCAGCGTCATCGCGGCCTTGTAGCGGCCGCCTGCATCCGCAAGCTGCCATTCCCCGGAAAGATCGATCATCCTACAGCCTTGCTTCGCTCGCCTTGTCGAACATCGACGCCTTCGCCGGGTCGAAGCCGATCAGCACCTTGTCGCCGTCGTTCAGCGCCGACTGGCCATCAACGCGGATGCGGAAACGTTCGCCCGCGAACTCCACCCAGACCAGCGTATCTGAACCCATCGGCTCGACGATCTCCACGGTGGCCTCGGTTGAAAAGGGCATGGAACGCGCCTCATCCCCCGCCGCGACATGCTCGGGCCGGATGCCGAACCATGCAGGGCCTGACGTACGCCCGCCCTTGAAACCGTAACGCCCGATCGGAACCGACACACCCTTTGTCACAAAGGTTTCGCCGTCCAGCGTGCCTTCCAGCAGGTTCATTTCCGGGCTGCCGATGAAACCCGCCACGTATTTGTTGACAGGCTGGTTGTAGATTTCCGCCGGGCTGGCAAGCTGCTGGATCACGCCCCCCTTCATGATCGCGATGCGGTCCGCCAATGTCATCGCCTCGATCTGGTCATGGGTGACGTAGATCATGGTGTTCTTCAGCCGGTGATGCAGGCGCTTGATTTCGACGCGCAGGTCAGATCGCAGCTTGGCATCAAGGTTCGACAGGGGTTCGTCGAACAGGAACACATTCGCTTCGCGCACCAGCGCCCGCCCGATTGCAACACGCTGGCGCTGACCGCCCGACAAAGCTGCGGGCTTGCGTTGCAGCAGCGGCTGGATTTGCAGGATTTCGGCGGCCCTCGCCACTCGCTTGGCGATTTCCTCTTTCGGCATTCCGGCATTGCGCACGCCAAAGGAAAGGTTCCCCTCCACCGTCATTTGCGGGTACAGCGCATAAGACTGGAACACCATGCCGATGCCACGATCCGACGGTTCCGCCCAGGTGACATTCTTGTCGTTGATCCAGATTTCGCCGTCGGAAATATCCAGCAAACCGGCGATGCAGTTCAGCAGCGTCGATTTCCCACAGCCTGAAGCCCCCAGCAGCACCAGAAACTCGCCTTCGGGAATGTCGAGGTTCAGCCTGTCAAGCACCGTGGCCGCGCCGAATTTCAGGGTGAGGTCTTTGATAAGAACGGATGACATGGGATCAGCCTTTCACCGCGCCGGCGGCGATACCGCGCACGAAAAGTTTGCCAGAGAGGAAATAGATGACGAGGGGGACAAGTCCGGTCAGCAGGGTTGCGGCCATGTTGACGTTGTATTCCTTTACCCCCTGCACCGAGTTGACGATGTTGTTCAACTGGACCGTCATCGGATAAAGGTCGGGCTTGGTATAGACGACGCCGAACAGGAAGTCGTTCCAGATACCGGTGACCTGCAGGATCAGTGCCACGACGAAGATTGGCAGCGACATCGGCAGCATGATCTGGAAATAGATGCGCCAGAACCCCGCGCCATCAACCCGCGCTGCCTTGAACAGCTCTTCCGGGATCGATGAGAAGTAGTTGCGGAACAGCAGGGTCAGGATCGGCATGCCGAAGATAGTGTGCACCAACACCAGCCCCCAAAGTGTGCCATAAAGCCCCATTTCCCGCAGCAGGATCACGATTGGGTACAGCATCACCTGATAGGGGATGAAAGAGCCAAAGATCAGGATGGTGAAAAAGATATCCGATCCCTTGAACCGCCAGTTCACCAGCGCATAGCCGTTCACCGAGGCAACGATGATCGACAGGATCACCGAGGGCACAAGAATACGGACAGAATTCCAGAACCCGCGCGACAGGCCATCGCAGTTCAGGCCGGTGCAGGCTTCCTGCCAGGCCTTGACCCAAGGCTGAAAGGTGATTTCCACCGGCGGGGCAAAGATATTGCCCATGCGAATTTCCGGCATTCCCTTGAGCGAGGTCATCACCATCACCCAAAGCGGCAGGATGTAATACAGGCTGAAAATGATCAGCGTGCCGTAGATCATGATGTTCCGGCCGGAAAACGCTTTGCGGGGTTTCTTGCCCCGTGGCTGCACGGTAGTCGCGGATGCGGTCAGGTCAGCCATGCTTCTTTCCCCCGAATTCCAGATAGGCCCAGGGGATCAATACGATCAGCACGGACAACAGCATCATCGTCGATGCCGCAAAGCCCTGACCAAGGTTCTGGGCGGTGAACATGTAGCGATAGACATACATGGCGGGCACCTGACTGGCATTGCCCGGCCCGCCCGACGTCTGCGCGACCACAAGATCGTAAAGCTTGATGATGCCCGCAGCGACCAGAACCAGCGTGGTGATGAACACCGGGCGCATCATCGGGATGACGACGAACAGATAGGTCTTCCAGGCGGGGATGCCGTCCACACGGGACGCCTTCCAGATATCCTCGTCAATGCCCCGCAGACCGGCCAGCATAAGGCACATGACGAAACCCGTGCCCTGCCACAGCCCGGCGATCAGCAGGCCGAACAGAACCACCTGCGGGTTGTTCAGCGGATCAAAGGTAAAGCTGTCCCAGCCAAGCCCGCGCACGATCGACTGGATGCCCAGATCGGGGTTCAGGATCCACTGCCAGACAAGGCCTGTCACGATGAAGGACAGGGCAAAGGGATACAGCATGATGGTGCGGAACGTGTCTTCGAACCGGATCTTCTGGTCCATCAGCACGGCAAGCAGAAACCCGATGCCGATGGTAAAGATCAGCGAGAAGAATCCAAAGATCATCAGGTTCTTGATCGAGATCAGCCAAAGGCTGTTTGACCAAAGCCTTTCATACTGGTCGAGACCGACGAAATTCAGCTTCGGCAGCAGCTTTGAATTGGTGAAGGAGTAGACAACTGTCCAAATCGTTCCGCCGACAAAGACCACCAGCGTGGTCAGGATCATCGGGATGGCCGCGATCTTGGCGTTCAGGTTGCGGAAAAGCTTCCGCCCATCGGAATTGCCCGCCATGGGCCCCCTCCCCTGTCAGCATGAACCAAGGTGAAGATCGGGGCCACCAAGGGGCAGCCCCGACCAGTTCGGCTATCAGAGACCGGAGCTCAGGATCTCGACATACCGGGCTTGCGCATCGGCCGGGCTCATGTCGCCCTTCCAGAATTCGACCTGAAGGTCGCCAAGCTGAGTCTGCACGTCCGGGGACCATACCTGATCACCCGACGGAACCAGATTGCCGGCGGCAAGCAGTTCAAGGCCTTTCTTCATGCAGTCGTTTGCCGCAGCCAGATCAACATCGCCACGGATCGGCAGCGAGCCTTTCTTGAGGTTGAAGGCAACCTGCGCTTCAGGGCTGACCAGCAGTGCGGCCAGGCGTTTCTGCGCGGCTTCCTTTTCGGGGTCTTCCAGTTTCGGGAAATAGAAGGCATCGCCACCGGTGGACAGATAGGCATTCAGCCCAAGGCCCGGCAAACAGGTGTAATCCTTGCCCGCAACTTCACCGGCAACGGCGAATTCCCCTTGCGCCCAGTCACCCATGATCTGGCCAGCGGCCTGATCGGTGATGACAAGGTTGGTCGCCTGGTTCCAGTCCTGCACCGTCGACTTCGCGGCAAGCTGGCGCGCCTGCGCGGCGGCCTCGAACACCTTGGCCATATCGGGGCCGGCGGCGGCCTCCATATCCTTGTCGACGTTCACTTTCTTCCACAGGTCAAGCCCGCCCACGGCAACCGTGATGGCACCAAAAGCCAGGTTCGACTGCCAAGGCTGGTTGCCCAGCGCCAGCGGGATTTTCCCGGCGGCTTCGACCTGCGGGGCAGAAGCCACGAATTCATTCCAGTTGGTCGGAACCGGCAGGCCAAGGTCTTCGTAGACCTTGTTCGAAATCCACAGCCATTCCGGCGAATGGATGTTGACCGGGGCGCAATAGATGCGGCCATCCACGGTGCAGCTGTCCAGAAGCGACGGCGGATTGATGATGCCCTTCCAGTTGTTGGCTTCCGCCACATCGGTCAGGTCCAGCATCAGGCCCGCTTCGACCAGTTCCAGCGCCTGCTGGCCGTGGTTGAACTGCGTGGCCCCCATCGGGTCGCCGCCGGTGATGCGCGAAATCATGACCGGGCGCGCCGTGTCGCCGCCGCCAGCAATGGCGCCGTCAACCCATTTGTCGCCACTTGCATCCATAGCCTTGGCAAATTCCGCGACAGCAGCAGCCTCGCCGCCCGAAGTCCACCAATGCGTCACCTCCAGTTCGGTCGCATGGGCGGCCGAAACGGCACAGATCGCCGTCCCCGCACAAAGTAGGGCCTTAACGTTCATCCTCAGTCCTCCCTGACTTTCTAAAACGTTATAGAAATTGCTATATCGTTTTAGATGAATTAATCAAGCTGAAAGATCGGGCATATTTGGATTGGTTTGTCTACTACGGCACGGTCGGCGATTCTCCGCAAGGGCAATCAGGAACCAGGCCAATGGTCAGTAACAGGGAGACACCACCGTGGAGGAGGTGAATCAAGGCGATCAGGACCCTGACAAGCTGGACAGCGAAATTGTGGAAGAGCGCCCGACGCTGAAAACCCTGTCGCGCCTGACCGGTCTTGCCGTGCCCACGATCAGCCGCGCCCTGAATGACGCGCCCGACATCGGCGAGGATACGAAGCGGCGGGTGAAGGAAATTGCAGCGCGGATTGGCTATCGGCCGAACCGCGCCGGGGTGCGCCTGCGGACCGGCAGAACCAATGTTATTTCGCTGGTGCTGTCGACCGAAGCCGATCTGATGAACCATTCCGGCAGCCTGATTTCATCGATCGCGGCGACACTTCGCGGAACGCCCTACCACCTGATCGTCACCCCCTTCTTTCCGTCCGAAGACCCGATGGCCCCGATCCGCTACATCGTGGAAACCGGATCGGCAGACGGCATTCTGTTGAACCAGATCGAAACCCAGGATCCCAGGGTTCGCTATCTGATGGAACGCGACTTTCCCTTTGCCACCCACGGCCGCACGGAATGGTGCAATCAGCATGCCTATTACGATTTCGACAACACCGCTTTTGGCCGCATCTCGGTCGAAGCCCTTCATCAGCGCGGGCGTAGGAACATCGCCATGCTGCCGCCGCCGCTGGCCCAGAACTATGCCCGGAACATGATCGACGGCGCCAAGACCAGCGCCGCAGGTCTCGGCGTAAGGTTCCGCGTGATATCAGAGGCGAACGCCGATAGCGGAGACCCCGAGATAGAGGCGATGATCCGCCGGATCGCGGCCTCGGGGGATATGCCGGATGGGTTCATCGTGCCGTCGGCAGCAGCCAGCATGACGATGATATCGGAACTGGAAACCGCAGGATTGCGCATTGGCCGAGATTACGAGCTGATCTCGAAATCATACACCCGTTTCCTGCATCATTTCCGCCGCGACATTCTTACGATGGGGGAAGATGTCGGTCGTGCGGGCGAATACATAGCACGCGCGGTGCTGCACCGCATCGCGCATCGCGGCGAACCGCCCATGCAGGAACTGGAAGTGCCGCAGGTTCCGATTTCCATCAAGGGCGACAGCAGATCGCCCTAGGTCGGGACAACAGGAATGACATCGACCTGATGGTCACCCGAATGCCCGCCCGCCGACCGGGCGGAACCCCGAACCGGCGACACATCGCCATAATCGCGACCGTAGCCCACAACAATATGATCCGGCCCTGCAAAGCAGGCATTGGTCGGATCGTATTCCACCCAGCCCTGTGCCGCACCGCACCACGCCCGCACCCAGGCGTGCATGGCATCCGCACCCTCCAGCCGCTCCCGGCCCGGCGGCGGCACCGTGCGCAGAAAGCCCGAAACATATCCCGCCGGAATCCCGATGCCGCGCAGCCCGGCGATCATCACATGACTGAAGTCCTGACAGACACCGTGCCGATGGCGGAACGCATCCAGCGGCGCCGTCGAAACCGTCGTCGCAGATGGATCGAACCGCATGTTCGCATGCAGCGCACGCCCCAGCGCCTCGACCGCTGTCACCGATGTGGATGCAGATCGGGTCACGTCGCGCGCGAAATCCGCGACTTCCGGTAGGGCAGCGATACGCGGCGACGGAGGGATGAAATGCACGGGCGACGTCCCCCCCATGTCGCCATGCGCAGCGATCTCCTTTGCAAGCATGTCCGGTGCCCCTGATCGATCGACCGGTTGCCCGTCCAGCAGCCGCTGGACCCGCGCCGTCATGCGGAAGGTCAACACGTCATGCGGTGTGTCAATTGCGATATGATCCGCTACATTCCCAAAGAAATCCGGTCGCGTTTCCCATTCCGACGGTGCCGGATCGATGGAAAGTTGCGACGCCACGACCCGCTGCACGCCCGGCAAATCCAGCGGGCGCACACGCAGCACCTGCCGCACCTGTTCCGCCGGGGCGCGGTAGCGGTAGCGGATGCGAAGCGACAGATCGTAAAGCATGTCAGGACAGATAGGTTGCGGTGATCTGGTCGGACAATTCGGCAAGCCTTCCGGCCAGTTCGCTCAGCACAGCCGGTTCAAGCGATTCCGGCCTGCGGGTGCCCAGCACGGCCTCGGCCAGCAGAAGCTGGCGCTGCGGCCCGGTGGGCGGGCGATGCAGTTCCGCACCGGGAAGAAACCCCAGATGTTCGCGCAGATCGTCAAGCTGATACATGACCGATCGCGGGTTCAGCCCGTCAAGCACCAGCAGGTCAATCACCGTCGCCCGGCTTGTCGCCACCTCATACCGGCGGCGGTGGGTAATGACGCTGTCACCCAGTTCCACCGCCAGATCCAGCGCGCCGTCCGGCCCCCCTTCTGCCGTCAGCGCGGCAAGGATTTCCGCCATGCCCGATGCGCGCTCCAGTGCACGCCCCACCGACAGAAAGCGCCAACCCGTAAAGCGATACATGTTTTCGTGAATCAACCCGGAAAACCCTGACAGCTTGCGCAGCAGAACGCCCATGGCGCGGGCGGCGTCATTGCCGGGCTGAAGGGTTCCGTGAAAGCGCCGGGCCGTCTTTGCCAGATCGTTGAGCGCTGCCCAGCCATCGGGGGAAAACCGGTCGCGCACCTGACCCGCGCTGCGGGTGGCCGATGCCAGCGCCTCCAGCACGCCTTGCGGCATGCCGGGCGCGGGCCGCGCTGCACGGCCGCGCTGGCGAATCAGTGGATCACCCCCCCTGGCTGTCATCGTCCGGGCAAGCAGGCGAAGCACGGGCGTATCCGGGTTGACCGCCTCCGCCAGCCTGGCATGCCAGGCGCGGGACAGGCGCAGGGCCTGTTCGGCACGTTCGACATAGCGGCCCATCCAGTAAAGATTATCGGCAGCCCGTGCAGGCAGCATCCCTGTCGGACGGCGGCGCAGCGGCGCGCCTTCTCCCGCCAGAAGTGTCTCGGTCGCTACCGGCCCCTCTCCCGCGCGGACCCAGACATCTGCCACTGCACTTCCCCTGCGGATCGCGACCGCCTGCGTGTCCTCTTCGCGGCCGATGCGGGCAAAACCACCGGGCATCGCCTGCCAGCCCCGGTCGGTACGCGCCAGAAAGACGCGCAAGGTCATCGGGCGGGGCACCAGCCTGCCCCCGTCCAGCACCGGCGTCGTCGAAAGTGTCACCGCCTCCTGCCCGACAAGGGTGGCGGCCTGTGCCGGATTGGCCAGCGCGGTGACATCAACGGGATCTTCATCCGCTTCGCCCGCCAGTCCGGCCCCCAACGCGGCACCGATCCGCAGCGCTGAAAGGTTGTTCCGCACATGGGCAGACGCGCCGGCATCGCCGCACCACCAGGTCGCGGTATTTGGCAGCAGCAGCGGCGATCCGGTCAACCGTTCGGCCAGACGCGGTAAAAAGGCAAGCATCGCCCGCGCTTCAACCACCCCGGATCCCAGGGCGTTGACGATGGTCACGTTGCCATCCCTGACCGCACCCACCAGCCCCGGCGTCCCCAGTCGCGAGCTCTCGATCAGTTCCAGAGGGTCGGTCCACCCCGAATCCAGCCGCCGCCACAGCACGGAGACGGGAGAATTCCCGGCAACTGTACGGACCATGGCATGACCGTCCTCGATCACCAGATCGTCGCCTTCGACCAGCATGAATCCCAGATAGCGGGCGATGTAGGAATGTTCGTAATAGGTGTCGTTCATCGGCCCCGGCGTAAGGATGGCGACGCGGCCACCCTCTGTTCCGCGCAGGGCCAGCAGCCGTTCCTGAAAGGCCCTGAAAAATCCCGCCAGCCGGTGCACGCGCGCCTCCTCGAAGCGGTCGGGCCAAATCCGAGTGGTGGCGATGCGGTTTTCCAGCGCAAAACCCGCCCCGGAAGGGGCCTGCGTACGGTCGGCCAGCACCCACCAGTTGCCATCCGGCCCGCGGCCAAGATCGAAGCCCAGGAAATGCAGGAAATTACCGCCAGCGGGGCGCACACCGACCAGCGGGCGCAGCCATTCGGGATTTGCGGCGATCAGCTCTCCCGGCAGATACCCCTGTGCGACAAGGCGGTTGTCGCCGTAGAGATCGGCCAAAACCTGTTCCAGAAGATCGGCACGCTGCACCAGACCGGCGACAATGTGCTGCCATTCGGCCTCGTCGATGATGACCGGCATCGGGCTGAGCGGCCAGTCGCGGGTGCCTCCCTCGCCTTCGGCCCCGTAGTGGCGGAAAAACACGCCTGCGTCCCGCAGATATTGCTGCCCCCGATCCGTACGCCCCCTGAGTTCGGAAGCCGTCCGCCCGGCGATTTCGCGCAGGAGCGGTTCCCATCCCGGTCGCAGGTCGCCATGCGGCGCAATCAGTTCATCCGGCACGCCCGGAATCGGCCGATAACCCGAAAGCAGTTCGGCCAGCGCCGCATCGCTGCCCTGCCCTGCCCTGCCCTGCTCTGCCCGACGCGCCATCTTTGCCGCACCGCGTTCTAACGTGCCACCAGCGGGCCGCGCCGCAGGTCAAGTGTATGGGGAAAGGCCGGATGCGGGCTTTCGGACGGGGGCGCGTAGCTGCCGGGCCGGTGGCCATGTGGCTCGAACCGCGCAAGACGGCGGGCCTCGGCCTCATTTCCGTTCACCGGAAACGTGTCATAGCTGCGCCCGCCGGGATGGGCGACGTGATAAGTGCAGCCGCCCAAGGCGCGACCCGTCCAGCGGTCGTAGATGTCAAAGGTCAGCGGCGCATCTACGGGCAGAACCGGGTGAAGCGCATTGGCCGGTTGCCAGGCCTTGTAGCGCACCGCGCCGACCGACGTGCCGTTCACCCTGCCCGGCGAAAGCGGCACGATACGGCCATTCGCGGTGACCGTGTAACGCGCCGGATCGGTGGTGGTCAGCTTGACCTGAAGCCGTTCAACCGAACTGTCGGCATAGCGCACCGTGCCGCCGATGGCGCCGGTTTCCCCTAAAACATGCCAGGGTTCCAAAGCCTGCCGCAGTTCCAGATGCACGCCGTCTGCGGCCACCTCTCCGCAGAAGGGGAAGCGGAATTCGGCCTGTGCCTCGAACCATTCGGACCGCATCGGAAAGCCATGACGCGAAAGATCGTCCAGCACATCCATAAAATCGATCCACAGATATTCCGGCAGCATGAAACGGTCATGCAGCGCCGTGCCCCAGCGGGCCAGCGCGCCGGTGACAGGGCTGGCCCACATCCGCGCGATCAGCGCCCGGATCAGCAGTTGCTGGGCCAGCGACATTCGCGCATTTGGCGGCATCTCGAACCCGCGGAATTCGACCAGCCCCAGCCGTCCGGTGGGGCCATCGGGGGAATAAAGCTTGTCGATGCAGATTTCCGCGCGATGCGTGTTACCGGTGACATCGACCAGCAGGTTCCGCAGCAGCCGGTCCGTCAGCCAAGGCAGCGGCGGTTCCCCCCTGTCAGGCGAGGGAATCTGCGCCAGCGCGATTTCCAGTTCGTACAGCGCATCATGCCGCGCTTCGTCGATACGCGGGGCCTGCGACGTAGGGCCGATAAATATACCGGAAAAAAGATAGGACAGCGATGGATGGCGGTTCCAGTGCAGTATCAGGCTGGCCAGCAGATCGGGACGCCTCAGGAACGGGCTGTCGAGGGTTGTCGCGCCGCCCACAACCACATGATTGCCGCCGCCGGTGCCGGTATGGCGACCATCGATCATGAACTTGTCGGCACCCAGACGACACTGGCGCGCTTCTTCATAAACCGCCTCGGTGGTGGCCTTGCAATCATCCCAACTGGCAGCAGGATGGATGTTCACCTCGATCACGCCCGGATCGGGGGCAACGCGGATGACGTTAAGGCGCGGATCGGACGGCGGGCCATAGCCTTCGATATGCAGTTTCAGGCCAAGGTCGCGCGCGGCAATTTCGGTGGCGGTGAGCAGGTCGAGATAATCCTCGGCGCTCTCGGTCGGCGGCATGAACACGCAAAGCCGCCCATCGCGCGGTTCCACGCTTAGCGCGGTACGCACACGGCCCTCGGCACCCAGTTCCTGCTCCACCCGCTCTTGCGCGGCACCGGAATCCGCCGCGAAAGAGGCGACCGCCTGCGGGCTGCCGACCGGGGATGACACGGGCATCGGATCGCCTGCGGGAACGAAGCGCGGCGCGTCGATGCTGCGCCGCAAGCCCCCGCCACCCTGCCCCGCTGGCGGCAGCGGGCCACGCGGAACGGTGGGATCGACCGGATAGCTGTAGGGGTAGCTGCCGGCAGGGATGTGCGGCAAGGCGGCCAGCGGCAGCCGAAACCCGACGGGGCTGTCACCCGGCACCAGAAACAGCTTGCCGCGCCGGGTCTGCCACAGTTCGGAAACCCAGCCCCTGGTCGCGATCCCTTGCCAGCGCTGCACCGGCAAAACATAACCGGATGGCTCGGTCAGGCCCCGATCGAACACCTTGGCAATGCGATGACGTGCCTCGGGGTCTTTCAGTTCGGAATTTTCAGGGGAAACGTTCGGCGGCAGGTTAGCCTCTTTCACCAGCCATTCGGCCGGGTCTTCATAGGCGGGCTGCACATGCGAGGTTTCCACACCAAGCGCCTCGGCTATTGCCTTCAGAAGCGCCGCTGCTTCGCCAACACCTGCCCCCGTCGCCTCGTCCTCGGCCGCGATCAGACCGGTATCCGACCAGACCGGCACACCATCCGTCCGCCAGTACAGAGAGAAGGTCCAGCGCGGCAGGCTTTCACCCGGATACCACTTGCCCTGACCGTAGTGCAGGAATCCGCCCGGCGCGAAACGGTCGCGCAACCGGCGGATCAACTTGTCTGCAAGGTCGCGCTTCGTGGGGCCAACGGCGGCGGTGTTCCATTCCTCGGCCTCAAAATCATCGATGGAAACGAATGTCGGCTCGCCCCCCATGGTCAGCCGCACATCGCCCGCCGTCAGCGCCGCGTCGACCTTTTGACCAAGCGCATCCAGCGCCGCCCAGCTTTCATCCGAAAACGGTTTGGTGATGCGCGGATGTTCGGCCACACGGCGAACCTGCATATCAAAGGCGAAATCGACTTCGGCGTAACTCGCCATGCCGGAAATCGGGGCGGCATTGCGGTAATGTGGTGTGGCGGCCAGCGGGATATGCGATTCCCCGGTCAACAGTCCCGAAGTCGGGTCCAGCCCGATCCAGCCCGCGCCGGGCAGGTAAACCTCGCACCAGGCGTGCAGATCGGTGAAATCGACCTCGGTGCCGGAGGGACCATCCAGTGCCTTCAGGTCCGGCTTCAACTGGATCAGATAGCCCGAGACGAAGCGCGCGGCAAAACCCAGATGCCGAAGCGCCTGGACCAGCAGCCAGCTTGAATCCCGGCAACTGCCCTTGCCGCTTGCGAAGGTTTCTTCCGGGGTCTGCACGCCCGGCTCCATCCGGATCACATAGCCGATGTCCTGCGCAACCCGCGCATTCAGACCGACCACGAAATCGACCGTGCGAATGCGGTCGCGCGGAATCGTGTCAAGAAACCCCTGCAACAGCGGCCCCGCCGGTTCCGGCTGCCGGTAGATCGACAGATCGGGGCGCAGGTCGACTGGATAGTCAAAGGGCCAGTGTTCCGCCGTATCCTCGACGAAGAAATCGAACGGATTATAGACGGCCATGTCGGCGACCAGATCGACCTCGATCTTAAGTTCCCGCACGGGTTCGGGGAAGACGAAGCGCGCCAGCCAGTTGCCATAGGGATCTTGCTGGTGATTCACAAAATGCGGCTGCGGGCTGACTTTCAGGCTGTGGGTAATCACCCGTGTGCGGCTGTGTGGCGCGGGACGCAGCCGGATCACCTGCGGGCCAAGCGTAACCGGCCGGTCATAGCGATAATGCGTCAGATGGGTAATGGCGGCCTTGATCGACATGGACTGTCCGTGCTGCGCCCACTAGGGACTCTGACCCGAAAGTTTCACGATTCCAGACCGCTGGCCATGGCTTTCTGCCCCGCATCGCCGCACATCGCAGCAATTGCACAAGATTTGGGCAGCCCTTCCGACGGCAGATGCGGCAGGATCAGTCGGGCAGGTCCCATGGCTGGACAAACCCGCCAAGACAGGCCCGCAATGCCGCAGCATCCACTGACACCTTGTCTGCTCCGGTGTGGCGCAGCCGGGCGACAAGGCCACGCTTCTTGTCCTCCACCACCTCGGCCACGCCAAGTGGCAGACCGGCATCCACCAGCGCCGCATCAAAAACACGCTTGATTGCCAGACGGCGCAGATCCGGCTTGAACACCTTGCCGACAGCGGTCTTGGGAAGTTCCGGCAGGATTTCGATATGTTTGGGCATGGCGGCACGTTCAGTGATCCGTTCTGCTGCAAAGGCAAGCAGGTCCTCACCCGTCACGCTGGCCCCTTTGACCAGTTCGACATAAGCACAGGGCAGTTCGCCGGAATGCGCGTCGGGCTGGCCGATCGCGCCCACGAAGGCCACCGCCTCGTGTGCGGCAAGCGCCTCCTCTATGATCGCCGGATCGATGTTGTGGCCACCCCGGATGATAAGATCCTTGGCGCGCCCGGTGATCCACAGATAGCCATCGGCGTCCAGACGGCCCAGATCGCCCGTGCGCAGGTAGCGCCCCTCGGCAAAGAGGTTCTTGTTCTTGTCGACCTCGGTATAGGTAGACCCCTCGAACACACCGGGGTTGGCCACGCAAATCTCGCCAACCTCATCCACTGCACACTCCTTTGTCACCGCCCCCGCGCCATCGGTGTGCAGGATGCGGACATGGCTGTAGGGAAACGGCAAACCGACGGAGCCGATCTTCTTGTGACCCTCTGGCGGATTGCAGGCCACCAGGCAGGTGCATTCCGTAAGGCCGTAACCTTCGATGATCTGCACACCAGTCACCGACTCGAACCTTTTG
>JBOFCO010000140.1:0-3022 GCA_051646105.1 Paracoccaceae bacterium
CGCTCCAGGCGTCGGCAATCAGCTATCCCATCGAGGACGCGTGGAAGGAAGCGGTTGCGGATACGATTTCCACGTCCTTCCCGATCACGCCGACGCTATGGCAGCAGCAGTCCATGCTGTTGATCGGCGTTCCGGGCGATGCCGACACGGCATTCGTCGCCAACGCGCGGACGGGGGCGTGGTGCCGCTACACGGGATGGGACGTGCGGTGTGGCGTCGTCTCGAACGAAAGCCTGTTCTTCGGCACGGATGCCGGTCTTGTCATGCAGGCGGAAGACGGCGGCAACGACAACGGGACGCAATACACGGGAATTTATGTGCCCAAGTTCGTCGCCAAGGGCGGGCGAATGGTCGCAAACCATGCCGGACTGACGTTCCGCGCTGGGGGGGAGCCAACGGTCAAGATGGTCGGGCACTCGGACTACAAGGTTGCGAGCGTCTCGGCCCCAACACCCGGCGCATCGTCTGACGGCGACGTCTGGGGGGTTGGCGTCTGGGGAACCTTCATCTGGGGCGGGTCATCGTCATCGGAAAACTACACGGTGTGGAAGGCGATCAGGGCGGAGGGGTATTCGATTGCTCCGGGCGTCTATGTAACGTCAAGCCAATCGACGGCCCCGGTGTTCGACATCTACGCAACGCGCGTCCGGTATGAAGCCGCCCGCAACCTTTGAGTTTTTCGACGGCGCTGACGCTGGAAACGCGGCAACGGCGGCATGGGTGGCGGAGCGGATACCGCACTGCCGCAGGGGATGGGACAGATGCGTGACGCTGTCTGTCTCCCGTGGCGGTCGGATCGGCGGGGTTGTGTATCACGACTGGAACCCGGAGGCCGGAACGATCCAGATGAGTGCAGCCGGGGGCGATGGCTGGCTCACGCGGCGCGTTCTCTGGGCGATGCACAGCTACCCGTTTGAGATCGGGTGCCAGATGGTGGTTCTGCAAACGTCCACCGAAAACCACGTCATGCGCCGGATAGCCAAGGCCTACGGCTACAGGGAAATCATCATACCACGGCTGATGGGGCGCGCTGCTGACGCATCGATCCTCACGCTGACCGAAGAAGACTGGCGCGGCTCGCGCTTTCACAAGAGGTAACGCAGATGGGCAAGCCCGACGCGCCGGAACCCCCAAGCCCGAAGCAGACTGCGGCTGCGCAGACCGGGACCAACATCGGCACCGCGATTGCGAACAACACGATGGGCATGATGGGGCAGAATACGCCCTACGGTTCGATTTCGTATGAGCAGACCGGGACGCAGACGTGGAAAGACCCCTTTACCGGGAAGGTCTACAAGCTGCCGCAATACACGGCCAACACAACGCTGTCCCCGGCTGAGCAGGCAATCCTGAACGAAAACACGGGCGCGCGGACGAACCTTGCCGGACTGGCAAATGAACGTTCGGCCTTCCTGAAGGACTACCTGGCAAACAGCGGATCCATGACGGATGCCATTGATGAAAAGCTGTATTCGCTCGGCGCATCCCGGCTTGACCCGCGCTTCGCGCAGGAACAGTCCACGATGGAGGCTGCGCTTGCGAACAAGGGCATCACCGCAGGCTCGGAAGCCTACAACCGCGAGATGGGACGCCTGTCGCAGAGCAAGAATGATGCCTACAATCAGCTTCTGCTGACCGGGCGCGGACAGGCTGCGAACGAAGTCAACATGCCGATCAACCAGATCACGGCGCTTCTGAGCGGGTCGCAGGTGCAGAACCCGAATGTGAGCATGTATCAGCCGCAGGGCGTCCCGACGACCGACGTGGCTGGGCTGATCAACAACAATTACAACCAGCGGTCGGCCAATTACCAACAGCAGATGGCCAGCCGCAACAGTCTTCTGGGCGGACTCTTTGGCCTTGGCGCGGGGTTCATCTGATGCAACAGCCCGGCTTCATCTTCGGTGGCAACACCGACTGGTCCTATGACGAGTTGCAGCGCAAGCGCCAGATCGCGGAAAATCTTCGCATGGCGAACATGCGGACCCCGCAGAACGTGGGCGAGGGCCTGTCGGCGATCGGCAGGGCCTTGGCCGCGCGGAAGCTGGAAACGCAATCCGGCCAGCGGGATGCGGAACTGCGCGAGGAATTCAACCGCAAGTGGGGGGCGCTTCTGGGCGGCGGCGTGGGCGGCTCTCCTGCGCCGCAAGGCCCTGTGCCGGGGCAGCCGGTGACTTCCGCGCCAGTGGCCCCGGCCAACCCGAACGATCCGGCTGGCATCGCCGGGGATGCGATGGTCGCGCTGGGCAAGGCCCCGGACGCGGACATGATCCGCGCAAAGCTGGTCGAGCGTGGCCTTCCCCCGGCTGTTGCCGAAGGCTTCGTCATGAACTTCAATGACGAAAGCGGGCTGAACCCCGGCATCAACGAGATTGCCCCGGTTGTGCCCGGTTCGCGCGGCGGCTTCGGCCTTGCACAGTGGACCGGCCCCCGCCGCGTTGCGCTGGAAAAATTCGCGGCAGAACGCGGCCTGCCTGTGGATAACGTGGATGTGCAGCTTGATTTCCTGATGACTGAACTTCAGGGGCCGGAGGCTGGTGCGTGGAGCAAGATTTCGGGTGCGCAAGACCCCGGATCGGCTGCGGCTGCGATTGCCACCCATTTCCTGCGCCCGGCAGAGGAACACCTTGACCGCCGCGTTGCGTCCTACACGGGCGGGCAGCAGGGCGGCATGGACCCCATGATGATGGCGGAAATCATGGGCAGCCCATATGCCTCGGAAGGACAGAAGGCAATCCTGTCTGCGCTCCTGAACCAGCAACTGCAGGCGGCGGACCCGGTGCGTCAACTGGAACTGGAAAAGGCGCGGCTGGAACTGGACGCGATGCGGAACCCGCGTCCGGAAGCGCCCAAGCCGACCGACGACATGCGCGAATACGAATTCGCCCGCAGCCAAGGCTATCAGGGCACATTCCAAGACTTCATGATTGAAGGCCGGAAGGCGGGGGCAACCGTTGTCAATACTGGTGGTATGCCAGTCGAGCCGCTTGGAACAGAGGGGCAAATCCTTGTGCCTGACCCG
>JBOFCO010000045.1:0-4365 GCA_051646105.1 Paracoccaceae bacterium
ACCCGACTGCCGCCCCCCCGACGATGACCACATCATAGGAACGGCCCTTGGGCGGCAGGTAGGGGGGAACGGGCATGGTACACTCAATTTTCGTTGTTCGTTTTGTGATACCGGTTTGCGCGCCAGTCTGCATCGGTCCATCGACTGAAAAAATACGAAAGACAGTTTTTCTTTTTGCTGGATTTCTTTCCGTTTGCGGCGACTGTCGTCGCGACAGGCCGACCCGATCATTCACGGAGATTCCATGGCACAGGTTCTTGTCACTGGCGCGACAAGCGGGATCGGCCGCGCGATAGCAGAAACGCTGCATGGCGCGGGACACGCGGTCACCGCCACGGGTCGAAACGCGGCTGCACTGGACAGACTGCGCTCCACCTGCCCCGGTATCGAGACGCTATGCCTGAACCTGTCGGATCGGCACGCGGTGGCTGCCGCCATGGACGGCCGCAGCTTTGACATCCTGATCAACAATGCTGGTGTAATGCCCAGGCCCGGCCCCTTTGACGAGATGGCGATGGACGACATCGACCGTACGGTTGAGGTCAACCTCGCGGCCGTTTTGTTGCTGACGCGCCTGCTGTTGCCGCAGATGCGGGCGCGCAAGTCGGGGCACGTGATCTTCACCGGCTCGTCCGCAGCCCATGCGCCGGGCGCGAATTTCGCCGTATATGCCGCGACCAAGGCAGCGATTGCGGCATTTGCCACGGCCCTGCGCGCCGAGGTTTCGCCCGACGGCATCCGGGTAACGGAACTGGCTCCGGGGCGGGTCGAGACTGCGCTTTACTCGGGCGTGATCAGCGATGAGGCCCGTTCGGCCATGTATGCAGCGGGCGGTTCGCTGCAGCCTGCCGATATTGCGGAGGTTGTGCTGGCCGTGTTGCGCCTGCCGCCCCATGCCGATGTCACGCGGATTGACATCATGCCGACCCGGCCTGTTCCACCCGTCTCAGTGAAATGAGGACAAAATGAAGAACCTGAATATCGTCATCGTCGGCGGGGCTATGGGGTTTGGTGCTCTGATCGCGGAAATGGCCGTTGAAGCCGGTGCCAAGGGTATTGGCGTCATCGACATCGCCGATACGGAGGCCACGCTGGCGCCGCTGGCCGCGAAGGGTGTCAATGTGGCCTCGGCCAAGGCCGATATCCGCACTGCGCCCGCGTGTCAGACGGCATTCGATCAGGTGGCGGGGGTGTTGGGCCGGGTTGATACCCTGATCAACTGCGCAGCTATCTATCCGCGCCGCCCGACGCTTGGCGTGACGGACGAAGAATGGGATCTGTCGAATGCGATCAACATCAAAGGCACCTATCACATGATGGTCTCTGCCATTGCCCATATGAAGACGCAGGATCCGGTCGCTCATGTGCGCGGCCGCATTGTCAACATTACCTCGGTCGATGCCTTCAAGGCGCATCCGAAGAATATCCACTATGCTGCAACGAAGGCCGCCGTGGTCAGCCTGACCAGGTCGGTCGCCGATCATGTCGCAGCGGATGGCATTCTGGTGAATTCGGTGGCGCCCGCAGGCATGGCCACCGAAAAGGCCCGCCAGTCCGGCTTTCTGGATGAACTGGCCAAGGCCAGCCCGTTGGGGCGCGGCGCGTTGCCGCGCGAAATTGCCGAATGGGTGGTGATGGCCGGCAGCGAGAGAAACACTTACATGACTGGCGAAAACATCATTGTATCAGGTGGTTACATCTACGCCTGACCCCGGCACCGACCGAGGCGGGTGCCCGGTTGGGCAGTTTTCGCGTCAGATGTTCACGGTCACGATTTTCGGGTGTGAGTAGTCGGGGTGAAGTGGCGCGATGGCCTTCGCCGGGCCGTGCCAGCGTTTACGTTCTGGCCTTTTCAAAAGCCGCCCATGCTTTCTCGAACGCCTCAAAGGTGAAGCCCGTGCTTCGGGCGGGGTCCAGGACAATCCGCTCGGTCGCCTTCAGTTTCTGTATGGCGCCAGGAAGAGCATCTGCAACATCAGGCGGGATGACCAGCGCGCCATGGCGGTCGGCATGAACGAGGTCGCCTTGCGCGATATTCAGCCCGAAGATCGTTACCGGAGTGCCAAGATCACAGACGCGGACAAAGCCGTGGCTCGGGCCGACGCTGCCGGCAATAACGGGAAAACCGGCAGGCAAGTCGCCAAGGTCGCGCACAACACCGTTTGTCAAAGCTCCTGACATGCCGAACCCTTGATGAATGTTCGTGTTCAATTCGCCCCAATAGGCGCCGAAGCAGTGGGGATAATCAATGTCCTCGACTACCGCGACCGAGGGTTTTGCAGCGTCGTGCATGGCACGGTAATAGGCCATGCGACGCGTGCGGATCACTTCGGATGGTTCGGTTGGCGGGGCAAGCGCGGTGATCTTGGCGGTGACGGCATAGCCCACAACTGAAAGGCCCGGTTCGGTGCATATCATGGTGCCACGGGTGACGGCGGCAAAGCCGCGTCTGCCTTGCACCACTTCGATCGCATTGCAGATGGTGGGGGTGTCAACCGAGCGCAGCAGGTTAAGAAGAGTCTGGTCCATCATTCCTCCAGCCAGCGGCGGAGCGCCGCCGTCGTTTCCAGGGGCCGTTCGAGGGTTGGCAAGTGCCCTGCGCCGGGGATCACCACAAGCCGTGACTGTGGCATCAGGGCGTGCATCAGATCGTGTCGTTCCTTTGGACAGGGAATGTCATGTTCGCCCATAAGGACAAGCGCGGGGTCTTTGTAGGCCGCGAGGGTGGCGGTCTGATCGGGGCGACTTGCGAGTGCATGGGACTGCGCGGCAAAAACCTGCGGCCCGAGGGTCAGCGCCATGTTCATGCAGAGATCGAGAGTTTCCGCACGGTGTGACGTGTCGGCGAGGTAGAGGGGTTTCATTTCGTCACGCATGACATCCGCAAGACGGCCGGAGAGGACGCGGGCGACCTGCGGGCTGCGGCGGGCCTGCACTTCCGGTTCTTCGGCCAGCGGGTTGGTGTCCAGAAGGGCCAGCCGCGTCACCCTTTGCGGCGCCTGCCTGACGACCTCCATCGCGACAATCCCGCCCATTGAAAGGCCCGCCAAGGCGAAACACGGTGGGGCATTGCGCAGAATTGCAGCGGCGAGACCGCTCATGGTGTCGGCGCCGACCGGCAGGGCGTGGATGATCGGGCGCGCGTGCAAGGCATCGGGCAGGCTGCCCCACATCCGGGCGTCACACATCATGCCGGGGATCAGAATCAAAGGGTTCATGCCACCCGCCGCGCGCCTTCCTTTAGGCTGGCAAGCTTGGCCCATGCAATTTCGGGGTCCACGGCACCAAATCCCGCAAAGGTGCCAAAGCCGCAATCGGAGCCGGCAATAACCCGGTCATGGCCAACGATTTCCGTGAACCTGGCCAGTCTCTGCGCCACCAGATCAGGGTGCTCGACGAAATTCGTTGTGGTGTCCACGGCACCGGGGACAAGTATTTTATCGTCGGGGATCTGTGACTTGCGGTCACGGAATACGGTCCATTCGTGGCCGTGGCGGGGGTTGGCAGTCTCGAAAAGCACGTATCTTGCCGGCACTGACATCAGCAGGGGAAAGACCTGCTCCATGCCGATGTCGCAGACGTGCGGACCCTCGTAATTGCCCCAGCAGATATGCAGGCGGATCCGGTCTGCAGGCAATCCCTTCAAGGCGTGATGCAGCGCCTCGACATGCGTGGCGGCGATTGTCAGAAACTCCGTGTCCGTCAGGTGGGCGAAAAGCATGTGGCGTGACAGAGCGAGGTCGGGACAGTCAAGCTGAAGGTCCAGCCCTGCGTCGAGGATTGTGCGATATTCATCCCGCATGGCCCCGGCCAGTGCCTCAAGATAGTCCTCGCGGCTGGGATAATGGGCGTTCTGCAGAAAAAGGCTGATCACACCAGGCGATGCTGCGTTCATAAAGCCGCGCGTGCTGCCGTGCTTGGTCATCGCGGCCTTGAGGTTGGCGATGTCTTTCCGAAGCTCGGTTTGACCCCTGCTTATTACAGGGCCGGTGCATTGGGGCCGGGCGTATTGCGGTGTGCCGCCTTGGCGGGCGAGACGGTCGAGGAAGGTCGGAAAAAGCTTGAGGTCCGCGGGAGCGTTGCGCGGGCTGTCGCCGGAAAAGCCGGTGTAGCGGTCTTTGACATAGGTGGCGTAACTGATCTTTGATGTCTCGCCGTCGCTGACGATGTCGATACCGGCCTCGACCTGTCGCCGAACAACTTCGGACACATGGTCGGCCATGCAGGCGTCGAAGGCCGACACATCATAAGCCTCGCCGCGTTCGCGGGCGAACAGGAAATCAACGACGGCCTGATTGCGCGGCAAGGATCCGACATGGGTTGCAAGCATCATTGCGTTTCCTTTGCGCTTGCGAAACAGGTGCT
>JBOFCO010000227.1:0-13228 GCA_051646105.1 Paracoccaceae bacterium
CTCGGCTTGCGCCGTGCGAGAGCGGTCGTCTCGTTCTTCTCGTCACTGGGCATCAGCGAATCACGGGTTGAGGCGGTTGCGTCGTTCGGGGAAACCCAGCCGGTTATCGCCACGCAGCAGCCGGAAGAGCAGAACCGTCGCACGGTGACCGAGGTCATTGGCTTCGTCAAAGGCAATCCGACGGTGATGAACGGTCGCTACGCGGAGCTGATCTACCGTGAATACGTCGAGAACGCCTCGCGCGAACATGACGTGGAACGTCCGATCGAGGCAAAAACGCTCATCTGGCCGCAGGCTCCGAGCGAGTAGGCGACGAAAGCTACATTTTGGCCAAAGGCCCGCCCCGGCGGGCCCTTTCGGCTGGCCTTTGTTTCCTATTTTGTAGAAATCTAAGAATAACGGTTTTTTAGCCCCAATGTCGCCAACATTGCCAAGCATTTTCCTATCAATAGGAACAGTCGCGCGACAGCAGTTCGCGCACGGGGGCCTTGATGATGGACGCCGCATTGGGGGATGATTCTCTGACACGCGGTCTGGCATCAATCCTCGTCTTTGGAAGGACATGAGGCAAATGACGAGCGTGGCAACACTTCAACCAGAACCGGCACCGATCCTCGCGTGCACGATTTCACGTGATGTGCAGAATTTCGATCTTTTGATCGACGATATGGAACGCGAGCTGGGCGAAAGCTGGGGTGACCTGGGATTTGACGATGCGCTGGTGTTCATGGATCAGCCGGATGCGGCGGGCCTGGAGTTCATCTGCATTGCGGTAAATCAAGAGGATGAGGGCACTCTCGCAAAGGTTACCCAGATCATCCAGACGGCAAAAGCCAAAGATATCAAGGTCATCCTGGTTGCAGATCAGGTCAGCCCGATCGCGCTGCATCAGTTGCTGCGCCTGGGTGGCGACGATTTCGTGCCCTATCCGCTGCCGGATGGCGCCTTGCACGATGCCATCGAACGCCTGCGCAAGGCACCGGCACCTGTTGCTGCACCGGTGGCGCCGGTGGCAGTGGTCGCAGCGGCAAAGGATATGGACGACGAGCCGGCCGTTGTGCCGAATTTCAAGGCGAAGGGCGACCGGGAGGGTGTGATTCTGCCGGTGCATGGTCTGGCAGGCGGGACGGGCGCATCAACCTTTGCTGCGAATCTTGCATGGGAGCTGGCGACACAGATGCCCAAGGACGGGCCGCGTGTCTGCCTGCTCGATTTTGACTTTCAGTACGGGGCTGCGGCGACCTATCTGGACCTGCCGCGCCGCGAGGCGGTGTTCGAGCTTTATTCGGATACCGGCTCAGCTGACAGCGACAGCTTCCTCAAGGCCATGCTGACCTTTAACGACAAGTTGCATGTGCTGACCGCACCTGCCGACATGCTGCCCTTGGATATCGTGTCACCGGACGACATCAACCGAATCGTCGATATGGCGGCGGCCAACTTTGACTATGTCGTGATCGACATGCCGAAGACCATCGTGGCCTGGACGGAAACGGTTCTGACGCGCGCGCATGTGTATTTCGCGATGATGGAGCTTGACCTGCGGTCGGCCCAGAATGTGCTGCGCATGGTACGGGCGCTGAAGGCCGAAGGGCTGCCGCATGAAAAGCTGCGCTTCGTGCTGAACCGTGCGCCCAAGTTCACGGACCTTTCGGCAAAAAGCCGGGTGAAGCGGATGGCGGAAAGCCTTGATATCGCGATTGAAGTGCAGCTTCCGGATGGCGGGCCGCAGGTGACGCAATCGAACGACCATGGTCTGCCGATGGCAGAGCAGTCGGCAAAGAACCCGCTGCGGCGTGAAATCCAGAAACTGGCGAAGTCGCTGACCGATGTGAACAGAGCTGCCGAGGCGGGCCGGGGCTGATACCCGGCCTTCGCCCATCACACCACAAGGATTGATTGAATGTTCAGCCGTTTCAAGAAAGAAGCTGAGGCGAAACCCGCACTGATGGGCCAGGTCGGTTCGGCCACAGCCAGGGCTCAGGCCCCCGCAGTGGCGGCGGCACAGCCGGCAAAGGTGGCGGCACCCGCCGGACCGGCGGCGCGTTCGCCTGCGGATGTGGTGGCGGCGGACAAAGAGAAAAAGCGCAAGGACCGCCTGATGGAGCTGAAGGTGGAGCTGCACAAGCGGCTTCTCGACAACCTTAACCTTGCGGCGCTGGAAAAGGCATCGGAAGCGAATCTGAAGATCGAAATCTCGTCCATCGCGTCGGAAGCGCTGGATGAGCTTGGCGTTGCACTGAACAAGGAAGACCGCACGACGCTGAACCAGGAGCTGTATGACGAGGTCATGGGCCTTGGCCCGCTGGAGCCGCTGCTGAAGGACGAGACGGTCAACGATATTCTGGTGAACGGCCCGAACCGCATCTTTGTGGAACGCGCGGGCAAGCTGCAGCTGACGGACATCACCTTCAAAGATGAACGCCATCTTTTGCGGATCATCGACAAGATCGTGTCCGCAGTGGGCCGCCGGGTGGACGAGTCCAACCCTTACGTTGACGCCCGCCTTGCAGACGGATCGCGTTTCAACGCCATGGTGCCGCCGGTTGCGGTGGATGGCAGCCTGGTTTCCATCCGGAAATTCAAGAAGGACAAGCTGGCTATCCATGATCTGGTGCGATTCGGTGCATTTACCGAGGAAATGGCGGCCTATCTGCAGGCGGCGGTGTCCACACGTCTGAACATCATCGTGTCTGGCGGTACGGGTTCGGGTAAAACGACGACGCTGAATGCGCTGTCGTCTTTCATCGACAACACGGAACGCGTGCTGACGATCGAGGATACAGCCGAACTTCAGCTGCAGCAGGTGCATGTGGGCCGGATGGAAAGCCGCCCCGCAAACGTCGAAGGCAAGGGTGCTGTGACCCAGCGCGACTGTCTGCGCAACGCACTGCGGATGCGTCCTGACCGGATCATCGTGGGGGAAACCCGTGGTGAAGAGGTTATCGACATGCTGCAGGCCATGAACACGGGCCACGACGGATCGATGACCACGATCCACGCGAACAACGCGCGCGACGGTATCTCGCGTCTGGAAAACATGGTCGCCATGGCGGGTATTGAAATGCCGCTGAAGGCCGTGCGGGCGCAGATCGCCTCGGCTGTGAACCTGATCGTGCAGGCGTCGCGTCTGCAGGACGGTTCGCGCCGCATGACCTCCATCACCGAGATCACGGGGATGGAAGGCGAGGTTATCTCGATGCAGGAAATCTTCCGGTACGAGCGTCTGGGCCTTGCGCCGGATGGCAAGATCATTGGGCGGTTCAACGCAACGGGTGTGCGGTCGCACTTCTCGGACCGTTTCAAATCATGGGGTTACGATCTACCGGCCTCGATCTATGAACCCATCCACTAAGGTGATGTGATGGAAATCTCTGCCGCACCAATCATTTACATCCTGATCTTCGTCGCCGTTGTGATGCTGGTTGAAGGCATCTATCTGACGGTCTTCGGCAAGTCGATCAGCCTGAACAACCGTATCAGCCGCCGTCTGGCGCTGCTGGAAAAGAACGGCAACCGTGAGCAGGTGCTGGAGCAGCTGCGCAAGGAGATGACGCAGCATCTATCATCGCGCGGCATTCCACTTTATTCGATGCTGGCATCCAAGGCGCAGAAGGCGAATATCGCGTTCTCGCCCAAGGCGCTGATCGGGGTCATGGGGCTTGTGACGGTCTTCGCTTATCTCGGTCTGACCATCGGCACTGCGGCACCCACCGCCGTGCGCGGCGCGCTGGCCGTGGGCATGGGTGTGGGCGGCGTATATTTCTGGGTCAACCGGAAGGCCAAAAAGCGCATGGCGCTGATGGAAGAACAACTGCCGGATGCCGTGGAGCTGATGGTGCGTTCGCTGCGCGTGGGTCATCCCTTTTCGGCCGCCATTGGTATCGTGGCCAAGGAAGTGGCCGACCCGCTGGGCACTGAATTCGGGATGATTGCGGACGAGGCCTCCTATGGGCGCGACGTCTCGGAAAGCCTGAAAGCCTTTGCCGAGCGCATGGACAGCCAGGATTTGCGCTTCCTTGCCGTGGCTGTGACCATTCAGCAGACATCAGGCGGCAACCTCGCCGAAATTCTGGATGGTCTGGCCAAGGTGGTTCGCGCCCGCTTTAAACTCTTCCGCCGGGTGGCCGCCATCACGGCCGAGGCGAAATGGTCAGGCATGTTCCTGTCAATCTTCCCGCTGGCGGCACTTGTGCTGATCCTGATGGTCAAGCCGGACTATTACGATGAAGTCAAGGAAACGGCAGCCTTTATTCCTGCAGCGCTCGTCGTTGGCGTGTTTCTGACGTTAAACGTGATCTTCATGAAGATCATGGTCAACATCAAGGTTTAGGGGCAGAGCACATGTTAGATACGATCAACACAATGCTGACCGATCTGCTGGGTCCGATGGGACCGTTGCTCGCTGTCGGCGGGCTTGGCCTGCTGATGGTTGTGGTCACGCTCCCGACCCTGCTGAAAAAGAAGGAAGAACCCTTCGACAAGATTCGCGTGCAGCGTGCCGAAGGCATGAAAAGCGCAGCGTCGGGGCAAAAACTGCGCCGCGCGGAAAAGGCCGACAAACTCGAAAAATACGCGGCATTTCTGGAGCCGCAGAACGCTGAAGTGATGTCGGCCTCGCGGCTGAAAATGCTGCGGGCCGGCTACCGGTCCAAGAATGCGGTGCGCATGTTCCACTTCGCACAGTTTTCGCTCGGTATCGGTTTTCTCGTCCTTGGCATGATCTACACCATGGTCAAGTCGGCGACATCCGGCGTTGACCTGACGACACAGTCGATGATCATGTCCACCCTCGGACCTGGGGTCGCAGGTTACTATCTGCCGCAGTACTGGGTACAGCGGCGGTTGCAGATGCGTCAGGCCGAAATCGTGGCGGGCTTTCCGGATGCTTTGGACATGATGCTGGTCTGCGTGGAAGCAGGCCAGTCGCTCGATCAGTGCATCACGCGCGTGGCACGCGAAACGAAGGCGGGTTATCCAGCGCTGTCGGAAGAGTTTGAGATGGTGGCGCATGAGGTCAAGGCCGGCAAGGAACGTGTGGCGGTTCTGAAAGACATGGCGGAACGCGTGGGCGTGGCGGATGTGGCGTCATTCGTGACAACACTGGTGCAGTCGGCCACATTCGGTACGTCGATTGCCGAAGCCTTGCGGGTTTATTCCGCGGAAATGCGGGACAAGCGCGTGATGCGGGCGGAAGAGAAGGCAAACAAGTTGCCAACGAAGCTGACGCTGGGCACAATGCTGTTCACCGTTCCGCCGTTGCTGATCATCCTCATCGGGCCTTCGATCCACGGCATTTCCAAGAGCTTCGGAGGAGGCTGAGACTGCACCGCCTGACGCTGGCACTTTGCGCGCTTTTGGCCGCCTGTGGCAACACGGGCGGCTTTGGCAATGGCGGGGTCACACGCAATACGCCGTTTGGCGCCGATGCGCGCGGTGAAGGGGTGGACGGGCTGCTGGTGGGCCACCGCCTGATGGCAGCCAATGAACCTGAGCTGGCGTTGAAGGCCTACCTTCGCGCGGCGGCGGAACAGGGCGTCAATGTGGATGTGCTGTCGGCCATCGGGTCGTGCAACCTTGCGCTCGGGCGGCTGGGGCAGGCTGAACAGATCCTGCGGCGCGCGCTGGAACAGGACCCGGAGTTTGTGCCCGCTGTCAATAATCTGGGCGTCGTCCTGATGGAAGCGGGCAAAATCGGCGAAGCGCGGGTGGTTTTTCAGCGGGCTTTCGCCTTGGATAGTGGCGAAACAGACTCGATCCGCGAAAATCTGCGTCTGGCTATCGCCGCGACAGAACAACCTGCCTATGATGAACCTGATGCTCCGGCTGATCCGACGTTCTCACTCGTCCGCCGGGGCCGGAGCGAATACGAACTTCTCTCGCAACTCTGAGAGACGAGCAGTAAAAAGGACGCAAAATGCGCCACCCAATGATGATCGCCCTGCTGATGGGCACGACCGTGGTATCCGCCTGCGGCGGCAAGCAATCCGATGAGGAAGTGCAGCGCGCCATGGCGGATGTAAACGTCATCGACGAAGCCAACCTGAACGACATCATGCTGACGGTCGGCGACCCGGACGAGGCGGTGGCCTATTTCCAGCGCACTGCGGATGCCAATCCGGAGCGGATCGACCTGAAACGCGGGTTGGCAAAGTCATTGTCGCGCGCGGGCCGCGCCACGGAAGCGGCAAAGGTGCTGGAACAGATCGTGGCGAGTGCCGAGGGCACGAATGAAGACAGGGTCAGCCTTGCGGATGCGCAGATCCGGTCGAGCAACTGGGCAGCGGCCGAAGCAACGCTGAACCAGATTCCCCCGACGCATGAAACGTTTGACCGCTACCGTCTGGAGGCGATGGTGGCCGACAGCAAGAAAGACTGGAAAAAGGCCGACAGCTTTTACGAGATCGCAACAGGCCTGACGACAAAACCGGCCGGAGTGCTGAACAACTGGGGCTTTTCCAAACTGTCGCGCAATGACTATGGCGGGGCGGAAAAACTGTTTGTCGAGGCGTTGACTTATGACCCGACACTGTTCACCGCCAAGAACAATCTTGTCTTGGCACGCGGCGCACAGCGGAAGTATGATTTGCCGGTGGTTGAGATGACCCAGGTTGAGCGGGCGGAGCTGATGTATACGCTGGCGCTGACGGCGATCAAACAGAACGATGTCTCGGTGGGCAAATCGCTGCTGCAGGACGCGATCGATGCGCATCCTCAATACTTCGAGGCAGCGACACGCAGCCTTGAAGCTTTGGAGGCCTGATGCTGACGGCGACCCAGGCGCTGGTTTTTCTGCCCTTTGTGCTGCCCATCTGCATTTGGGCGGCATGGTCTGACCTGTCAAACATGACGATCCCGAACAAGTCGGTTGTCGCGCTGTTTCTGGTCTGGGTGGTGGTCGGCGTGATCATGATGGATTTCAACGTCTGGCTGTGGGGTTTTGGTCTGCTGGGTATCGTTCTTGTTGCAGGATTCATCCTGAACGCGGCGGGTGTTCTAGGGGCAGGCGATGCCAAATTCGGCGCGGCAATGGCACCGTTCTTTGTTGGCACCGATTACAAGGATACGGGCATGTTGCTTTCGGCTTGCCTGCTTGGCGCGCTGGTGGCGCATCGCGGCCTGCGCATGGTGCCCGCCTTCCGCAATGCGACACCGGGCTGGAAAAGCTGGACAGTGCCGAAAGATTTTCCGGTTGGCCTTAGTCTTGCCGGAATGCTGCTGTTTTATCTGGTTAATCGGCTGATTGTTGCCTGAATTGGGTGTTATCAGTCGGGCTTAACCGACAGGAGCATCCGATGAACATGCAAGTCACCCCCGGCGTTCAATCCCCCCCTGCCCCGCGCACGCTGGCCGAAGTCGGGATTTCGATGGTGATGATGCGGGACATCCTGCTGAAGACCATGTTCCGGATGAACCTTGATCTGGTATCGACCCTGTCGCGCGTGATCTGCATTTCAGGAATCCTGACGCAGGAGCTGATGGACCTGTGCCGCTCGCAAAAGCTGGTGGAGGCGACGGGCACGCTGCACGCGACATCGGGCAATGAGATGGGCTATCAGCTGACCGAGGCCGGCAAGGCACGGGCGCTCGATGCGCTGGCGCAGTCGGAATACTATGGTGCCATGCCCATTCCGCTGGATGCGTTCAAGGAACAGGTCAAGCGCCAGTCGGTGCGCAATATCCGCCTGACGCGTCCGCAGCTTTTGTCGGGCATGGGGCATCTGATCCTGCCGAATGACCTGATCGAGAACCTTGGCCCTGCGGTGACGTCGGGACGTTCGATCCTGATGTACGGCCCGCCCGGCAACGGGAAATCCAGTATTTCCAACGGCATCCGGGCCGCTCTTGGCGACAAGGTCTATATCCCGCGCGCGCTGGAATACTCGGGGCAGGTGATCACGGTCTATGACCCTATCGTGCATTCGGCGGCAGAGGAGTCGCTTGACGACCCGAACAGCCTGCGGCGCACGTCGAACCGGTTTGACAACCGCTATGTCTATTGCGAACGGCCGACGGTGATCACCGGTGGTGAACTATCGCTGGATATGCTCGATCTCACCTACAACCCGACGGCGCGCACCTATCAGGCACCGCTGCAGTTGAAATCCACCGGCGGCATCTTCATCGTCGACGACTTGGGCCGTCAGGCGGAACCGCCGCAGAAGCTGGTCAACCGCTGGATCGTGCCGCTGGAAGAATCGAAGGATATCCTGGCGCTGCAGTCGGGCGAAAAGTTCACGGTGCCTTTTGATACGCTGGTCATCTTTTCAACCAACTTCCACCCGAACGAGATTTTCGACGGCGCGGCCCTGCGGCGTATCTTCTTTAAGATCAAGATCGATGGGCCGAATCAGGAGAACTTTCTGAAGATTTTCGCGATGGTGGCGAAGAAGAAGAAGATGCCGCTGAACGAGGCGGCGATGCTGCATCTGATGAAGGTGAAGTATCCGTCGATCCAGAACAACTATGCAAACTATCAGCCGGTGTTCCTGATCGATCAGATGATCGCGATCTGCGAGTTTGAAGGCATCCCCTATCAGATGTCGCCGGAGCTTTTGGACAAGGCCTGGGGCAACATGTTCGTCAAGGACGAGAAGATCGCAAAGTAGCGGTTTTGGTCAGCGCCGGGGGTTTCACACCCCCGGACCCCCGTGGAATAGTTATGGACAGAGGAAGCTGCGGACGCCGTTCTCCGTGACGATCATATCCAGCCGCTGATCCGTGTCATCAATCGGTACTTCCGCCACCTGTTGCGCGGCAAAAGCGAAGCCGATGGCCAGCACCCGGCCTTGGGCGCGCAGGGCCTGCAACGTGCGGTCGTAGAACCCGCCGCCGTAGCCCAGCCGATAGCCTCGTGCATCGAAAGCGAGAAGCGGCACGATGAGGATTTGCGGCAGCAGCCACGCACCCTCTGACGGGATCAGCGCGCCGAAATCGCCGGGTTCCATGCGGCAGCCGGGGGTCCATTCGCGGAACCGCAGGGGCTGCGCTGCGCCCATGATGACGGGCACGCAGACAGGCCCCTGATGCGCGGCCATGGCGGGCAAGGGGTCAATCTCCGTCCGCATGGGCATGTAACCCGAAAGGATTTTGCCCGCATGGGCCGCCAGCACATCGGCCAGCAGCTCCGCCGCCTGCCCCTGCCCCGCGGCATGGGCGGATTTCCGGATGGCGAAAGCCGCCTTGCGGAAATCGGCTTTCACAACAGCAACATGGTGGCGAGGCCGAGGAAGACAAAGAACCCCGTGAGGTCAGTCACCGTTGTCACGAATGTGCCCGATGCCAGCGCGGGATCCAGATCAAAGCGTTCCAGCGTGAGGGGCACCAGCACGCCTGCCAAGGCGGCCACGATCAGGTTGACGATCAATGCAATGCCGATCACCACGCCCAGCATCGCAGACCCGAAACCCAGCCACCCCACCAGCCCCATCACCACCGCAAAGGCCAAACCGTTGATAACCCCCACCATCGCCTCGCGCCGCACCACGCGCATGGCGTTGGCCCCGGTCAGATCGCGCGTGGCCAGCGCGCGGACGGCCACGGTCAGGCTTTGCGTGCCCGCATTGCCGCCCATGGAGGCCACGATGGGCATCAACGCGGCGAGGGCCACGATCACCCCGATGGTGCCTGCAAACTGCCCGATGACCAGCGCGGAAAGGTTGGCCGTCACAAGATTGACGGCCAGCCACGGGAAGCGCCGCTTGACGGTTTCGAACACGCCATCCGAAATCGAGGCGTCCTCGCCCACGCCCGCCAACAGCAGCATGTCTTCCTGATGCTCTTCGTCCAGCACGTTCATGGCGTCGTCGATGGTGATGACGCCGACAAGACGGTCGCTGGCATCGACCACGGGGCAGGAAATCAGGTGATACTGGTTGAAGATATAGGCGACGTTATCCTCCGGCTCGGTCGCGAGGATGGTGCGGAAGCTGTCCTCCACAATATCGCGCAGGCGCACATCGCGGCGGGCGGAAAGGACGCGGCCAAGGGTGGCATAGCCCTGCGGCTTCATGCGGGGATCGACGAGGATGACGTGGTAGAACTGATCCGGCAGATGGTCGGCGTTGCGCAGATAGTCGATGGTTTCGCCCACGGTCCAGTGTTCGGGCGCGACGACCACCTCGCGCTGCATCAGGCGGCCTGCGGAGTATTCGGGATAGGCCATCGCGGCCTCGACCGCGACACGGTCGGCATCCTCCAGCGCGTCAAGGATCAGGCCCTGCTGCTGGGCTTCCAGATCCTCAAGGATATCAACGACATCGTCGGTATCGAGTTCGCGCACGGCATCGGCGACAATCTCGGCGGGCAGATGCGAGATGACTTCTTCGCGGATGGATTCGTCGAGTTCGGACAGGATTTCGCCGTCAACCTCTGTCGCCCACATGTCCAGCAGGTCACGGCGTTCGGAGCCACTGATCTGTTCCAGCAGGTCGGCGATATCCGCGGCGTGCAAGGGGGCCATCAGGCCGGTCAGGCGGGGGGTATCGCTGGCTTCGACCGCGTCGAGAATGGCGGTCACACGGCGCGGATCGAGGGCCGCGTCTTCGTCCAGCACCTCCGCATCCGCCATGAGTCACTCCCTTTATTTGGCGGCACCATAGGGCGTTTTCCAAGGCGCGGAAAGGGATTAGGGTTGGTGCAAAGGATGGTGGGCAATGGCTGATCTGCTGCTGGGGCAACTGCTGTGGTTTGAAGGTGACGCCTTGGTAGAAGGCCCGTCTGCGGCGCGGCATATGGCGCGCGGCGGGCTGCTGCTGGACAGGGGCCGCATCGCGGCGCGGGGGGATGGGGCGGCGTTGCGCGCCGCGCATCCGGGGGTGCCTGTGACGGATTACGGGGACTGCCTGCTGTCGGCGGGCTTTGTGGATGCGCATGTGCATTACCCGCAGACGGCGATTATCGCGAGCTGGGGCAAGCGGCTGATCGACTGGCTGAACACCTATACTTTCCCGGAGGAGATGCGGTTTGCTGATCCGGCCTATGCGGCTGAGATCGCAGGGCGGTATCTGGACCTTGTGCTGGCGCGGGGGACGACGAGTTTTTGCAGCTACACGACCATTCATCCGGGTTCGGTGGATGCGATCTTCACGGCAGCGCAGGGGCGGGGGATGCGGGTGTTTGCGGGGAAAACCTGCATGGACCGCAACGCGCCGGAGGGGCTGCGGGATACGGCACAGTCGGCCTACGACGACTCGCGCGCGCTGTTACGGCAATGGCATGGGGTGGATCGGCTGTCCTATGTCATCACGCCACGCTTTTCGCCGACGTCTTCGGCGGAGCAACTGGCGGCACTGGGCGCGCTGTGGGCGGAGCATCCGGAGTGCCTGATGCAGACGCATCTTTCCGAACAGCCGGACGAGATTGCCTGGGTGGCGTCGCTGTTCCCCAAGGCGCGGGACTATCTGGATACCTATGAGGCGCACGGGCTGCTGGGGGCACGCGGGGTTTATGGCCATGCGATCCACCTGACGGCGCGGGAACGGGCACGGCTGGTGGAGGTGGGGGCCAGCGTGGCGCATTGCCCGACGTCGAACATGTTCATCGGGTCGGGGCTGTTTGACATGTCGCTGGCCCAGTCGATGCGGGTGGGTCTGGCGACGGACACCGGGGGCGGGTCCAGCTTCAGCATGCTGCGCACCATGGCGGCGGCTTACGAGGTGGCGCAGCTGCGGGGGGTGTCGCTGCACCCTTCGGCGCTGTGGTATCTGGCAACCGTGGGGTCCGCACGGGCACTGCATGCGGATCATCAGATCGGCAATCTCGCGGCGGGGATGGAGGCGGACGTGGCGGTGATCGACCTTGGCAGCACGCCCGCCATCGCGCAGGCATCGGCGCGGGCGGATGATCTGTGGGGGGCGCTGTTCCCGACGATCATGATGGGGGATGACCGGGCTGTGCGGGATGTGTGGGTTGGGGGTGTGCGGGGGGGTGTTTTGTCTGGCTGAAGTTTGAATGCAGCGACCAACACCCTACGACGAAGGCGAGAAACTGACGGCCTAATTCAGCCGTTCGAGGCGGCGGTTGCGGATGATATTCTTGTAATCCCACTGAATTTGTTTCGCCTTTTGAGGCCATCTTCCAATGTCGCCGGCATTGATCTGTCCGACGGATGTGTAAATAATCGACGCGTCCATGAACTTTCCTGTTCCGGGTCGCAGCTCAACTTCATCAAAACCAGCACCGCTCCAGAACATCAGGCGGATACCTGCCTTCAATCTGCTGAACCCTGTAACGGGGTTGCCGTCCAAAAACCAAACGGGATGCGCGTGCCAAATCTTGCTTTCGGCCTCGGGCAGACCCGCGTTGATCATGTCCCTAAGAATCTCGCAGACGACTCTGTCTTCGGGAACTTGTTGGTCAATGAAAGCGTCGACAGTGTCATATCTCATCGTGGAATCTCACCTCTCTCGCTTCCGTGCAGCAACCCTTTCGCTGCCGATGAAAGTTCAGCCAGCGATCAATTGCACAGACAGACGGGCCTGGTAAACGAAGGGAAACACATCCGGGCCTGGTAAACGAAGGGAAACACATCACCACCGATTACCGTTCCGTCGCACCCTTCCCCGCAAGGATATGCTGGCGGAACTTCGCGATGCGCGCAACCCGCGTGGCAGAGGTCTTGGCGGAGCTGAGGGCGATGACATAGCTTTTCTGCCGCCCGCGCGTCAGGGCGTGGAAGGCTTCGGCCAGATCGGGGTCGCCGTCCATCGCCTCCACCAGTTCCTCCGGCAATTCCAGATCGACGGTCACCTTCGGCGGCACGATCCCCGCCTCGGCATAGCCCATCGCCTCGGCCAGATAGGCCCGGATCACGGGTTCCATCCGCGCGACTTGCGCATTGTCGGTAAAGCGCATGGCGTCGGCTACCTGTGTATTCGGCCCCTGACGTTCCAGCACGCCTTCGGGGTCTTTCAGCAGCGCCGCATTCAGAAAACTGATGCGGAAGTCGCCGCGAAACGCGCCAATGATGGCGATGTTGCGGCCCGCGTGCATGTAGCAGGGATGCGCCCATTTCACCGTTTCAACCAAACCGACATCACGGCAGATGCGGCGCAGGTCGGTCTGGCCCTGCACCCAGAACCGTGTGGCACAGTCCGCAGTGGCAAAGCGGTCGCAGCGCCCGCAGCCCTTGGTAAAGTAGTCTTCGATGTCCGTGATCATCATCGGACTGATCCCGCCCTTAATCCGCCAGTTCCCACCCGTCGGGGTAGAAGTCATGTTTCAGCGC
>JBOFCO010000137.1:0-21766 GCA_051646105.1 Paracoccaceae bacterium
CCAGTCGCAGATGGTCGCAGGCAGGAAGTCGGCCATTTGCCGAGCATCTGTCGGCCGGATATGGCCGAAAGTATGTGACGGGCGCGTGGGAACGCGCCCGTCACTGTATCGGGCAGGTTTCCGACCTCGTCAGAACCCGTAAACCAGCGACACGCCCAGCTTGTTGTCGGTGCGGATCGCGCGGCTTTCGTTGTATTCGGTCAGATAGCTGACCCGGGTCGCGAAAGAATCGGTCATCTTGAAGTTCACGCCAAGATCGTTGTTCACGCGCAAAGCAGTATCCGATTTCAGAACATCGGTATCGTTGGTTGCGAACACATTGTCGTTGAACTTGTAGAAGAACCGCGACGAAGCGATATAGCCCGGCTCTGTCTCGCTTTCACCGATACCGTTCTTCAGATAGCTGACACCGACACCGGCCTGAACGCGCCACGTCATGTCGGGGGTGTTGATGACCCGGTATCCCGGACCAAAACCAAGGAAGGCATCAGTGCGGGTATCGGTAGCCAGCTCGGCCAGGCCGTCCGATTGCACCCGGCCCAGAATGAAGCCATAGACGCGGTCGTTGAAGTAGTAGTTGCCGTCATAGACGCCGAACACGTCTTCCTTGGTGCTGTCACCTTCAACATCGGTGTAGTCCAGCGCCATACCCAGCGTTTGCACGAAATTCCCGGATGCATGACGCAGACGCACGCCCAGCGTCAGTTCGTTGCTTTCCGAATTGCCGCTTTGCCCGGTGTAGCCAAGCGATGCGCTGCCCGACAGGCCCTGACGGAATTCCGGATTGCCGAAACGGGCACGGTCCTCGGCCCGGTCGAGGTCTTCCTGGACAGCTTCCTCGATGTCGTCGAGCCGGTCATCAAGCGCGTCGGTTCCAAGCAGCTCCCCCTGCGCAAGGGCGGCCGTTGCCGAGATCGAGGTAGCGGCAGCAAATGCCGCAGCGGTCAGCAGTTTGTTCATTGCATGTCCTTTCGTAAACATAACCACGCCAGAGGCAGAGACGCGGCATCACGGCATCCGTCATGAAGCTCGCCGCTATCCGGTATCCGGCCTTGCGATTGACGCGCATTGCCTGATTCAGCCCCCGTGCACGGACAAATGTAAAACGCATGGCACAGGTTCAAGTTCCCGACCGGCGTCACGATGGCATTGGAATTTCAGCAAGATTGTGATTTGAAATAGTTTTCGTTTGCACTAGCAGCGCTACGGCATTCGAATTAGGGAATTATTTGCCACAACCTATGGCATCATTTTTGCCGCGCAAGACGCCCTTAAGGCAAGAATTGTTGCGAAAATCACATAGCTGCCAAAAAGCTCAAAACGCTTCTGGCCGCACCTCGCGCGCCATGTGGTCAAGAACAGCATTGACGAATTTCGCTTCCCTGCCCTCGGGGAAAAAGGCCTTGGCAACATCGACGAACTCGGAAATTACCACCTTCGGCGGCGTTTCAGCATGGATCAATTCCGCACCGGCCGCACGGAACAGGGCGCGAAGCGTAGGGTCGATGCGATCGATGGGCCATTTTTCTACCAGCGCACGGTCGGTCATCTGATCGATGCGCGCCTGAAAATTGACCGCGGTATCGACAAGTGTACGAAACAGGTCCAGATCACCTTCGGCCATCTCGTCTTCGTCGTAGACTGCGCCGAAGCGGTGGCTTTCGAACTCACGCACGATGGCATCGGCAGTCTGGCCGATGGCTTCCATCTGGAACAGCGCCTGCAGCGCATACAGCCGCGCCGCCGATTTCATCTGCCGTTTCTCTGCCGAACGGGTCATGCCGCCCCTGCCCCTCAATTCCTGCAATCCGCGCCACATAGCGCAGCCGGGCCAAGGGTGCCAGCGCAAAGGAAGCCCGCGCAACCGGCAGCCAGGCCGCCTGACGAGCACGCTGTCAGGCACTCACCCCGAAGAACCGCTCGGCGGGCAGATAGCCGGCCAGTGCCGCAGCTTCAGCCCAGCCGCGTTCCAGCGCGGTATCACCGACCAACAGCACCCGGTCGGCGGGATGGCGGGCCTCGGCGAGCATGGCGCGAATACGTTGACGTGTGACAGACCAGCCGTCATCGAGGCGGGGGGCGTGGCCAGTCACATCAACCCGGATGCCGGAAAGGTCCAGACAGGCACGGACATGATCCGGCACCAAAGGCGGCAACACCGCAATATGCCGCGCCACATCCACCTGGCCCGCCAAACGTATCTGTCTGTCCGGTGGCAGCTGATCGACCGGGCGAAGCAGCCGCAGGGCGTTAGTCGAAAACAGGAACGCCACAAGATCCTGACCGTTCGATGCCCTGATCCCCGCATAGGTCCGGTAGTCAAGCCCCAGTTCCCGCGCACGGGCAACACGCAACCGCACCACCTCTATCGGCAGGACCGGCAGCAGATCGGAACGCGCCTTTCGCCAGCAATGAACCCGCCAGCTTGCCCCCGGCTCTACCCCAGGGCCGCCGTTGTGCCCTATGCCTGCGGTCATTTCCCACCTGCCATGTGTATATCCTGTGCCGATCTTATCTGCGCCGTGCACGTCGGCAAGCCCCTCCCCCACCACTTGACCAGCGCATTGTCGGGCGGAATATGGTGGCCGGAAACTGGCCAAAGCCTGCATCGCTTGCGTCAGTCTGGGGAACGAATGCAAACATCAGCAAGGGAAGACCGGAACTTTATGTTCCTGCAAGGCCCGCACGGCCCGTTTTTCGACCGGCTGGCGCGGCGTCTGGAACGGCGTGGCGCGCGCTGCTGGCGTGTCGGGTTCAACCGGGGCGACCAGTTTTTCTGGTCCGATCGGGCAGGCTTCATCGCGCATACGGGGCCGCAGGAAACATGGCTTGCCAGCTGTTCCGCGCTCATGGACCGGCTGCGGATCACTGATTTGGTGCTGTATGGCGATACCCGCCCGATCCATGCTCTTGCCACAGCCGAAGCGCGGCGACGCGGCATAAGGGTGCATGTGTTCGAGGAAGGCTATCTGCGTCCCTATTGGGTGACATATGAACGCGGCGGATCGAACGGCAATTCCGCAGTCATGACCACCTCGCTTGCTGCCATGCGCGCGGCCCTTCCAGAAGACAGCGCCGAACTTGCCGAAGCGCCTGCCCATTGGGGCGATATGCGCGAACACGTGTTCTATGGCGCGCTTTATCATTTCTTCGTTCTTGCGCTGAACCGGCGTTACAGCGGCTTTCGCCCGCACCGCGCGCTTGGGGTTGCGGCGGAATTCCGGCTGTATCTGCGCAAGCTGGCACTGTTGCCATGGCATGCGGCAGAACGCGCCCTGACGACGCGGAGGATCAGGGCAGGCGGCTTTCCCTATCATCTGGTGCTTCTGCAACTGGATCACGATGCCAGTTTTCGCGATCACGGCCCCTTTGCCGGAACGCCCGATTTCATCGAGGCTTGTCTGGCCGGTTTCGCGGCGGGGGCGCTTCCCGACGACCATCTGGTGTTCAAGGCCCATCCGCTGGACGATGGCCGTGTGTCGCTTCGGCGTGAAATCGCGACCCGCGCGGCACGACATGGCATCGGCGATCGCGTACATTTCCTGCGCGGCGGCAAACTGGCGATGCTGCTTGACCGGGCCCGCAGCGCGGTAACGGTGAATTCGACGGCGGGCCAGCAGGTTCTGTGGCGCGGACTGCCGCTTCTGGCTTTGGGACGGGCGATCTATTCCCGCCCGGAACTGGTCAACTCGACCGGGATCGCCGAATTTTTTGCCGCACCCAATCAACCCGAGACGGAAGCCTATGCCGTGTTCAGGCGCTATCTGCTGGAAACATCGCAACTGCCGGGCGGATACTATTCGCTGCAAAGCCGCAGGCGACTTCTGCCTTTGGCCTGCGTTCGTATGCTGGATACCGATGATCCTTATGCCGCGCTGATCCGACGCAACGCGGCACGCAAGCAACAGTTGTCGGCGCCGGGTTCCTGAGGCTGGCACCAAGCCCCCCTTTCGGATAGCCTGTCAAAAAAGAGCAGTCGATTTCCCGGCAAGAGGAACGATACAGGTGATACGGACAACCTCTCGCGGGGCCAGAGTGCTGGCCCTTGTGGCGCTTGTCGCCACTGTGGCCGCCTGCGGCCTGCCCCGGTCCGGCCCGAACAAGCGCGAGATTTTCGCAGGCTCGGTGCAGAAGGAAGGGGACAGTTTCATCGTCAGCGTCGATGACCATGTAACCCGCGCCACGGCGATAGAACCGATACTGGCCTTTCCTGCGGCCCTGAACAATGCCGGTGTGATCGGGTCGGATACCGTGCGTCCCGGCGATGTGCTGGGCATGACCATCTGGGAAAATGTCGACGACGGTCTGCTTGCCGTCGAAGGCGCAAATGCGACCCCTCTGGAAGAGATTCAGGTCGACGGCGATGGCTATATCTTCGTGCCCTATGCTGGCCGCATCCTTGCGGCGGGCAACTCGCCCGAAGGGCTGCGTCGCATCATCACGCAAAAGCTCGAAGCGCAGACACCTGACCCGCAGGTGACGGTAACACGGCTGGCCGGGGATGGCGCGACGGTTTCGATCATGGGCGGCGTCGGTGCGCAGGGCATCTATCCCATCGAACGGCCTACGCGCACGCTGTCCGCGATGCTGGCCAAGGCTGGCGGTGTTTCCATCGAACCGGAAATTGCGCAGATCACCGTGCTGCGCGGCAGCCAGCGCGGCAAGATCTGGCTGGCCGACCTGTACGAACATCCGCAGGCCGACATCGCCCTGCGTCCCGGCGACCGCATCATGGTCGAAGAAGATACCCGCGCCTATACCGCGCTGGGCGCGACAGGCACCCAGAACCGCATTCCGTTCACCAGCCAGACGCTTTCCGCGATCGAGGCCATTGCGCAGGTCGGCGGGCTGTCTTCTAACCTCGCAGATCCCACTGGTGTTTTCGTGTTCCGGAATGAACCGGAAAACATCGCCCGCAACGTGCTGGGCCGCGATGATCTGGTTGGCGACCAGCGGCTTGTCTATGTGCTGGATCTGACCCGACCCAACGGCATCTTCATGGCGCGGGATTTCGTGATCCGCGATGACGATACGGTCTATGTCACCGAAGCCCCGTTCGTGCAGTGGCAAAAGACGCTTGCCGCCCTGACCGGATCGCTGAGCAGCGCAAACAGCGTCTCGACGCTGGCCGAATGACAGACCGGCCCTTGCCGGAAAACTTGCCAGACCATGTGGCCGCCGGGCATTTCCGGCGGCTTCTTGTATTTTCGGGCGGCTTTCTGACCAACTCGCGCGTGCGGCGCATCCTGACGCTGACCGATCTATGCCCCCGCCTCGGCCTTCCCCGACCGGGCGACGCCGTGGCGGTCTGGGGCGCCCGACCGGCCGCGCGGCGGGGACAAAGGATGGCGAATGCAAGGGGCGTGCCGCTGGTCAGGATCGAGGATGCCCTTCTGTTCGGCATCCGCCCAGGACGTGCGGGGGGGCAACCCTTGGGCCTGCTGATCGACGACATGGGCCTGCATTACGACCCGACCCGCCCCAGTCGGCTGGAGCATATCCTTGCCACCCATCCGCTCGACGATCCTTTGCTGCTGTCGCGTGCGTGCAACGGGATCGCGCGTCTGCGGCGGCTGCATCTGTCGAAATACAACCTTCACGACCCCGAACTGGCCCCGCCGGAACCGGGCTACGTTCTGGTCATCGACCAGACGCAAGGCGATGCGGCGGCTGCCGGATCGGGAAGCGCAGAGTTTGCCAGGATGCTGGCCACCGCACAGGCTGAACATCCCGGCACCCCTGTCCTGATCCGCAGCCACCCTGAAACCCGCCTTGGCCTGCGTTCCGGCCATTACGGACCGGAAACACTGAAGGGGGGCATCGCCTTTGCCGATGACAGGCTTTCCCCCTGGGCTTTGCTGACGGGGGCAAAAGCGGTTTATACCATGTCCTCGCAACTGGGATTTGAAGCGATCCTTGCCGGTCATCGACCACGAGTATTCGGGCAACCTTTTTACGCTGGCTGGGGGTTGAGTACGGATCAGGTTCCAGCACCGCGCCGGGTCCGCAACCTGACCGTCGAACAGCTTTTCGCAGCTGCAATGGTCCTGTTTCCGGTGTGGTATGACCCCTGTCGAGACCGTCTGTGCCGTTTCGAGGAGGCCGTGGACCAACTGGAGGCGGAAGCCCGCGTCTACCGGCAGGATCGCGCAGGTCATATCGCGCTGCACATGCGCGCATGGAAGCGCCCGCATCTGCAACGCTTCTTTGGACGCGAAACCCCGTTGCGGTTCGAAAGCGATCCCACCCGGGCCGTGCAGCGGGCGCAGTCGGCAGGCAAAGGCCTGATCGTCTGGGCGGGCAAGGCGGACAAAGACCTGCCCCCCGGCACCCTGCGGATCGAGGACGGCTTTCTGCGATCACGCGGCATCGGGGCAGCGCTGGTCCCGCCCCTGTCGCTGGTCGCCGATGATCTTGGCATCTACTATGACCCGACCCGCGAAAGCCGCCTTGACCGGCTGATCGCTACACGGATTGCACCAGACGAACACGCGCGCGCGGAACGGCTGATTGCACATATCGTGGCATCGGGCTTGTCAAAATACGGCCCGCTATCCGGGGCATCGCTGCCGGCACTGCCACCCGGACAACGGATCCTTGTGCCCGGGCAGGTCGAGGATGATGCGTCGATCCGCCTTGGCGCGGGGGCGGAACGCACCAACCTTGCGCTGCTGGAAAGAGTCCGCCAGGAAAACCCGCAAGCCGTTCTGATCTACAAACCCCACCCGGATGTCGAGGCGGGGCTTCGCCTCGGCGCGATTTCCGCGACCGACCTGATGCGGCTGGCCGATGTGGTGCTGCCACATGCCGATCCGGCACAGGTGCTGGCCGATGTCGACGAGGTCTGGACGATCACCTCTACACTGGGGTTCGAGGCACTGCTTCGGGGCCTGCCGGTGACATGCCTTGGCGCGCCCTTTTATGCCGGATGGGGTTTGACCCGCGATCTTGCCCCCGTTCCGCAACATCGCCGCGCACGGCCCGACCTGGCGACGCTGGTCCATGCCTGCCTGATTGCCTATCCGCGTTATCTTGATCCGCGATCGGGCCTGCCCTGCCCGCCGGAGGTTGCCGCCGAACGTTTGTCCGAAGGCCCGGTCTTTCAGCCGCGCCGTCTTCGTCTGCTGTCACGCTTGCAAGGCTATGCTGCAGGTTATGCGCATTTGTGGCGATAGCAAACAAGGCGCGGGCGGGCAGAGGCCCGCCCGCAATGCCGTTACTCGTCTGCCTTGTCCGAAGGGCGCAGTTCGTTCACGAACTTGTCGAAATCGTCGGCCTGCTGGAAATTGCGATAGACCGAGGCAAAGCGCACATAAGCCACGGTATCGATGCGGGCCAGCGTCTCCATGACGATTTCACCGATGACCTTTGACGGAATGTCGGTTTCACCCATGCTTTCCAGCCGACGGACAATGCCGGAAATCATCTGGTCGATGCGTTCGGGTTCAATCGGGCGCTTCTGCATGGCGATGCGGATCGACCGTTCCAGCTTGTCACGATCGAAATCCTCGCGCTTGCCCGATGACTTGATCACAACCAGATCGCGCAACTGGACGCGTTCATAGGTGGTGAAACGTCCGCCACAGGCCGGACAGAAACGGCGACGGCGGATGGAAACGTGATCCTCGGCCGGGCGGCTGTCTTTCACTTGCGTATCGATATGTCCGCAGAAGGGGCAGCGCATCGGCTTTTCCTTTTCCTTCGCCACCCGGTCAGGTCTTGGGGGCGTTGCATTGATTTCCCCCCATCATAGGACTGCGACCGATCTGTCGGGTAGCGGAAAATCGTCGCTACTGCATGTAGCTTGAAAAGGTGTGGCGGCGCGGACTCAGACCCTTGCCACAAGGCCGACCGACCCTTCATCGACCCTTGCGGGAAACTCCCTGCGCTTCTCCCCCTTCTGGGGGGGGGACACGTGGTAACCTTCCTCCACACGCCCAAAGGGCAAACACGGAAAGGAAAAACATGACAGTCGCACGTGTTACAGAGATCTCCTCCACCTCGTCCAAAAGCTTCGAAGATGCGGTGCAGACCGGCATTTCGCGCGCCACAAAAACGCTTCGCGGCGTCTCGGGGGCCTGGGTGAAAGAACACAAGGTCAGCGTCAAGAACGACAAGATCGTCAGCTATCAGGTCAACATGATGGTGACCTTTGTTCTGGAAGACTGATACGGCAGACATGTCCCGCCGCCGCAAACGCGGCGGGGCGACCCTCTCGGTTTCGTGAAGGGTTCCCCGCGCGATCCGGGTTACGCTTCTGGTCTTTCCCGACAACAGGAGCGAGCCATGACCCGGATGACCGCCAAGGATTTCCACCCTGCCCTTCTGGAACTGTACGATTTTTATGCCCATGGAAAGATCACCAAGCGCGAATTTCTGGACAAGGCAGCGCGCTATACCGTGGGCGGCATGACTGCCGTTGCTGTGCTGGGGATGCTCAGCCCGAATTATGCGCTGGCCGAACAGATCAGTTTCAATGACCCCGACATCGTGGGCGAATATGTCATGTATCCCTCGCCCAACGGGCATGGAGAGGTGCGCGGCTATCGCGTCCGACCGGCATCCGCCGCTGGCCCATTGCCCGCCGTTGTCGTCGTGCATGAAAACCGTGGACTGAACCCCTATATCGAGGATGTCGCGCGCAGGCTGGCCAAGGCAGGGTTTCTGGCACTGGCCCCCGATGGGCTGACATCGGTCGGCGGTTATCCCGGCAATGATGAAAAGGGCCGCGAACTGCAACAATCGGTCGATCCGGCCAAGCTGATGAACGACTTCTTTGCCGCCGTGGAATTCATGATGAAAGATCCCGGCAGCACCGGAAAGGTCGGCATCACCGGCTTTTGCTACGGCGGCGGGGTTTCGAATGCCGCAGCGGTCGCCTATCCCGAGCTGGGCGGTGCGGTGCCGTTCTATGGAAGGCAACCGGCGGCAGAGGACGTGGCAAAGATCAAATGCCCGCTGCTGATCCATTATGCTGAACTGGACGAACGCATCAATGAAGGGTGGCCAGCCTATGAGGCGGCGCTGAAGGCCGCGGGCACCAGCTATGAGGCGTTCATTTATCCCGGCGTGAACCACGGGTTCCACAACGACAGCACCCCGCGGTATGACGAGGCTGCGGCGAACCTTGCATGGGACCGGACCGTGGAATTCTTCAAAAAGAATCTTGTCTGAAGATCATTTCGCCGGCAGAAAAGACAAAAACCGCGTACCGCCCGCATTCAGCGGGCGGCTGTCTGTGATCCGGTAGCCGGCCGACACAAGTGCGGCAACCGGATCGCCCGCTTGCTGACCGGAAAAGACCGGAAGCCCCTTGCCAAAGCTGACAGGCTCTATCGTCAGATCGATTTGCGCGATGTCCCCTGCTGCATGAAACCAGTCGTGAACGCGCGTGCCACCAAGGATCAAACCGTTCCGCAGCGGCCTGATATGCGCGACGAGGGTGGGCAGGTCTGCAGGTGTCAGGCTTTCGGGATTCACCCAAAGCTGTGTCGGCCGCCGCCATTCAGGGCGCGCGGCGCTGGTGGAAAAGATGATCCGGCGACGCTCGGGTTTGTCCGCTGCTTCATGCGTGGTGCGGCCCATGATCGCCCAGTCCGCGGCCTCGACTCCGGCAAAGAACAGCGTCTGTTCTTCAGGGCTGGCCCAGCCATGTGTCGGGTGGCCGGGATAGCGGGCGATGAAACCATCGGCGCTGGTCATCACCGCCAGCGTATACCGAGCATGCGTCATGTGGCCCTAAAGCCGGTGACAGTTCGATTGTGCGGAACCGACGGAAAGCGACCCATCATCACGTCCGAACAGGATGAATATCCCGGTCTTGGTCGCCGCGCCTTCGGGCGTGGTGCCAAAGCTGATGCCGACACCGCTGCGCCGGGGCGGTTCGCTGGTGCGCCAGATACGGTCGGTCGCCCCCATACCCAGCGTCCGCTCTGCATATTCACCGGCAGCGCACCAGTAATCGCGGACAGACCTTCCGGGCTTGGGCAGGACATGGAACCCCGAACCCTGTGCTTCGACCCGAAGATCGTTCGAGGCGATGAAAGCCTGCGCAGGGAATGCAGCGCATGACAGGGTTACGGCGAGAATAGCTGCGGCGCGATACATGGCGGCCTCCGATCTGACGATTGCGCAAGATATGGGGCGCGGCGGACAGGCGGTCAATGCCAGCCCGCCCTATGGTCACACGCGCGGTTTGCCCCGGAAGGTTCCCAGCCACGCCCGGAACCGCCCCCAGACACCCCGCGCCTGGTTGCGCGCGGCACCGGCGGTGTTTTCCACGCCATCCCAGACCTCTCCTACCTCGGACAGGGCCGGATCAATGCTGCGTTCCCGGAACTGCAGCCACATGCGCCGCAGCATCAGGAGCACAAGCGCGACGAAGGTCAGGAAGACAATGTTGAACCATGGGATGATGGTGACATCAGGCCCTTCGACAGGGCGGATGCCGACCGCGTTCGGAAAGATCGAGATCAGCTCATTTCGCCAGCCGTAATGGGTGATGACCGCCCATTTCGGCGCTTCGGCGGTGGATTTCAGATCGTCGGCTTCTGTCTGCAGGCTTGCCGTGTCGAACTTGAAATAGGGCGGCCAGCTCCACCCCGTATCCTCGTTGCGATACACCATCGGATCGCCGTCGGTCTGAACGGTCTGGATAAACTGCACGTCACGGTTGGTCAGCGTGCCCGACTGGTCATCGGGGGACGACCAGAAGATGCGCGTCCAGTCGGTCAGGTCCTGCCGTTCCAGATAGGTGCCGACCACACGTACCACATCATGCTGGGGCAGCGTATAATGCAGGAAGCCGCCCACGATCAGGGCGATCAGCCCGTAAAGGGTCCATTTCACATATCGCATCATCACTTACCCCTCAATTGATCAGATAGGCCAGTGTGGCCACCGCCACAAAAGGCAGGACAACCACCAGCCACAGCAGCCGCCGTCGCAGGCTGTGCTCATAAGTTGCCATTCCGCTTTCGATATAGGTCTCCCGCGCGTCGGCGTCAGGGCTGCGCGGGTTTGCATCCCAGTCTTTTTCAAGCTCTTCCCGATGCAGAGAACGATAGTATATGCGCAGAAGCCAGTAGGCGATGGCCGATCCCACCGCACAAAACACCATCAGCCGTGCAAAAGCGATCATCGCCGCACCTCTCTTTCCACCGATCCCCAGGGGCCGACACGCTCGACCATACCCCGTCCGCTGCCTGACCACGGGCCGGTCCGTGCGGGTGCGGCGGGCTCATCCATCCCCGGTTCAGGGCCGAACAGCGCCTCGCGCTGGCCTTCCCTGTCCACCTGATATTCGCGGGCAAGGAATTCCGCCACATATTCCTTCTTCGCTTCGGGCCAGCTTCGGTACAGCCGGTAGAACAGCGCCTTGTGGCAGATGAACAATTGCCGCACGTCCAGCGGCGACAGTTCGGCCAGCAGCATGTTCACCAGATCGCGGTCGGCATGGGGCGCGGCGCGCAAGGTGTAGAAATACGCCGGATGAACCGAGGTGATGCGCGGCCACGGACCGGCCTGTTCCACCCAACGCAGAAGGGCCGCCAGCGCCTCGAATTCTGGCGGCAACTGCGCGCCAAGCCGTTGCGCAATCAAGCGCAGTTCCCGCCGCGTGCCCGCCCCGGTATCAAGGCCAAGGCTGGTCGCGGCATCGACCAGGATGAAATCCATCTTTTGCCGCAGGATCGCAGCGGCATCGGTATTCCGCGCGGTGACGATGGGTTCGACCAATCCGTTGATTTCCAGAAACTTGGCGATCTGGTTGCGGTCCGACAGATCGAATACATAGTCGGCGGGCAGCGGCCCCAGCTTTTCCTTCGGCATGCAGGCGATGGTGGCGGGATGGGCCACGCCCTGAAAGATGTAAAGCCCGCCGAAATGGCTGGTGTAGAAATTCTTCTGCTCGAACCGCAGCGATTTCAGCGTGACCGGGTTGCGGGTGACATCGCCGGTTTTCTTCGCCAGCCCGATCATTTCCGCGATCAGGACATCGTCATACCAGGCGTCTTCTTCCGCCCGGAACCGTTCGATCAGCCCGGTCAGCTTGCCCGCCTCTGCCACATGTTGCCCGGTGGTATCGGCGGTGACGGTGAAGGCGGTGAAATCGAAAAGCTGCGCGGGGGATTTCACCTCGAAAACGCTGTCCTCCAGTTCCCCCGTCACGGCATCCTGCGCGGTCAGGGTGAAAAGCTGCGCCTCGTTTTCCTCGATGAACTGGCGGATGATGGAACGGGCGGTGGAAAACGTCGGGTTCAGCAGCGGTGCCGATTTCTGATCGGTGGTCAACAGGATGAACTGCTGGTTGGCCCCGTGGGGGTTCAAGTAAAGGTCATCCTTCAGCTCATCCCCCACCTCCGGCGAATAGCCGGAAATGTCGATGTGGAAATCCTTGAGCTTGGTCTGCTTCCCGGTCAGCGCCTTCAGCGCACGGTTGTAGCGGGCGACCAAGGCCGGGCTTTCCACCGGGATCAGGTTGCCGAACATCAGGCCCTTGGCGATGAGGCGTTTCATGGGGATGCCTGTACAAAAAGTGGTAGCCGATAAGTGCCCTCGACCTTTAGGTCAGGGGATAAGTATTCAGTTCTGTATTGTGGTCGAAGGCTAGGGTTCTTTGCTATTATGAGCTTTTCAAACAATTGTTCGCGCAGTGCCTTGAGTAAATCAGTAGCTACATGTGTCCAATCGATCCAGTTGTTGACCAAGGCTTCGGCCTCTGCCTTTGATAGCTCATGATATATGCGATCATGAGGGTCAGGGTTGAACACTAGCGCTTCCGCAAATGGAGCAAACGCGTTGCCAGACTCAGGTGTGAGATTGAAGTCAAAAACAGCGTTTGGATCGTGCTTAGTGACTAGTTTTCTAATGGCGGCGAAGTCGTAATGGTGCGCTTGGCTTTTTCGGATTCTTTGCGCAATCCTAAAGCCAGGATGGTTGCGGCAGTCTCTTTGATCCTTCTTCAGAGTTTTCATTATCTCAACGATTGAGGAACTTTGTCGTCCCTCCGACGATATTTGATTGTAAAGTTCCAAAAACTCGAACAAGCGACCTGTAAGTGTCCTCAGAAGCATGTTCCTTTGTATTTCTGCGGCACTGTGTATTTTGTCGTTCTCCGTTACCCAGAACATGGAAAGCAAGCATAGCCTACGCAACGAGTTAACTTCGTTGTCACAGAAAAATACGCTAGACAGAGCAGCTAGTTCTACATCCGAAAGACCTTCAAGATCGCGCCATCTTAGCCGATATGAATAGAGCAATTGAATTGGCTTATTCTCACTCACCCCTTCCCCTCCAGATACCGCTTCTTCGCCTCCTCCATCCGCCCCATGTCCCGCACCATCCCGGCAATCGCCACCTCGTCGCTCTTGTCGGCATAGCGGAATTCAGAATCCGCATACCGGTTGATTTCCTGCACCACCATCTCAACCGTGATCGGCTTCCGCAGCCCCTCGATCATCGCCTTCTTTTCGTCATAAGGCTTGAACAGGAACAGGTCGGGCTTTTCCATCCATTCGTCGGGCAGTTCGAAATCCATTGCCCGCACCTTCACCGCGTCGGTGATGTTCTTGACCGCGCGGCCGGTAAAGCGCCCGTCGGCCTGCTGAATGGCTTTCAGATAGCCGCCCAATTTCGCCAGCGTATCCAGCGGCCCCAGCTTGGCATTCACCGCATCCCAGACCTTTTTCAGCCCGTCTTCATGCGGCTGGCCATGCCCCTCGAAACTCTCGGCCACAGCGCGCTTGATTTCCTGTGCGGCGTAAAGGTCATGCTCGCCCAGCGGGATGTCGTGTTTCTTGCCCAGCAGCAGGGCGAGGATGTCGATGTAGTCATCCTCGGTCTGCGGACCATCGACCAGAAACCGCGCCCCGGCCCGCTGGCGCAGGGCGTCATCGACGTTTTCGGGGTAGTTGGAAAACATGCCGAACGTGCAGTTGCCCCGCACCACGGTGTTGGCACCTGCAAAGGCCTCCATCAACACCGCCGTGATTTCCTGCTGGCCCGCCGATGATGCGCGTTCGCCGCGCTTGCCCGCGACCTGATCGATGTCATCGACCGTGCCAAAGCCGATCACGGCGGGGTCCATCACGGATGTGATAAAGGCTTTCGCGTTCTGCCCCGACTTGCCCTGATAGCTGTCGACATTGTCGATCGACAGGTTCTGGTAGCGGAACGGATAACCCGCCACCTTGCAATAGCCGTCGATCAGCCCGGCCATCATCTGGATGAGGGTCGTCTTGCCGGTGCCGGGCTTGCCATCGCCCATGAAGGTGAAGATGAAGCCGCCCAGTTCGGCAAAGGGGTTCAGTTTGCGTTCAAAATCATAGGCCATCAGCATCTTGGAAAGCCGCATCGCCTGATATTTTGCGATGTGGTTGCCGACGACCTCCTCTGGCTTCTTGAAGGCCATGACCAGCGTCGTGCCGCGCGCCTTGCGGGCGGGGGTAAAGCCGGAAATCGGCAGGTCATCCGCCGCCACCCGGTAATTCGCGCCGGTGAACGCGGTCAAACGGGGGGCACCTTCGGCCCGCAGGCGCAGCTTTTCCATCAGCTGCTCGGCATAGGCCAGAACCGTCGCGACCAGCTTCGGTTCATCCGTGGCAAAGACGGCGATGTCCTGATCCAGTTCCCACAGGGCACCTTGCAGGGCCAGCAGGGCATTGTCGGTCAAAACCTCCTCCACCGCGCCAACCTCTACCGATGTCTGGTCGGCATGGGGGGCCAGCAGGAAGGCTGTGGCATTGGCAAAAACGGAAAGCGTGGCCATCGCCTCTGCCGCCAGCAGTTCGGAAAATTCGGTCTTGCGGTCGGCAGGCAGGCGGTTTTCCAGATTGGCTTTCTTCAGTTCGGTGAGACCGGTCTGGGAAGAAAACCCCTCCCCCACGGCCAGCGCAATGGCCAGCGCGCGGCGCAGGGATTGCAGCACGGCGGCGTGTTTGGGCGAAGGCAGCGCATCGCCGCCCACCGCCTCCACCCGGTCAATCAGCCGCACACCCGAAGCCCGCGCGGTGGATTGCGTCACCAGCCCCGGCGTGGTCGATCGAAACCGGGGCCGTGCGCCGATACCCGGCGAGCGTTCCGCCACCGGGGCCGCTGCCTGTGGCGTTGCCAGACGGGGCGTATGGTCCAGTCCCGTCAACAGGTTAGCCGCCGCCCCGTAATGGGCGCGGATCGCTTCCTCTTTCAGTTCCATCTCGTCGCGCGGTGCACTCATGCCCTTACCCCTGAACCATGACCCGGCCATCCTTGCCCACGACATAGCGGCGCACCTGCCGGAACCCTTCCGGGTTCTTTTCCGCCAGCACCTGATAGGGACGCGCTGGCAGGATGATGCTACGCTCAAGGCTGGTCGCCCCGATATCGACCCCGCGCCCCGAATAGGGGTCAAGCTTGTAAACCTCGCGGTCCACCTCGCCGAACCAGCCGGATTTCTCGCGCACGGTCTTTTCGCTTTCCAACAGTTCCACCGTCCAGACCAGCGCCCAGTCGTCACCCGGGGGCGATTTCGCCTCTTCCAGAACCTCGCGGATCGGGCCGGTTTGCAGGGTGAAGGCTGATGAATACATCGGGCCCAGCGTGATCCGCCGCAGCCGCTTCGGGTGCAGATCGTCGAAATCCTTGTCGAAACCGGTGGCAATCGTCACCAGCTTCAGCCCACCCACAGATTGCGCCAGCAGATGCGCCTGCACGGCGGGCCAGCGGTTTTCATCCTTCGGCAGCGGGCGGCGGGCAGAATCCTCCACCTCCAGCAGATAGATCACCGGCAGGTTGGCGACGCTGTCATAGATCGCCCAGTGGATCAGATACGCCCGCCGTCCGTTCGGAAGATCGCCCAACGTCAGCACCTGGGGCGGTGACTTGACCCAGAACAGCCCGCCCGCCACCAACGCCTCGTTATACAGCCGCTGGCTCATCGCATATTGCAGGCGGGTGGGAATGGTCAGGTCGCCAACCATCTGGCGGATCATCTCGTCCCGCATTTGCGCCGCGGGGGGCATGTCGCGCAGCGCAGCTTCGGCATATTGCGCATCGCTGGCCATGGTCAGCAGTTCCTGAAAAACCGGAAAGCCGCTTTCATGGAAATCGATGGTCAGATGCTGTGATGACAGCCCCTCGACCCGCCCCGCCATCAGGTATTTCAACGACAGCGCCCGGAAGGTCGCGGCAATTGCCGTGGCATAGGTGCCGACGATGTCACTGTCGGCCTGCGACAGGCGACGGTCACGGACCATTTCCCCCGCGACACTGCCCAGCAACGGCACGATCCGCCCGAACTTGGCGAAATACCGGCGGGCGGCGACATCGTCCTCCAGCCGCCGGTGATCCTTGGTGAGGTCGGTTTTCACATCGGTTTCAGGCATCATTCATGCCCGCAGTAATAAGGTTTCTTACGGGCATGTCCCCTGCCCTCAGGCGTCGCCGCCCCCGGTGTAAAGGTTCTTGTCGTGCTTCTCGACAATCGCGGCGAAGCGGCGGGCGAAACGTTCGTCTGCCTTGGCCTTCTGCTCCAACACCTTGCGGGCAAAGACCATGTGTTCTTCATGGGCTTCCAGCATATCGGCCATCTTCTGGTTGGTGGCGGCGCCGATGCCGGCCATTGCCGCCTGCGCCTCCTGATCGGTCTTGACCCCGATTTCGTTTATGCGGTGCGCCACATCCTGCTGCTGCGCGGTTTTCAGCGACTTGGTCAGCGCGTCATACAGCACCACGCGCTGCTTGGTGTCGGTCTGCAGCTTGTTGATCAGCACCATCTGCGTGGCAGCCTGGTTTTGAAGGCTGTCAACCCAGGTCTTGCCCTTTTCGATATAGCGTTCCAGCGTCTGGGATTTCGCCAGCTTTACCTGTTCGTCCTGCACCAGCGCATTGTGGGTCTTGTTCAGTTCGGCCAGTTCGCTTTCCAGCTTGGTGCGGGCGGCGGCGTCCTGCTCCATCGAAATCTTGTTTTCCAGTTCGATGATCTTCGGATCCATGGCAGCGATCTGCGCGCGTGCAGATTCCAGTTCGCCCACCGTGTTTTCGCGCTCAGTCAGGGTTTCGGTCAGGTTTGCCTCCACCCTTCCCTTCTGTTCGTTCAGCGATGCCAACTGCCCTTCCAGCAGTTTCACGATCACATCCGACTTGGAAATCAGATCCTGCAACTTGTCATCCACCGAAGCGCCGCGAAGGCGTTCCTGCCGCATGGATTCCGATTTGCCTTCCGAGAAGATGCCGACAAAGCTTTCCCATCCGGTTTTCGACCGCATCTCCTCGAAATCCTTGGAAAAGCCGGCGGTCACATCGTCAAGCCCCATGATCAGCTCGGCGATATTGGCGTTCATCAGTTCGGTATGCTTGTGCACATCGTCCAGAGTCGCGTTTTCGATATCGATGGAAACGTCGGTGCCGGTTTTCAGCTTCACGCCCGCCGCCTCGATCCGCGCGGTCAGTTCGCTGACCTTGGCCTGGGTTTCCGCAACCTGCCGCTGGCTTTCCAGAACCTGCGCCTCAAAATCCGCCATGATCTTCCCTCCGGTGAACCTGCAAACCGATCTGGGGTAGGTTATGGCAGATTTCACCCCCTCTGCCAGCGGTTTTCGGCAAGGTGCGGTTGCGCAGAGGGTGACGGGCGGCTAGCTTTTGCCCATGCCAACCGATCCCATGTCTGCCCTGCACGCCGCCATCGCCGCGCGCCGCGACGCCCTGGTATGCTTGGCACAAGACCTGATCCGCATCCCCACGCTGAACCCGCCGGGACTGCATTACCATGACATCTGCCTGTATCTGGCCGACCGTCTGGCGCCGCTGGGCTTCCGCTGCGAACTGATCCGTGCCGTCGGCACACCGGGCGACAGCGACGCCCATCCACGCTGGAATCTCGTCGCCCGTCGCGAGGGGGTGAGGCCGGGCGATTGCGTGCATTTCAACGGCCATCACGATGTGGTCGAGATCGGCCATGGCTGGACGCGCGACCCGTTTGGCGGGGAACTTGACGGCGACCGCATCTTTGGCCGCGGGGCCTGCGACATGAAGGGCGGCATTGCCGCCGCCGTGATCGCGGCGGAAGCTTTCATCGCCTGCTTCCCGGATCATCCCGGCACCATCGAGATTTCCGCGACGGCGGATGAGGAATCCGGCGGATACGGTGGTGTCGCCTTTCTGGCCGAACGCGGCTATTTCAGCCCGGAACGGGTGCAGCACGTCATCATACCTGAACCGCTGCACAAGGACCGCATCTGCCTTGGCCATCGCGGCGTCTGGTGGGCCGAGATCGAAACGAAGGGCCGCATCGCCCACGGCTCGATGCCCTTCCTCGGCGACAGCGCAATCCGGCACATGGGCGCGGTGCTGCAGGAAATCGAGGATACGCTCTACCCGCTGCTGGCCACAAAACGCACCGAAATGCCGGTGATCCCCGAAGGGGCAAAGCAATCGACGCTGAACATCAATTCGATCCACGGTGGCGCGGCAGAGCCGGAGGAGGATTACACCGGCCTGCCCACGCCTTGTGTCGCCGACCGCTGCCGCATCGTCATCGACCGCCGCTTCCTGATCGAGGAAGACCTGACGGAGGTGAAAGCCGAGGTGGAGGGTCTGCTCGAACGCCTGCGCACCCGCCGCCCGAACTTTACCTGTGACCTGCGCACTTTGTTCGAGGTGCAACCGGTGATGGCCGACCGTGACGCGCCCGTCGTGCGGTCCACCGCCGCCGCCATCGAACGGGTGCTGGCCCGCCTGCCCGCTTATGTGGTTTCCCCCGGCACCTACGACCAGAAACACATCGACCGCATCGGGCGGCTGAGAAACTGCACGCCTACGGCCCCGGCGTGCTCGACCTCGCCCACCAGCCCGACGAATGGATCGGTGTTCAGGACATGGCCGATTCAGCGCTGGTCATGGCGCTGGTGCTGGCGGATTTGCTGGGGGTGTGACTGCGGCTTCAGTCTGGCGAAATATCCCGGGGGCGCGGGGGCAGCGCCCCTGCCCTTCCCCTCAGACCGGAATATTGTCGATCAGGCGTACGCCGTCCAGCCAGGCGGCCGCCAGCATCCGGCGCGGTTTGCCGGTCTCGCTGGACGGCATCAACGTTTCCGCATCGCGCAGCTCGATATATTCCACCCGGTCGAACCCGGCGGCGCGCACCTTTTCCGCCGCCTCGCGGATCGCCATGCGGTCGGACTGCCCGGCGCGGATGTCCGCCGCCGCCGCGCTGATCGCGGCATACAGCACGCCGGCCTTCGTCCGCCCCGCCGTCGTCAGCCGGACATTGCGCGACGACATCGCCAGCCCGTCAGCCTCTCGTATCGTTTCGCAGCCGACGATTTCCACCGGCAGGTTCAGGTCACGCACCAGACGGCCCACCACCTGCAACTGCTGCCAGTCCTTCTGGCCGAAATAGCCGCGATGCGCTTCCGTCATTCCGAACAGTTTCGTGACAACGGTCGCCACCCCGTCGAAATGGCCGGGGCGCATCCGGCCCTCCAGCGGCTCCGAGACACCACCCACGGAAACCGTGGTGATGAAGCCCTCGGGATAGACCTCCTCCACCGCGGGGGCAAAGACCACATCGACCGGAACACTGCGCAACAGCGCCGCGTCAGCCTCCAGCGTTCGGGGGTATTTCGTCAGGTCGTCTGGGTTGTTGAACTGCTTGGGGTTCACGAAAATAGTGGTGATCACCCGGTCGCATTCCGCCCGCGCCCGGCGGGCCAGCGACAGGTGGCCGTCGTGCAGCGCACCCATGGTGGGCACCACACCCACAACCTGCCCCGCAGCGCGCCAGCCGCGCACGCGCTGACGCAGTTCCGCGACGGTATGGATGATTTCGGTCATGTCTTCGCTTTCTCAGGCAGGGCTTCGGGAAACACATGCTCTGCCGCCGGAAAGGCCCGCGACCGCACCTCGGCGGCATAGGCGGCCACGGCCTGATCCGCCGCAGCACCCAATTCGCCATAGCGCTTTACGAACTTGGGCCGGAAATCGGTGAACAGGCCCAGCATGTCGTCGCTGACCAGCACCTGCCCGTCACAGGCGGCCGATGCGCCGATGCCGATGGTGGGCGCGGCAACCTCTGCCGTGATCTGTGCCGCCAACCGTTCCGGCAGCTTTTCCAGCACGATGGCAAAGGCCCCGGCATCGCTGACCGCCTGCGCATCGGCGCGCACCCGCGCCGCATCCTCTGCCCGGCCCTGCACGCGGTAGCCGCCCAGCGCGTTCACCGCCTGCGGCGTCAGACCGACATGCCCCATCACCGGCACGCCGCGCGCCGACAGAAAGGCGATGGTCTCTGCCATGTGCTGCCCGCCCTCCAGCTTGACCGCCGCCGCACCGGTTTCCGCCAGCAACCGCGCAGCATTCTGGAACGCCTGCGCGGGCGACTGTTCATAGCTGCCGAAGGGCATGTCGATGACCACCATGGCGCGTTCTGCCCCCCGCATCACCGCGCGCCCGTGCAGGATCATCATTTCCATGGTGACGCCAAGGGTGGATGGCAGGCCGTGCAGCACCATCCCCACAGAATCGCCGACCAGCAGGAAATCGCAGTGGGGATCGGCAATCCGGGCAAAAGGGGTGGTGTAGGCCGTCAGGCTGACGATCGGCACGCCGCCCTTGCGCGCTTTCAGATCGGGCGGCGTCAGCCGCTGCACCTTGCCGGTCACACTCATCGCGCACCCCTATGCTTGCCGTTTCGCCAAGCATTAGCCGCAGTGCAGCGACAGGGAAAGGTATTCCATGGTGCCGGGCCGGATGTTTGCGCTGACGGTTTCCACGGTGATGTGCCGGATTGCCAATGGCCGGATTTACCGGCACCCTGTTCGCGTTACATGTTATGGAGTTGCCCGTGCCCGCCGAACCCGTCCTGCCAGAGCCGGAGTGGGCCGGTCACCCCCGCCCCACATCCCGTGAAAGTGCCCGCGCAGTGGGTGTGGTCTGGGTTCTCATGACGGCGCTGGCATCCTTGCTTTATCTTGGTGTCTGGAAACCACAGCCCGCATTCGACAGCCTGCGCCAGTACCCCAAGGGGCTTCCCGCGTTTGTCGTGATCGCGATCGTCGCTTTCGGCGTTGCGCTTGTTCTGGGCCTGCTCTGGGTCAATCGCCGCAGGGTTAAGCCGCTGTTCCGGGTGACGGGTGGCAAGATTATCGCCATGATCCTGCTGGCCATGGCCGTGCCGGTGGATTTCTTCGGCCCCATCCCCGTTTCCATTGTTCTGATGGTAACTGAGATCGGTGCGCTGTCCCCGCTGGAAATGCTGGCGATGCCTGCCGCACTGGCAACAGGCTATGTCGCGGGCGCTGCAATCATTCACGGCATTCGCAACCGGGTGCTCCGGGGCTTTGCGCTGATTGCCTTTGCAATGGCTGAAGTTTCCGCCGTCGCCCTGCTTATCGGTCTGAACTTCGACTTCAGGTAATCATGCCCCATTTCCTGCGCCTGTCCGCCGATGCCGCCACGCCCGAAACCGGCCGCCCCGCGCCTGAAAAGGTTGTCGAGGGCGACCCCGTCCATACCACATGGAACGCGGAGGACCGTGACGGGCTTTATTGCGGCTTGTGGCAGTCGACGCCGGGCGCCTGGCGGATCGCCTATGATGAATGGGAATATTGCCGGATACTCTCGGGCCGTTCGGTGATCGTCGCTGATGACGGTACCGAATATCCGCTGGGCCCCGGCGACAGTTTCATCCTTCGCCCCGGATTCACCGGCATCTGGCGGGTGCTGGACACCACGCTGAAGGAATATGTGATCCGGCTGTGATGCGTCGGGAACCGGCGCTTTCGACCGTCAT
>JBOFCO010000122.1:0-9809 GCA_051646105.1 Paracoccaceae bacterium
CCGATTCCATTGCAGTTCGAATATCCGCCAGCCGAGAAGTCGGTAAACGGATCATAGACGTTCCCATACGCTTCACAGCGCAGGATTTCGAAATCGTCACACGCGCCGACAAGGTTGATGACCGCGCCGCTGGTCGCGCCAATCCTGTTGACCACAACGTCTTCGAGCCTGACGTTCTTTGCGTTTTCAAAGGCAAAATCTGCGGTTCCGCGCAGGACGTGCCCAGCCTCGCCGCGCACCACCATTGTTGATGTGAACGTCTTGTTGCGCGCCAGACGCGATCCGGTCGTGGCGATCACTTCGTTTCGGAACGTGATTGTCCGCCCGCCAGCCGTTCCCGCATGAGTGAATGCGGCGCTGCATTCCGGCACAGTTCGGACGTGGTATTCGTTGCTGGTGACCGTGATTGCGACCGTTTGCGCGTCGTTGAGTGTCAGGCTGTAGCTGCCGGAAATGGCACCCTGACCGGCAGTAGACGGGGAAAGATACCCGCTGACGATCTGCCAATGCCCGGACGCATCACCCGTTGAAATCGATGTGCCAGTTACCGCAACGCCACCCGCGCCAGCCCTCGTGTATTGCCCGAAATTGACGGTCAAACTTCCGGAAGCAGCCACTGTCGTAAAGGAAATGGTCGTATCATCCGCTACGCCAGCAAAGGCATTACCCGCAAGGTCTTGAATCGCCGTCGCATCAACCCGGACGGCATATTGGCGGGAATTTGCATAGGGCGACGTCGGGCGGATCGTGACGATACTGCCGGAAATGCTGACCTGCCCGGCCCCGGTCCCTTGCGCCGTGGCGACGTTGAATACTTCTGCGTCAGACCATGTTCCGCTGAACGTCCGAAGGGTGATGTTGCCGGTGCCGAAAGCAACAGATTCCGACATTTCGATGGTAATGACCTGGGACACGCCGACCCCGGTTGCGTTGTCAGCCGGGATCGTCGCAACAATAGTCGGCGGGGTTACATCTGTCACGACAAACCCAGTGATTGAGAACGTCCAGTTTCGTGTGGCGGAAACCGCTGAGCCGTCCGTGGTCGTAATGGCAAGCGTTGCCAGCGTCGAAGTCGTGCCGTTCGGAGGGTTGTTTCCAGAAACCCCGAGGTCATCGTGATAGACTTCCCGGTTCTGGAAAAACACCAGATCGCCGTTCGCCGTCGCGTAACGATAGGGCCACCCGTTGACCGTGTTTGATGGGAATACGCCACCGATGCTGTGCAGGGTGACGGTCGATCCCTCCGGGTCGGTTGACGCGATTGTGCCGAGAAGGGTAAGGGTCATGGCGTATTCCCCGCGAGAACGGTTGATGAAAGCGATCCGTCCGAAAGGGTGGGGGGCTGGTTCACCACCACATCCGGCCAATGCCGGAATATTTCAGCCCCACCAAATTCCACGCGGACGCCGTTGTTTGACAGGATGACCGTGTATTCACGACCGGCTTGTTCCATTCGGACGGTTGCCATTGATCCACCTTATGCCGGGTTGAGAGAGAAAATAGACGTGATCGTTGAAAGCGTGGCATCCGTCGCTGGGCCGGTAAACGCCGCCGGGTCAAACACACCTGCCGTTGGCATTGCCTTGTGGCCTATGCCGAAGCTGCCAGAGTTCGTTACCCCGCTCAGGCGTTGGGCAAAGAAGTCTGTGAGGTCAGACGACGCATAGGCAACCGTTTCTCCAGACAAGATTGATCCGCCACCAAAGACGACGATAAGTGCGCCGTTCTGTGTCGTCGTCAGGGACGATGGGTTGGCGACGTTTCCGTTGACCGGCGCTGTATTGGTAGGGCCGTTCAGGATAGGCGTCGTGGTGTTTACGCCGCGATAAGCGCGGACCTCCATTTGGTTTGCGCGTTGTGATGATCCGTTTGAATTAAACGTCACCGAGGTATCAGGGGTTGACCCCATTGCCTTCCACAGAATCGCAACGTTTGTGTCGATGCTGTCGGGAGAGTTGATTGACGCTATCGTTGTCCATCCCGCATCGGATACGCCGCACGTCACCGCGCTTGGGGAGTTGATCTGTTGAAACACAAGGACAACATCGTTTTGTTGCAAGCCAAGAGCCGCGAGGCTTTGCGTCGTCGTGCCTGCCGTCGATGTGCTCGGCACTTGTATTCTGCCGATGAATTCGATGGCGGAAGACGCGGCGGCTGTGGTAAAGTTCAAGAGCGTGTCCGTGGCATTTGCAGCCACAGCGATGCCGCCCAAGTTTGTCACCGCGCCAGCCGTCCAGCGGACAGACATATCGGTTGATGCAGGCATGGCCGACGTTGGGCGAAGGAATGCAATCTGCCCGGAAATCTCAATCTGCCCCGCCCCGGTCCCAAGATCGCCAGGTATTGAAAACACCTCGAAGTCGGACGCCCCGGTTACGTTTCGAAGTGTGAAACTGCCTGTTGATCCGGCAAGGATCGACTTGTCAAACGGGACAGCAACGGCATCCGTGCGGTTTATGTTCGTCTGCCCGTCAATGGATGCTGCCACGTCGAACGCGGGAGCGGTGCCGGGTGAAACATTGCCGCTCATTGATCCATCTGAAAGCGACGGAGATTGGTTCGTGACGCCAAACTTGCGCGGCTGTGATATGCTGAGGCTAAGGCCAACGAACATGCGTCACCTACGCGGGATTCAGAGAGAATATCGCCGTGCCGTTGGACAGCGTTGTTGCGTCCGTCGGGCCGGTCCACGCGGCGGGGTCGAAAGACCCGATGGCAGGCATGGCCTTATGCCCGACGCCAAGCCCACCGTTGTTTGTGGTGCTGGTCATCATTTCCACCACAAAATCGTCAAGGTCTGACGACGCGTAGGGATTTGGCTCTGAAGCGTTGACCGCCCCGGCCCCATACACAACGATAAGCGCGCCGTTTTCCGTGGTCGTCTTGGACGGCGGGTTGCAGATATTCGTGTTGATCTGCGCTGTGCCGGTCGCGGCGTCCAGAATTGGCGTTACCTGATCCACGCCACGATAGGCCCTGACCCGCATCAGGTTTGCGCGTCCGTTGCTGCCGTTGCTGTTGAACGTCACCGAGGTATCCGGCGTTCCGCCCATGATCTTCCACGAGATTGATGTATTCGTATCGACCCCGGTGGAATTCGATGCCGCGTTCCAGATTTCCGTGTATCCCACATCGCTCACGCCGCAATTCACGGTCGAGACGCCCGCAAAAACCGCCTGAAACGCGATCACAAGGTCTCCGGGTTGAAGGCTGAGCGAAGTAAGGTCCTGATTGACCGTCCCGGCCAGCGATGTGCGCCCCGGCGTCAATTCCCCGATGTAGGTAATGCCGGACGGCGCAGCCGCAGCCGGTTTGCGTTGCCACAGCGAAAGGCTAGGCCCAAACATCACAGCGCCGCCGCCTGCGCCCACATGGCGTCAACATCATTGCTGGACAGGCCAAGAACCGAGGCCAGGGCAAGGATTTTCGGATCATTGCGGCTGAATGACGTGGCCCGCTCAAAGGCCGTCAGGAATACGGTCTTGTCGGGGTCAGACATACCGCCAATCGCCGCAAGCGCCGCGTCGTAAAGCCCGTTTAACCGCAGGGCGGCAATGAACTGCACCCCGGTCAGGACGGGCACTTGGACCACGGCAGCAATGGTCGGCGGATCAGGCTCCGTCACGACCTCACCCGTCAGGACGTTGATTGTTTTTGCGGCCATCACACATACCCCAATCCAACCGATCCAGCGTCAAAGGTGTTTGTGGTTCCGCGCAAGACGCGCACCCGGTCGAGCGCGCCGGTCAATGTGAATAGACCTGCCCCGGCAATGGTGGCGTCCGGGACGCCGCTGCCGCCGCTGAAACGGGCGAGGTTCCATGTCGCCGTCCACGAGACGCCCGAGGTCGTGATCCGGGACAGATAGACGTTTCCGACAAGCACGTTGGACGCATTGCCCATCGGGAATTCGAATGCCGCAGCAGAGGAATCCGCCACGACCGCCGGGTTGGCGGCATTGACCGTGACGGACCGGACAGCCGTATATCCGGAAGTCAGAAACCCGCCGCTGTCGCCTGCCTGAAAGAAGATGCTTTCGGTTCCCGACATCGAAAGACCGTTCAGCGGGACAACAACGAAGTTGACCCACGACGGAATGCTGGTGAACTGAACCGCCGTCAGGCCGGATGCCGCCTGCGATGCCTGCGCATTGTATGCCGATGACAGAAGCGCCCGCTTGGCGTCAAGCTGGGTCTGGATCGCAGAGGTCACGCCGTCCACGCAGTTCAGTTCCGTGGTCGTGAGCGTCGCCCCGTCGAGGATGGCAACCTCGGTTGGGCTTACATCCCCCAACAGGGTTTTAAGGTCCGCCATCAACTGCCGGATAGCGTTGTTGATCCCGTCCGGGGCGCAGTTTTCGGCAATGTTCACGCCGCCAATCGACGTGTTGTTGCCGGGTGTCGTGGAGTAGTCGCTGACAGCCATGATGCCCTCAGAGTGAGTTGAAGAATTCGAGATACGGAGCGAGCGCGTCCCGCTTTTCCGGGACATAGGCTTGGGCTTGGCGGGGGATCATCTGCGGCCAGATTGACCCTTCTTCCGGCTTCAGTATTTCCCCGCCGAGGTTGGCAAGAATGCCCTGCCAGCCCGTCGGTTCTGGAACACCAATAGGGAAATCCATACCCGCAGCTGGCATCGTATTCTGCGGCGCGGCAGGCGGACCGCCATACGACAGCGCTTCCTTGTTTATGGGTTCGATGTGCCAAGGTTCATGGCTCATCGGGAAACCAAGCCCATAGCGGGCGGCGTTGGCGTGGACCCATTCCTGTGCCGACGGATCAAGGAATTTCAGATCAACCGCCGACCCGTGGTTGTGGTTCGACTTGCCGGGGCGCGCGACCCAGTTATCCGCGATTTCCGGGTCGCCATACTTTGCCAGCGCCTCGCTCCACAGGCGTTCCTGCACTTCCGGCGACCGATAGGCAGAAGTAACGCGGAGCGTGTTGCGGACGTTCTCCGGTGCTTCGGAAAACATGCGGGTCAGCGCCGCATTGAAGCTGGCGTCGATATTCATGGCATCGGGGCGTGTTCCGCCGCCGACAAGATACGGCGTCCAGTCCCAGGAGGTCTGCATTTCCTGACCTTGATTTTCAGAGGGTATGGGGCCATCCTCGGGGGATGGAACAGTTCATGACAGTCTTTGGCGCGGTCTTTGCCGCCAACATCGCAAGCGTGACGTGCGTTCTCGCTTACCGGGAAATGGCCCGGCACAAGGAAGACCGGGACATCCCGAATTGGTCAATGCTGGCCTTCGTTGTCCCGCTCGCCTTTGGGGCGCTTGCCATTTACGGGGTCAGATAGTCGGATAACAGTCCGCCGCTCGGGATTGCGCCGCGCTGGATAAGCGATTCCAGCAGCCCGATGGGGGCTTGGGGGACTTGACCTGCATTGGTCGCGCCGCCCGCAGCAATAAGTCCGCGCGCGCGCTCCGCAGCAGCCCGCTTAGCTGCGTTGGCACCCGCCTTGGCCACCGTGCCGACGGCGGGGAACAGAAGACCCCCGACAGGCCCAAGCGTTGCGCCGCCAGCGAGGCCGCCAACCATTGCACCAAGCCCGTTGGACTGGCGGTTTAGGCCAATTCCCATTTTCCCGACCTGCCGCATCAGGTTTCCGAACGGCGATCCGCGCACAACGGCCTTCATTGCCTTGATTTCCGCTTCCGAAAAGCCGCGCAACGTCTTCGGGCTGTTGAGAATTGCCCGGAACTCGATCACAAGGCCATTTTCAAACCCTGACGCGGCGTTTTCGGCCTTCTCGAATGCCTTGTTGACCATTTCGGACCGGCGCAGGCGACCCCACATCGCGCGGGCTTCTGAAATGTCCTTTCCAAGCTTCGGATCCACGTTGTCGATGAAATCATCAATCGATTCCACCATTTCGGTCCCGATCTTCGCCACACGCGGCTTGGTGATGTCGTCGGCGGCCATGCCAGCGACGTTGCGCAAGGTGTCCAGTTCGCGGAACGTGATGTTCGGGTCCGCAGACGCCGCTGCTTTGGCCATCCGATCCGCCGCAGCATTGGCTGCGGGCGTGACCATAGGGTCCATACCGAGGCGTTCGGCCCGCGCCACGGCGGTCTGTGCCGTATTGGCGAAATCCTGTCGTGGCAATACGGCGTTGTCAGCAGACTGGAACAACGCTGACGCTTGCGCCCGCAGATCGTCCATTGACGGCGCGGCCTTGGCGGCCGCCTTTACCGCCCTGTTGTCCATGATGCCTTGCAGCCCGCGCTTGACGCCAGCGCCGACAACGGGGGCCATGCCCCCAATTGCCGCCGACAGGAGGCCGGAATTGACAGCATTGCCGACGCGGCCTTCGCCCTCACCGGCCCCGAAGCCATAGACCCCGCCAAGGATACCCGAGGTAATCCCTGCCTTGCCTGCCCGCATTGGCAGGGAGCCCGAACCAGCCGCACCAAGGGGCAATGCCAGCGCGCTGCCAATCTCACCGCCATATGCAGCAATCGGGTGTTGTTCGCGCGCCAGATCGATAGCCCCGCGCACCTTACCCAAGGCTTCGTCATAGGTGATGTTCGGCGAAAGAGCGGCGAGGCCCGCCGATACCTCGTCGCCAAATCCCAACATCGCGCCTTGCCCCATACCCAGAGCGGCGGAAAGCGCAGGCCCAATGTCGCCAAGTGTAGCGCGGGCGGCAAACTTGCGATCCTCGCGCGCCATGTCTTCCGACACTTCGCCGCGCGGCAAGGTTCCGGCCTTGGCGGCGTCCACAATGGCCTTGCGGTCTGTCGTTGGCCTTGCCGCTTTCGCCATTTCGGCCAAACGCTTGGCGGCGGACGTATCGCCAGCGTCGTGCGCGCGGCGCAGTGCCTTCATGATTTCATCGTAGGTGGCCACTATTCGCCCCCGTAGAGCTTGAGAAGGTCATCGTCCGATATGGCTTCAGGATTTGCCGACTTTGGCGTTTCCGCCGCCTCGTCCACACGCCGTGCCGCTTCGACCAGCGCCCTTTCGGTATCCACGACCTGACGCTCACTCATTCCGCTTTCCAGCGCAGCAATGGCGCGGGCGCGTGACGCCTTCTTGGCCTCTAGAACCGCAGGACCATCCCCAGGCTGCGGGAGGTAGGTCTTGCCGTAGAGGTTTTGTTCGTCAGGCGTAATGGCCGCGCCCGTGTCCTTGCGCAGGATGGCTTGAAGGAATTCATCACCCGCTTGCTTCGCGACCTGAAATTCAGACGATTGGCCCGCCCGCAGAACCCCGGTCGGATCGTATTCCAGCGCACGGTTGCCGACGCTCGTCAGTTGGTCAGCCACGGGGTCCAGTATCTGAAGGGCACCCTTGGCGCGCGTGGCAAAGACGTTATCCTTGCTTTGGGCTTCGGTGTAAGCCTTCATCGTGCCAGCGCCGCCACGGATCACAATGGGCTTGCCATCCGCGCCCATAATGACTTCTTCCTGCATTGCCCCCTGCCCAACCGGAGTGGGCGGGTCGGTGGACAGGTCGTAAAGCGTGGCCCCCACAACGCGGTAGCGATCAGGATCAAGCCCTTCGGCTTCTTCACCGGGCAATGCGGGCTTCATTTCGCCCGATACGGGGTCAAACGTATAGACCGCGCCGTCCGCGCCGGTCACCGTTTGCAACTTCACAGGCTCGTTCCCACCCGCATACATCACTTCGCCCGTGATCGGGTTGACCAGGTTGCCCCCGACCGCAACGCCCTTCACCGGCTCCGGCGTAGCAAAGGCGTTTTCCATGATGATCTGCGTTGCCATCTGCTCAGGCATGGCTGCGAGAACGGCGCGCTGTTCCGGCGTAAACCGATCCATCAGGCCGGGAACATCCATGACCTTGCGCATTTGCTCGGCCTGCTTGCGCTTTTCCATCGCGTCGTAAACCGGAGACAGATTGACGGTTTGGCCCGCGTCGAGTTGCGACAGGCCGAGGCCGATCCCCTGAAACGCGGCAGCACGTTCCGGCGTCATCCATCCGCTATCGAAAATGCCCATCACAGCGCCCCGTAATCAACCGCCAGAAGCCCGCCAAGGTCGCGCACGGCATGGGGTTTGGTTTGTGCAATCTCTTGCGCCATGACCCCCATGTGGGTCGTATTGCCGCCCTTGTATTTGTAGGTGTAGACGCCTTCGCCATCGTCGGTCGTGCCGACACGCTTGATGTCCGTCTTTGCGCGCGCATCAGACAGGCCCATCAGGAGCGGGAGCGCCTGTAGGCCCATGCCGAGAATGCCCATCATGCCGGTATTTTGCCTGCCGGTCTGCGATCCGTAGGGCGAAGCGACACCGGAAATCAGGGACATGTAGTCCTTCAGCGCGTTCGACGGGGCTTGCTGGCGCTGCTGATCGCGGATGATGTTCGCATTGATGACATTCTGCGCGTGTTCTTGCTGTCCAAGTCCGATATTGCGCACCGCCCCGGCATTGCCCAGAAGCGCCGCATTCATGCCCGGCATCATGCCAGCCGCTTGCATCGCCCGGTTTTGCCCGGCCTGATACATCTGGTTACGCACATCCGCCACGCCCGCCGAAACGCCCTCGGTAAGGTTTTGCGCGTGAAGATCTGATCCGGTCATGCCAGAACCGGCAAACGACGAATTGATCCCCGGCATGATGTCGGCAATCGTGTTCTGGACCAGTTGTCTTGTCGCGCCGCTCGTCGTCGCCGGGTTCATCGCGCGATTGAGCGATCCGATGGCCCCGCCAAGGATGCCATTGCCACGGTTTGCCGCCGCGACTGTCATTCGGTCGCCTTGCTGCATCGTGTTGTTGTAGCCCGCGACCATCGGACCGGCGTAGGGGTTAACCTGGAACCCGCCAGCGCTGTAAAGGTCAGCCGCATCCTGCATCCCGCCCTCAAGGAAGGGTTGCGCGACCGACCACGGTTCCATGACCTGCTTGGTTGATCCCTTTGGCATCAGTCCAGCCTCTTCTCAAGAATGACGTGCGTTTTCTTCATGTCCGTCAGAACCCGTTCCCAGCCCGGTCGGCAGTAAGCCCCGATCCGCTTTGCCCCAAGATCGCGCGCCCAGGCTTCGATTACGCCAAACAGGTGCAGCCACGACTTGTAGTCCACCCCGGCGCAATGCGTCAGAAACACCGTGTTGAGCCGGTCCTGCATGACTTCCGTCAGGACAACGACTTGCCCCGGTATGGTCCACAGTTGCCGCCGCTTTGCCCGCAGGTCGGCGATCAGGTCATCTACCGTTTGCGCCCCATCGACCGTAAAAGGTGTCAGGTCGATCTGAGGCAGCCACTCATCCAGTTCCGCCGTTGGAACGGGGCGCAGCGTCACAGTATTTCTTCCCCCGTTCCGTGCACCACAAGGGCGCTTCCGGTGCCGCTATAGACCTTCAGGGTCGTTCCGCCTTCATAGGCCCCGCCAAGATATTCCGTCAGGTTAGCCGCAGAGTTGGCCGGGACGCTGACCGCTAGCAATTCCGCATTGCCGTTGCCAATTGCCCCACCAGACGGGATGGAATGCAGCGAAAACGTCGCGGCGGAACCCGTCACATTGACCACGGCAAGCCGCGTTACCTGCAAGACCGTTTCATCCCGCACCGTGTAGAACGTTTGCGCCGTCCCTGACGTTGTGGCCGTAATCAGCAAGTGCGGCAGCGGAATCGTCCTGCGGCCTACGATTGTGTAGTCGTCCTTGACGCGGACTTTGCTTTCGCTCATGTCGCCCCGCTGTCCGCACCTTCAAGCTGGAACCCGTAGGCATCACGCCAGTTCGCCCCAGCCGGGATGTTGATTTTCACGGAAAAATAACGGGCATCGAAGTTCACGCCCGCAAACCCGACAGGACCAGTCGGCATATCCGTCGTCGAGACGATCA
>JBOFCO010000042.1:0-14679 GCA_051646105.1 Paracoccaceae bacterium
GGAAACCACCACCATGTCGGCGCCAGCGTCGATCACGGAAAGGCCGGCTTTTGCGCCCTCGGCACGGTCGGTCTTGGTGTCGGCGTTCACCACTTCGATTTGCTTGCCCAAAAGCCCGCCCGCCGCGTTGATCTCGGCGATGCGGATCATGGCAGCGTCTTGCGCGGGCTTGTCATAGGCCTGCATGAAGCCGGTCTCGGCGGTGGCAAAGCCGACAACAATCTTTTCGTCATCAGCCAGTGCGGGGGAGGTCAGGCAGGTGGTGGCCGCCAGGGCAGTTAGAAGTCTTTTCATCGCAGTCTCTCCTTGTTGGATGGTTTTTCAGGTATTGGGGCCTTGCGGGCCCTTGGTTTCCGAGGCCGCCCTTCTGGGCAGACTCAGGTCGCGGTTTCCCAAAATCCCGGCGGGCCGGAACATGAGGATGAGGATCATGACAACGCCGAGGGCGATTTCCTGAACGCCGCCCGGCAGGGCGAAGGTGGTCTCACCGACCTGCACCCCGGATTCCAGCCAACGCAGGGCCTGGATCAGGGTGGACAGGATCAGAACGCCAATGACGGCCCCAGACAGGCTGCCCATGCCGCCAACGACCAGCATCGAAAGGGTGATGAAGGTCAGGCCAAGGTAAAAGGTGTCGGGCGTGACAATACCGATGGAATGGGCGTACAGCGCTCCGCCCATGCCCATGATGGCGCCTGAGATCACAAAGGCGATCAGGCGCGCACGCGGGATGTCGACGCCGCTGGCCGCTGCTGCCGTGGGCTCGTCGCGGGCGGCGCGCAGGGCAAGTCCGTGGCGCGAAATCCCATAGGCCCATGCGACCAGAACCGACACCAATGCGGCAATCAAATAGGGCCAGATAGACCGGATGATCGGAATGCCAACGACTGATGATGTCGCCGCCGTCACGCTTTCCCAGTTCGAATAAATCGAATTGACCATGGCAAGCATAGCAAAGGTGGCAATTGACGCCGCGATCCCCGACAACCGCATCAGCACCGCGCCAAAGATCAACGCCCAGATCGCGGCCCATCCGGCGGCCAACACAGCAGACGCCCAATAGGGGATCTCCATCTGCATCAGCCAATCAGGCAACCCCGGCATCGCCCCGCCTTTCAGCATCGGCTTGATGGTGGTCCAGGCCGCGAGATAGCCACCAAGGCAGGCAAAGGCTATGTGGCCGAACGAGATCACCCCCGAATTGCCGACAAAGACCCAAAGGCCCACGGCAAAAATCACCTTCAGGAAGATGTCGATGATGGTCTGGTTGAACGGCCTTGACCCAACCGCCAAGGCGAGCAGCGCAAAAGCGATCAACAGCAGGCCCAACAGGATTGGTGTGGAAAGCGTACGGCGGGCGACGGAGGAGGACATCACACGCGCTCCTTCGTGCCACGGGCCGACAACAAGCCTTGCGGACGGAAGATCAGCACCAGAATGACCGCGCCATAAACAAAGGCATCGCGGAAGGCGCGGGCATCAGGTGGCAGGATCACTTGCATCACCGTGGCAATGGCCCCCAGCAGGAACCCGGCCAGAACAGCCCCGGCAAGGCTCCCCATGCCGCCGATCACCGTGGCGATAAAGGCCATCAGCATCACATTGGCCCCCATCAAGATATTCGCTGTCCCGGTCTGCGACCCAAGGATCAGCGCAATCGCGGCGGCCAGCGCCCCCGACAGCGCAAAGGCCCCCATGATCACCCGGTTCGCCCGGACGCCCAGCATCCGCGCCATGGTGAAATTCTCGGCCGCTGCCCGCATTTCCAGCCCAAACCGGGTGCGGCGCAGGAATGCGGTCAGACCGAACAGCACGGCGATGGTGACCAGAATGGTGATAAGTTGCAGCAGCGGAATGCGCGCGCCAAAAATCTCGACGGGCTGGCTCAGCGCTGGCAAAAGCGAGATGCTTTTCGGGCGGCTGGAAAACAGCATCAGCAGGAAATAGCGGATGACAAAGCCCAGCGCGAATGACGCGATCATCATGGTCGCCGGATTGGCATGGCGAAAGCGGCGGAACACCACGAATTCTGACACCACCGACAGCACAGCACCAATGGTCAGCACAAAGGGGATCAGCAGGTACCACGGCAAGTTCCCGGCGAAGATGATGGCCACTGCGTCAACCGATGGCCACAACAACACAAAGACCGATGCCGCGATCACATCGCCATGGGCAAAATTCACCAACTTCATCACACCAAAAATCAGCGCGATGCCAAGGGCTGCAAGAGCGTATAGCGACCCCAGTGAAAGCGCATCAAAGAAGACCTGCAAAAGCGATCCCATTAGTGGTCTCCATATCCGAAATAGGCGGCCTGCATGGCCTCGCTTTGGCCCAGGGCGCGTGCGTCGCCGTCCAGCACGATCTCGCCGCCGCGCATCAGCATCATGCGCCCGCCCACCATCATGGCGCGGGTGGAGGACTGCTCGACGATCAGCAGCGTCAGCTTGCGCTCGGCTTGCAGGGCGATCAGGCGTTCATACACCTGATCGGTGATGTTGGGGGCCAGCCCCAGCGACGGTTCGTCAATCGTCACAAGGCGCGGGTGGGTCATTAGGGCGCGCCCGATGACCAGCATCTGCTGCTGCCCGCCCGACAACAGGCCCGCCTGCGTATGGCGGCGGTCCTTCAGGATCGGAAAGGTGGCATAGACCGCTTCCAACTCGGTTGCGGCCCGAGCCCGCCAGCCGCGCGTGGCCGAATGCATGCCAGTGCCAACCAAAAGATTTTCCTCGATGGTCAGCCCGCCGAATACATCGCGGCCCTCGGGGACCATCGAAATGCCAAGCCGCGCAATGTCTTCGGGGGCTTGGCCCGTGATGTCGTGCCCTTCGAAGTCAACGCGCCCCCCAGCAGGGGGTGCCACGCCGGCAATGGCCCGCAAAAGCGATGATTTCCCGGCCCCGTTCGGGCCGGTGATGAACAGGATCTCGCCCTCGGTCATCGAAAACGTAACGCCGCGGACCGCCGTCAGCCGACCATAGCGCACCGAGATGTTGGACAATGACAACAGGCTCATGCGCCGACCTCCAGCACTGGCATATGGGTATCGGCGGCAGTGCCCATATAGGCGTGGCGCACGCGTTCGCTGGCGCGGATCGCGGCGGGATCGCCGGTTTCGATCACCACGCCACTGTCCAGCACAACGACATAGTGGCAAAGGTCCAGAACCAGCCCGACGTTGTGTTCGATCAGCAAAACACCGCAGCCCATATCCGTCGCGATGCGGCGGATCAGGGCGGACAGGTCCTGCGCCTCCGCGCCACTCATCCCAGCAGCGGGTTCGTCCAGCAGCACGAAGGACGGCTTGCCCATCAAGGCGCGGCCAATCGCCACCCGGCGTTCATCGGTATAGGGCAAGGCCCCGGCCACCCGGTCGGCAAGCCCGGAAATCCCGATCCAATCCAGCATGTCCAGCGCTTGCGCGCGGGCTGAGGCACGCGATTGACCAAGGCCCACGCCCGTCACCTCAAGGTTGTCGATCACCGCCAGATCACGAAACAGCCGCCCGCCCTGAAAAGTGCGGGCGATGCCGCGGCGGCGCACTTCGTGTGCCCTAAGGCCGGACAGGGGCTGACCGGACAGCCTGACAGCCCCTGCAGTTGCGGGTTGAAACCCGGTCAGCACATTGACAAGGGTGGTTTTTCCAGCCCCGTTCGGGCCGATCAGCCCGACGATCTGGCCGGAAGTCACCTTCAGGTCCACGTCCGACAGGGCACGCAGCCCTGCGAAAGCGACCGATACCTTGTCCGCGCTAAGATCGCTCATTTCGCCCCTTTCTTGCCATCACGGGTGATGAGGTACGAGCCAGAGGCATCCAGCCGCGCCGTCCAACCCGGTTCGATCACAATGGTGGTCGTAACCTCTTCGATAACGGCAGGCCCTTTGATGGTAGCCCCGACACCCAGCGGGGTGCCGTCATAGATCGGGGTCCGCAGCCGCTTGCCGTCTGCCGTAAACACCGCATCGCGGTAGCCTTTGATGGCCTTGTCAGCGCTGGCGCCCGTGCCGATGGTCATGCGTTCGGGCTTTTCGACCACGCCGTAGACCGTGCTTTCGATGTTCACGACCTCGACCACCGATTGCGGTTCGGCATAGGTGTAAAGCTGCTCGTGCCGGGCGTGGAAGGCGTCCTTGATCTTTGCGATGGACTTGGCATCCACCTTGAAGTTGCCGATTTCCACTGTGCATTCGTGCACCTGCCCGACATAGCGCATATCAAGGCTGCGCTTGACAACGATGTCCTTGGCCTTGAAGCCGTCGGTCTTCAAATGGTCAATGCCTTGGGCTTCGATCTGGTCGAAAAGTTCGTCAATCCGGGCATAGGCCGCGTCATTGTCCAGCCGCAAAGGTGCGGTGGCCATGTAGTTGTATTTGACGTCCGAGATGATCTGGCCAAAGGCGCAAAGCCCCGAGGCGAGTTTCGGCAGCACGATGGTGTTGATGCCGATGGCATCGGCAAGTGCCGTGATATGTGCCGCCGTGGCCCCCCCTGCCCCAACAAGCACGAAATCGCGCGGGTCATAGCCGCGTTCCACCGTCACCCGGCGGATGCCGTTGACCATGTTGGCGTTGACGATGGTGAACATGCCGTAAGCCGCGCGTTCGACCGAAAGGCCCAAGGGTTCGGCCAGATTGACCCGCACCGCGTCATGGGCCTTTTGGTAGTCCAAAGGCAACCGCCCGCCGACCAGACCATCGGGGTTAAGGTATCCCATCACTAGATTGGCGTCTGACACCGTGGGCAGTTTCCCGCCCTGACCATAGCAGGCAGGCCCCGGGTCGGACCCCGCCGATTGCGGGCCCATCTGCATCAGGCCCATCTCGTCGATCCAGCCGATGGAGCCGCCGCCCGCGCCCAGGGTTTCCACCTGAATCATCGGCACACCGATGCGGTAGCGCAGGAAGTCGATGTTCTTGTTGATGTTGGTGGAGCCGTCCTTGGTCAGCGTGATATCGAACGACGTGCCGCCCATGTCGACAGTGATGACGTTCTTGTGGCCAAAAGGCTCACAAACATATTGCCCTGCGGCGGGGGCGGATGCTGGCCCCGAGTTGATGGCATAGACCGAGCGGTCGGTCATCGCCTGCCCAATCGCAAGCCCGCCGTTTGATTGATAATAACGCACCGGTTGCTTCGCGCCGAGGCTTTGGAAGTATGCATCCACCGCCGCGACATAGCGTTTCATGATCGGGGCAAGATAGGCGTTCACCACTGCCGTAGACGTGCGGGTGTATTCGCGGACCTGCGGATACAGATCTGACCCCAAGGTCAGGATCACGCCCGGCATCATCTCGCGCACGATGGCACCTGCGCGGGCCTCATGTTCGGGATGCAGCACCGACCAGACAAAGCTGATCGCCACGGTTTCCACACCCTCGGCCTTGAACACCTCGCAGGCGGCGCGGACGTCTGCCTCGTTCAGGGGTTCGCGGACCGAGCCATTTGACAAGATACGCTCGCGCACGCCACGCCGCAGAAAGCGCGGCACCAGCATGGTCGCGGGCGGATATTCCGGGTCATAGCGGTAGCCGTCTTCCTTGTGGCCAAGCCGGATTTCAAGGCTGTCCTCATGGCCCGCCGTGCAGATCAACCCGGTCTTGGCGCCCTTGTGCGTTATCAACGCGTTCAGCCCCACGGTCGTGCCATTGATGCACAGATCGCAGTTCGAAACCACGGTTTCGGCAGAAACCCCCAGCTCCTCGGAGATCAGCGCCAGCCCGTTCTTGATGGCAAGCGTCGGGTCCTGCGGGGTGGAAAGCGCCTTGAAAAGGCGGACCTGACCGGATTTGTCGGCCAGAACGAAGTCGGTAAAGGTGCCGCCGGCGTCAATGCCCAGACGATAATCGGATTTCATATCAAGTCCCCCTTATTTCGCGGCCACGGCGCGTTTTGCGCGCAGGGCTGATGTTGCAGCGATATCCACTTCCAGCGTGGTCGGGTCCTTGATGATGACGCCGTAGTCCTCCTTTGCCCCTTCGATGGAAACCAGCCCGTTCTTCACATCCCAGACGACCTTCTCGAGCGGGCGATCCATCGGATTGCCATAGCCGCCGCCGCCGGGGTTCATGTTGGTGATGCGGTCGCCGGGTTTGATGACCTTGATGACGTTCTCGCGGATGGTTTCGGAATGATCGCCCTCGACCAGTTCCAGACGGCCCACCTTGGTATCGATCATGGTAGAGGCCGCGCCTGCCGCACCCACTGCCGGAATGCGGCGGCCTTCGCCGAAGGTGATGAAGGTCATGTCATCGTTCAACGGCTCCACTTCCCAAGCGGTGCCAGAACCGCCCCGGAATTTGCCTGCGCCGCCCGAGTCCGTCATCAGCGAATAGCGGTGGATGATGATGGGATAGGAGTATTCCAGCAGTTCCACATCGCCCGAGGTCAGCGCGCCAAAGCAGCACTCCGGCCCGCAGGCGTGCCAGCCGTCTTGGCTGGGCGTGGCGCCTGCGCCTGAGATGATGGTGGCCAGCACCATCGTCACGTATTCCTCGTCATGCCGCTTGTCCCAACCGGCGATGTTCAGCCCGTTGGCGTGGCCCCAGCTTGCCGAAACCTTGGACGGCACGGCCTTTTCAAAGGCCAGCCGCACGGCATCGGTCAGCGTCTCCATAGGCGTCGTGGTGCAGTTCATGTGTGGCGCAGGTTCCGCCGCGTTGCACAGCGTGCCTTTTGGCCCCATGTCCACCGACACGCAGCGATAAAGCCCCTCGTTGTAGGGCGGCGGCAGTTGGGCGAACATCATCAGGCCCAGATAGACGCCAGAGTAGGAGTTTCCTTCGTAACTGTTGATGAAATAAGGAATTTGCGGCGGAGACGAGATCTCGATGTGGCATGTATCGGCTTTGATCGTCACCTTGGCCGTGATGGTCAGGTCACCAAAGCCGTGGCCGGCATCTTCCACAATCGCCGAGCCTTCATAGGTGCCGTCGGGCACCGTTGAGATCAGGTTGCGCATCTGGATTTCGGCCATGTCGAGCAGGGTTGCGATGCAGGCATCGACCGTCTCTTCGCCGTATTTCTCCAGCATGGCGATCAGCGCGCGTTCGCCGACCTGACAGGCCCCGATCAGGGCGTTAAAGTCACCCTCTTGGTCGCGGCGGGCGCGCATGTTGGTGAAGATAAAGTTCAAGACGTCCTTGCGCGGCACGCCCCGGTCCCAGACCTTGACGGGCGGGATGCGCAGGCATTCGGCGTAGATTTCCTTGGCGTTGGGGTTATAGCCAGCAGGCACCGGGCCGCCGATGTCGGTCAGGTGGCCCTTGCAGACGGTCCAGTACTTTAGCTTGCCCTGCCAGAACACCGGTTTGTAAAAACAGGTGTCGATGGCATGACTGCCGCCCCAAGCCGGGTCGTTATGGATGAGCAAATCGCCTTCGTGGATGTCGCCCTCGAAATACCCCGCCACCACCTTCATCGCCGGGATCAGACTGCCAAGGTGGATCGGGATGTCCTGCCCTTGCAAGATCATCTCGGGCGTGGCGTTGAACAGCGCGGTCGAATAGTCATGCGCCAAGTTGAACACCGACGAACGCGCGGTTTTCTCCAACGACAGCGTCATTTCCCGCTGCGTCGTCTCAAGGATGCCGCGCACCACCGACAGGGTGATGGGGTCAACCTCGACCTTTGGTTTGGCTTTAGGTGCCACTTTGAGCCCTCCGGTTGGGGCCGCGCAAAGGGGCATCGCCCGGACAAGTCGTCCGTCCGAATCGATGAAACTCCCTGTCACGCGGCATCTGTTGTGCCTTTATGACAAGGACCGTAACGGCGCTTCTGCCCTGCCGTCTTTGCAGCCGGTGCATGGGCTTTTGTTTTTCCGTGCAGTCGGGGCTTTGGACGAAATCTGCCGCTTTACAGAAAACCGAACCCATGGCCTGATGGTCTGAACAGGGAATGCCACAATGAAATCCACGATCAGCACGCGCGGAGTTGATGTGTCGGGGCGCAGCCGCCACTGGCACGAAACCATCGCACGCACCTATTTCCCGTTGGATCTGACCTTTCAGCGCCCCGAAGCCTTTGACGGCGAATTGTCGACTTGGGATCTGGGCAATGTGTCCCTGTCGCGGCTGACCTCGGACCCCTTGATCTACCGCCGCCTGCCCAAGCATTTTCGCGAGCCGGGGCCCGAGGAGTTTCTGGTCACCCTTCCCGCCAAATCCGAGCTGCGTTTTGTTCAGGGTGGCAAGGAAGTGCGGGCCAATCCCGGTGCCTTCTTCATCGAGCGCAGTCACGAGCCCTACGAATTCAGCCATGCCGAGCAGGCCGATCTGTGGGTGATGAAGCTGTCGAAGGAAATGCTGGGCGGCCGTATCCGGGCACCCGACCGCTTTTGCAGCCTGCAGTTCGACGCGACGAACGGCGCAAATGGGTTGTTCGTGGATATGGTTCACCTGATCCCGGCGCGCTATGACAGCATGACCGAGGAGACCCGGTCTATTGTTGGCCGACAGTTGGTGGACCTGCTGGCGCTGGCAATTCAGGCCGATGAGCGGGTGCTGACCTCGGGCCAATCCACCGTGCGCACGGCGCATCTGGCGCGGATCGAAAGCTTTGTGCGTCGCCATATCGACGACTCTAATCTTGGGCCCGAGGAAGTGGCGGCTGGTTGCGGGATTTCGTTGCGCTATCTGCATGAGTTGTTGCGCGACACCAACATGACGCTGGGCCAATGGATCCGCGACACCAGGTTGCAGGCCGCTATGGAAGACCTGAAGAACCCCGCCGACCGTCGCGCCATAGGCGAGATCGCCTATGCCCGCGGCTTTACCGATCAGGCGCAGTTCTCCCGCGCCTTCCGTGCCCGCTTTGGACTGACCCCGAAAGAAGCGCGCGGCCGGGCCTGAGCCGCCGCTCATCGTCGCAGTTCCTGCGCTCTTCGCTGCGCGGCGAAGAGAAGCCGAAGGCGCACGATGAGCGGGCCCTTTCATCACCGCCCCAGATGTGCGCGCAGACGGCCAAGGGCGGACTGTCGGTCGGCCCGTGCGGCCAGCGCCTGATCCATTGTCACCTCGACAAAACGGGCGGGCGAATGCGGCTGCAACTGGCCGATCAAGTCCATGTCGGCGCTGATGACGCAGCCGAGCATCATATAGCCACCCCCCGACACCGCATCGCGGTGCAGAACGATGGGTTCCGTCCCGCCCGGAACCTGAATACTGCCATAAGGATAGCAGGCATCCACGATGTTACTGGGGTTCGACCCCGCCCCAAAGGGCTGTTTGCGCGGCACAAAATCCAGCGCTGTGCCGCCCTTGAAGCGATAGCCAATGCGGTCAGCCTCGGGCGCGACTTTCCATGTGTCGGCGAAGAACTGTTTGCCTGCATCGGCGGTGATGCGGTGCCAGTAAAGCCCCGGCAGCATGCGCAACTCTGCGGGACTACCGGGTTGACGGCGCAGGGCTTCTGGCACCGAACCCTTGCCCGGTATGCCCTTGCCCAAGGGCAGGCTGTCGCCCGCCTTCAGGGCTCGCCCTTCATGCCCGCCAAGAGCGCCCAGCGTATAGGTCGAGCGCGAGCCGAGCTTCACCGGCACGTCCACCCCGCCGGAGATCGCGATATAGGCCCGCGCCCCGGATTTGAGATAGCCGAAGGACAAACGATCCCCCGACTTCACCGGGAAAGCCTCCCACGTGCTGCGCTCGTCGCCGTTCAGCTTGGGCGGCAGATCTCCGCCCGTGACCGCAACGGTCGCGGGTCCGGTGAACTCCAGTTCCGGCCCCATGAACACCGCTTCCAGCACGGCGGCGTCTTCGTCATTGCCGACCAGCATGTTTGCGGCACGCAGCGCAAAGCGGTCCATCCCGCCCGAAATCGGGATGCCGAGGTGATAGTAGCCGGGGCGGCCAAGGTCTTGTACAGTGGTGGACAGACCGGGAGAGATGACGTTAACGGCCATTCAAAGCCTCCATCAGCTTGGCATTGGTGCCGGCCATGTCCTTGTTGAACGCGGCCAGACTGAAGGTTGCCGGGCGGATCACCGGCTCGTAGCGGTTGGCGTCAACCGCCTCGATCGCCGCGTCGTATTCGTCGCGGGTGACCGGCTTCCATTTGACGATATCGCCGGGTTTGAAGAGGCACATCTCGTCTTGCAGGTAGCTCACCTTCTGGCTGGGGTCATAAATCGGCATCGGGGTGACGCCGAACATCTGATACCCCCCCGCGCCGCGGACCGAGTAGATGCACGAAAAGCACCCTCCATGGCCGATGGTCAGCTTCGGTGTGTCGGTGCGGGGCCGCAGGTATTTCGGCACCTGCAACTGACGCTTTCGCTCGACCATCTGGTAGAGGAAGGGCAGACCCGCGACGAAGCCCACCATCGAGACGAACCACGGCTGGCTGGAATGGGCCTTGATGAAATCATCCACCCCGCCCAAGCCGTTCACTTCGGCGGCGTATTCCAGATCGGTGGCATTCGGGTTCTGGTGACGCTCGCGAAAGCGCATCAAGGTCTCGTGGGTCCAAGGGTCCTGATACAGCACCGGGATTTCCATGATCCTTGTCTGCAGGCTGGCATCGGATTTCGACGCCGCGCCTTCCATGGATTGTAACTCCTTCAGAAGGTCGCCCGGCTTGATGCGCTCAGGGTCGAACTTGATCTGGAAACTGGCGTTGGCCGGGCAAATCTCGGTCACGCCCTTGATATCAGCCGCCTTGACCGCATTGGTCATCGACAGCGAGGTGAAGAAGGCCTCAAGCGACATCTCTTCGCTGACTTCCGCGAAGATGTGCTCGTCGCCCCCGAAGGAAAAGCGGATCGACATGGTCCCTCCTATGGCTCCAGATCCGGCACCAGCCGGGCGGAATGGGTTTCCAGCCAGCCTTCCAGCCAGCGGGTGTGAACGGCATTGGCTTGCACCGACGGATCATCGGCGAGCGCAAGAAACAGCGGTTTGGTGGTGCGCAAGCCCTCGATGCGGGTTTCCGACAAGGCGCGGACAAGGCGGGTGATCGCCGCCTCGCGGGTTTCGGCTTGGACCACCAGCTTGGCCAGAAGTGAATCGTAGAACGGCGGCACGGTGTAGCCTGCGTAAAGCATCGACTCAAAGCGCACCCCCGGCCCACCGGGGACCCGCAGGGCGCTGACCGTGCCCGGGAAGGGAGCAAAATCGCGCGACGGGTCTTCGGCGTTCAGTCGCACTTCGATGGCATGGCCGCGCACGACGATGTCCGACTGACGCAAGCGCAAAGGCTCGCCCCCGGCGATGCGCAGCATCTCGGCCACCAGATCAATGCCGGTGATCATCTCGGTGACGGGATGTTCCACCTGAATCCGGGTGTTCATTTCGATGAAGTAGAACCGGTCTGCTTCATCGTCATAAAGATATTCGATAGTCCCCGCGCCAGAGTATCCCACCGCGCGGGTTAGGCGCACCGCACTTTGACATAGCTCATCACGGACACGCGCTGAAAGGGCGCGCGAGGGGGCTTCTTCCCAAACCTTCTGGCGACGGCGCTGTAGCGAGCATTCGCGTTCAAAGCAATGCACGGCGTCCGTGCCGTCGCCCAGAACCTGCACCTCGATGTGGCGCGCCTTGGCGATGACCTTTTCCATGTAAAGCCCACCGTCGCCAAAGGCGGCCAGCGCTTCGGCGGCAGCTTGCGGGAAGGCGGCTTCAAACTCGGCCAGGTCACCCGCGATGCGGATGCCCCGGCCCCCGCCGCCTGCGGCGGCCTTGATCATCACCGGAAAGCCGGTGTCGATCAGGATATGGCGCGCGGCGTCAATGTCGGCCACGCGGCCCATCGACCCCGGCACCACCGGCACCCCGGCGGCATGAGCGGCAGAACGGGCGGCAACCTTGTCACCCATGGTGCGGATGGCATCCCCCGAGGGTCCGACAAAGACCAGCCCGGCGGCAGCACAGGTATCGGCGAAATCGGCGTTCTCGGCCAGAAAGCCGTAACCGGGATGCACTGCGTCACAGCCGGTATCCGCGGCCGCCTTCAGGATATTGGCGACGTTCAGATAGCTTTTCTTTGCCGCAGGCGGGCCGATGTTCACCGCCTCATCGGCGATCTGCACATGAAGGCTGTCGGCGTCGGCATCGGAATAGACCGCCACGGTCGCAATCCCAAGGTCCCGCGCGGCGCGGATCACCCGCACAGCGATTTCCCCCCGATTGGCGACCAGAAGTTTCTTCAGCATCAATCCACCTGCGCCAGAACCGCGCCTGCCATGACCGGCTCTTCATTGTCGGTCTCGAAGCGCACGTTTGTGCCCGCTACCTCGGCCTTCACTTCATGGAAGGACTTCATCACCTCGATCAGCCCGATCACATCGCCCACGGCGACGGCATCGCCATCGGCTTTGAACGGCGGTTTGTCGGGTGCGGACGAGCGGTAGAACGTGCCGGGAAGGTGGGAGTGGATCGTGGCCATGAGAACCTCTCAGGTATAGGGTTGAACGGCGGCGCGGACGGCGCGCGCGATGTCGATGGCGTTCGGCGTGTCAGAGTGGATGCAAATGCTGTCACAACGGACCGGAATGTCCGAGCCATCGGTGGCGGTGCCTTTGCCTTCGGTGATCGCCCGAACGCAACGCGCGGCCATCAGGGTGGGGTCCTTGGCGTCATGTTCGCGGGTGACGATTAGACTGCCATCGGGGCGGTATTCCAGATCGGCGTAGAACTCGGCGACAAAGGCGTGGCCGCGGGCGGGATAAATTTTCTCGTGCAATGTGCCGGTCATGCCCAGAAGCGGCACCTTGAAAACATCAGCAGCATCACAGACGGCGTTGGCAATGTCCTCTTGCCGGGCGGCCATGCCATATAGGCTGCCGTGCGGCTTGATGTGATTCAACACCATCCCCTCGGCGCGAAGGAAGCCGGTCAACGCACCGATCTGGTAGATCAGGCAATTGGCCATTTCCTCGCGGCCCAACTTCATCTCGCGGCGGCCAAAGCCCTGCAAGTCGGGCAGACTGGGATGCGCGCCAACCTTGACGCCGTGCTGCTTGGCCAGCCGCACAGTGGCGCGCATGTGGTCGAAATCGCTTGCGTGAAAGCCGCAAGCAACATTGGCTATGTGGATCAGGGGCATGATCCCGGCGTCGTCTCCCATGCGCCAAAGCCCAAAGCTCTCGCCCATGTCACAGTTTACCGTGACAGGCATCTCATACCCCCAAAGTTGTTCATGTTTTTACAGGCTGGGCCAAGTTGCCTTCATTTGCAAATATGAAATTCTGCAATATGGTATCGAAAATTTCGATAAGGCTTCCCGCAATGACCATGACCCTCAAACACCTGCGCTATTTCATTGCGGCGGCCGAAACGGGTCAGGTCAGCCATGCAGCGATGGAATTGAACATCTCGCAATCGGCGGTGACGACGGGCATCCAGAGTCTTGAGGCAACCTTGGGTGCGCGGCTTCTGGCACGGGGCGCAATGGGGGTTTCAGTCACCCCTCAGGGCGCGCGATTCCTATCACGAGCCAAGGCCATCATTGCAGCGGTCGAAGAGGCCACGCGCAGCCCCTTGGGCGAAGAAAGCGAGGTCTCGGGGCGCTTGCGTCTTGGGCTGACCTATACAGTTGCGGGCTATTTCATGGCACGCCACTACGCCGCCTTTCGTCGGATCTACCCAGGCATCACGCTTGAACTTTCCGAACAGCCGCGCGCTGCCATCGAGAACGCACTGGTCAGCGGCGGGCTGGATATGGCGGTGATGCTGACCTCGAACCTTGGCAATACAGGCGAGCTTGCCTCGGAAACGCTGTTCAGGTCGCGGCGACGGCTGTGGCTACCATCAGACCATCCCCTTCTGGGAAAGCCGCAGATCACATTGTCCGATGTTGCAAGCGAACCCTACGTGATGCTGACAGTGGATGAGGCCAGCCGCACCGCCGGGCGCTATTGGGATCAGCATGGCTTGGTTCCGAAAGTGGTCTTCAACACCTCCTCGGTTGAGGCCGTGCGGTCCATGGTGGCTGCGGGGATGGGAGTGACTATCCTGTCAGACATGGTTTACAGGCCATGGTCACTAGAAGGCCAACGGATCGAACAACGTCAGACAGTAGAACCGGTGCCCTCCATGGATGTAGGTTTGACATGGCCCAACGGGCGGCCGCTGTCGGCCCCGGCTCAAGTGTTCCGGAACTTTATTGTGACAGCGCTCGGATCGGGTAGCTAAGTCCGTCGGCCGTTTCCAGATCGAAAAAGAACGCATAACACTGTCAGAATGTCTGGTTTTTGGCAAACTCCCCAGAAGACCGACCGTCTGCTTTGGGCCGAAACTGTCGATCTTGTCCTTTGCCCTGGCAACCCGCGTACGACCGGGGCCTGAAACCCGGCGGGTGCCCCGCCGGGCCTGAGGGAGACCCCGTTCCTCAGAACGGGATCTCGTCGTCGCGGTCGACCAGCTCGGGGCTTTCATTCTCGGCCGACTTCGGGCGGCTCAGGAAGTCGACCTTCTCGGCGATGATCTCGCAGCCGTATCGGTCGGTGCCGGTTGCGTCGGTCCACTTGGTGTAGTGGATGCGGCCGTGGACGAGGACCTTCATGCCTCTTTCGCAGTGCTCTGCGACGGTCTTGCCGAGACCGTTGAAGCAGGTGATGCGGTGCCATTCGGTGTCCATGACCCGGTAGCCGTTCTCGTCGCGCATCACGCGACCTTCCGAGAGGCGCGGCCGCGAGGTGGCGAGGGTGAAGTTGGTGATCTTGGTGCCGCTTTGGG
>JBOFCO010000048.1:0-4928 GCA_051646105.1 Paracoccaceae bacterium
GATGATTGCGCGAGAATCTGTTGCGTCAGTTTCAGCCCGGCGATGGTGCGTTCACGGTCGATCGGGTCTGCCAGATAGTTGGGGTCGATCAGCGGGGCCTGCGCCGGATCACTGCTTTGCAGCCGCACAGAACCGCGCGAGCGGGGCCGCAGATGGCACGAGTTCAGCGTGATCCCGCCTTGCGGCATGGAGACAACGCCATGCTCGATCCCGGTGCCAAGGCCAAGGTGGAACTGAATATCAGGTGAACGCGCGTCAGGGTCTGCATACCAGAAACCGCCGGTTTCAAACAAGGATGAGGCGACGGGCCCCTTGCGACCGAAGATGTATTGCAGCCCGGCAATGGCCGCCCAATGCGGCTTGGCATAGCGGTCATAGCTGTAGGGGCCAGAAAGTTCGGCGATGCAGTACAGGTCCAGATGATCTTGCAAGTTCGCGCCGATCTGCGGCTGATCATGGATCACCTTTATCCCCAGTTCCGACAGATGATCCGCCGGACCAATGCCGGACAGTTGCAAAAGGCGCGGCGATCCGATGGCACCGGAGGCCAAGATAACCTCGGATGTTGCGGTCAGCTGGGTTCCGTCGATCAGTTCAACGCCAGTGGCACGGCCAGCGTCCACGATCAGCCGCCGCACCTGTGCGCCCAAACGAACGGTCAGGTTCTTGCGGTGCCGGTTCGGCGCGACATAGGCCATAGCGGCCGATGACCGGCGAACGTTGCGTTGGGTCAGTTGGTAATAGCAGACGCCGTCTTGTGTTTCGCCGTTGATATCCATGTTGCGGGGGATGCCAAGTTCGGCGGCGGCCGCGAAGTACGCTTCGCAGATCGGCAGGGGTGCGCGCGGTTCGGACACACCCAAGGGGCCGCCCTTGCCATGGTACTTGTTGTCATGTGTTTCATTGTCTTCGGCTTTGCGAAAATAGGGCAATACATCATCATACCCCCAGCCGGTGCAGCCCATCTGCCGCCAATCGTCATAATCTTGCGCGTTGCCGCGTGTGTAAATCTGGGCATTGATGGCCGATCCGCCGCCGATCACCTTGGCTTGGGTATAGCGGAAGACCTTGTTCTGCATGTGTTTTTGCGGGACTGTATCCCAACCCCAGGACCCGATCCCCTTTGTCATTTTCGCGAAACCTGCGGGCAGGTGATAGAAGGGATGCCGGTCGCTGCCCCCGGCCTCAAGCAGCAGAACCTGTGCCGAAGGGTCTTCGGACAGCCGTCCGGCAAGCACCGATCCGGCCGACCCGCCGCCGATGATGATGAAGTCGTATCCTTTGGCCATCTGGCCCTCCTTCAGGCGAAGTCTGTCTCGGTGATATGGCGCGCGGCGCGCAGGGCCAGCGCGGCCACGGTCAGCGCCGGGTTGACCGCCGCCGAGGTGGGCAGGACCGAGGCATCGGTGATGAACAGGTTTGAATGATCATGGCTGCGGCAGAAGGTATCGACCACGCTGTTTGCCGGGTCCGCCCCCATCCGCGCCGTGCCGCATTGATGTGACGGGGTGCGCCGGTCAAATGCACGCGACAGGACAATAGGATAGCCCGCCGCGCGCAGTTTGGCCTTGAGTTTGGCCACAAGTGCTGCGTGCGCGTCCCAGTTTGACCGCTTCCAGTCCAGCACGATCTGGCCGTTCTTCAACGTGACCCGGCTTTCAGGATTGGGTAGGTCTTCGGACATGGCGTAAAGGTCCACCGAATGGCGGGCGATCCAGTTGGCAATGAAACGCGGCAGGGCCGTTGTCGCGGCAAGGATGGTGCCCGAGATCTTGCCCAGAAGCTGGATGTTGCCCAAAGGCTCTCCCTTTGGGCCGCCGGTCAGATAGTAGTCGTTCGCCATCAGGGTCTTTTGGTAGACAGCATCGTTGCGCCAGAAAGGATGCAGGGCCAGCACCGCGCTGCTGTTGTGGTTCATGAAGTTGCGGCCCACCTGGTCTGATCGGTTGGCCAGCCCTTGTGGATGATCGGCATTGGCCGAAGCCAGCAACAAGGCCGCAGTCTGTACCGCGCCGGCGGCCAGAACGACGATGGGGGCGGTCAGAACCTCACCCCCGGCAAGTTCTGCCCCCGTGATCCGGCCATCCGGCCCGGCATGCAGCCGCGTGACCAGGGCCTTGGTGCGAAGCCGCACATTCGGGTGCGCCAGTGCGGCCTTCAGGGCCGAGGTTTCGGCATCCATCTTGCCGCCCGTCGTATCAGGGAAGGCATCCCATGGCGTCTTTGCGCGGGCCAGCCATTGGGGCAGGTCGACGCCAAGCGGCAAGGATGCCGGGTGCAGGCCGACCTTTGCCAGCCTTTGGCGCAAGGCGGCGATGGGCGGTTCGTCCGGCACAGGCGGGTGGGGGTAGGGGGCGGAATGGGGCGGCTCGGTCGGGTCCTCGCCCAATTGGCCGCGCACGGAATAAAGCGCCTCAGCCGCGCTGTAGCATGGCTCCAATTCGTCATAGGTGATCGGCCAGCCGGGGGTTGTGCCGCCCATATGGGCAAGGGGTGAGAAATCCTCGCGCCGGTAGCGGATCAGGACCGCGCCGTAGAATTTGGAATTGCCGCCGACGTAGTAGTAATTGCCGGGGTTGAAAGGCGCACCTGCGCCGTCCAGCCATTCTTCCTTTGGGCGGTAATGGCCTTCGCCAAAGATCGCCTTGTCACTGCGGTCATGGACCGACGGCATCAGATGATCACCGCGTTCAAGGATCAGAACTTGCTTGCCCGTGGGCGCAAGGGCTGCGGCCATGGTTGCCCCACCGATACCTGAACCAATGATGATGACGTCAGGGGTGGTCATGGACGGATGCGTTCTTCCGATTTGGGATCAAAGGCGACGGCCTTTTCCATGTTGATGGCAAATTCGAACTCGCGGCCCGATACCACGTTGGCGTCGGCCCTCATATGCGCGATGATGTCCTTTCCGCCCAAGGACATGGCCACAAAAGTATCGGCCCCGGCGGGTTCGGTGATGCCCACCAGATTGCGAAGGGCGACGATGTTTTTTGAATTCCGGTCTGCACCATCCGGGTCAGTGATGGATTCCGGGCGAATACCCAAAAGGATCTCGCGCCCCTCCCATGCTGCAAGGCTGGGCTGGCTAAAGGCCAAGGTTTGCGCCACGCCCATTGCGTCAGTGATCTGGGCATGGGGCACGCCTTCCTTGACCACCACCTTGGCTGACATGACGTTCATCGCCGGGCTGCCCATGAAGGTTGCGACATAGACGTTGGCGGGCGTGTCATAGATTTCCTTGGGAGTTCCCAATTGCTGGACATGTCCCTTGTGCATCACAGCGATGCGGGTGGATAGCGTCATCGCCTCGATCTGGTCATGGGTCACATAGACAATGGTTGTTTTCAGCTTTTCATGCAGCTTCTTGATTTCGGTCCGCATGTCGACGCGCAGTTTGGCGTCCAGGTTGGACAAAGGTTCGTCAAACAGGAAAACGTCAGGGTTGCGCACAAGGGCACGGCCCATGGCCACACGCTGGCGCTGACCGCCGGACAATTGGCCGGGCTTGCGGTCCAGCAGGTTTTCGATCTGCAAAAGCTTGGCGACATCGCGCAGGGCGGCTTCGCGTTCCGGTTTGGGAACGCCGTGCATTTCAAGGCCAAAGGTCATGTTCTGGCCGACGGTCATATTCGGGTAAAGCGCGTAGGACTGGAACACCATGGCGATGTTGCGCTTGGAAGGGTGGACGCCGTTGACCACGCGCCCCTTGATCGCGATGTCGCCCGAAGAAATGCCCTCCAGCCCCGCGATCATGTTCAGCAGCGTGGACTTGCCGCAGCCTGACGGGCCGACGAGCACCAAAAACTCCCCCTCTTCGACCGAGATGTCGACGCGGTGCAGAACCTCGACCGCTCCATAGGATTTGGTCACGTTGCGAATATCGAGAAAGCCCATGGTCATGCTCCGGTTCTATCAGGTTCGTCTGGGGCCGCGCGCACCCGGGTTGCGCGCGGCCGGTTTGTTACTGTGCCGCAGCGATGGCGTCTGCGAGCGAGGTTGCACCTTCTTCGGCGGTCATGTCCGAATTGAAAAAGGCGGTGATGGCATCCGTCGCCGCGCCGACAACTGCGGCGTTGGCCGCGTGGGTTCCGGCAAAGGTGGGAACGGCGGTGCCGCCTGCATCATTCGTGCCCAAGGCCGCCGAGGTTTCCTGCGCGCAGGCATCCATGACCGACACGTCAATGTCCGTGCGTGCCGGGATCGCGCCCTTGGCCTGATTGAACGCCACCTGAACCGCGGGGTCCATGATGGCCGAGGCGAGAACCTCTTGCGCGGCGATCAGGTCAGGGTCGGTTTGCGTGAACAAGGACAAGGAGTTCACCAGATAAACAAAACTGTCGCCATTGGTCTTGGGCACCGGGATGCAGGCATAGTCCGCGCCGGGCAGTTTGCCGGCATTGGTGAATTCGCCCTTTGCCCAGTCACCCATGATCTGCATGGCTGCTTCGCCCTTGATCACCATGGCGGAGGCGAGGTTCCAGTCGCGGCCCGAGAAATTCTCATCCACCATGCCGCGCAGGGCGGCCATCTGGTCAAAGACCGCCACCATTTCGGGGCCGCGCAGTGTGGCATCATCCAGTTCGATCAGGGCTTTGCGGTAGAATTCCGCGCCGCCGACACCTGCGGCAACTGCTTCGAACATATAGGCTTCCTGCCAGGCCTGCCCGCCATGGGCGAGGGGGATGATCCCTGCCTCGATGAATTTTGGGGCCAGCGCGTTCAACTCTTCCCACGTGGTCGGATAGGCCGCGCCGATCTTGTCAAAGGCGGCCTTGCTGGCCCAGATCATGTCGGTGCGGTGAACGTTGGTCGGGACCGAAACATAGTGCCCATCGATCTTGGTAAAGTCCTTCACAGCTTGCGGAAGGGCCGCATCCCAGCCTTGGGCAGCGGCAAGGGCATCGACGTTACCCAGCAGCCCTTCG
>JBOFCO010000121.1:0-6252 GCA_051646105.1 Paracoccaceae bacterium
CATGGAGCGTCTTGGCCGCGCGCATTACCGTATCCGCCAGCATGCGCAGGAACTGGGCGGCGTAACAGTCGGTGCAACCGTCGTGGGACTGCTGGTCTGGGAGGATAGTTTCGCCTGCATCTGGTCGGGCGACAGCCGCATCTACCGCATGCGTGACGGTGTGCTGGTCCAGCAGACACAGGACCACACCGAAGTGCGCGCCCTGCTGGAGGCAGGCATGATCACCGAGGACGAGGCGCTGACCTGGCCCCGGCGCAACGTGATCACGCGGGCGATTGGCGTGACCGAAGAACCGATGTGCGACGTGATCAGCGACCGTTTGCAGGTAGGGGATGCCTTTCTGCTGTGCTCTGACGGGTTGACCGAACATAACGAAGACTGGGATATCGCGCAGGCCATGGCCAACGGGCGAACGGCACAGGAAGTCTGCGACATGCTGATTGCCCAAACGCTGGAGCGTGGGGCCAAGGACAACGTGACGGTCATGGTCGTGCGTTGCCACGGAGTTTCAGCATGACCGAGACGCCGGAAACCCCGCGTGCAGCCACGCCGACGCATGTGCCCCTGGGCACGCTGATCAACAACAACTACCGGGTTGAAGAGCTGATCAACGCAGGCGGCATGGGCGAGGTGTTTCGCGGCACCAACGTGCATTCGGGCGATGAGGTGGCCATCAAGATCGTGCTGCAATCGCTCGCGCATGACGAAAAGGTGGCGGCCCTTTTCCGGCGCGAGGCGAGGGTTTTGTGCCAGTTGTCGGATCAGGCCATCGTGCGTTACTACAACTTTGTGCATGATGCGGCGCTGGACCGGTTCTGCCTGATCATGCAGTTCATCGACGGCGTGCCGCTGTCGGAGCATGTGAAGCAGACAGCCCCGCTTACACTGGCCGAGGCACAGCGCCTGATCCGCCGTCTGGCGCTGGGTCTGGACCGGGCGCATGCGATGGATGTGGTGCACCGCGATCTGTCGCCCGACAACGTGATGCTGCCGGGCGGCAAGGTGGACAACGCGGTGCTGATCGACTTCGGTATCGCGAAATCGACGGAAATGGCGGAAAGCACGCTGTTCGGGCAGATGGCGGGCAAGTTCAAATACGTCTCACCGGAACAGCTGGGCCATTTCGGCGGCGAAATCGGGCCGCGCACGGATATCTATGGCCTCGCGCTGCTGATGGCGGCGGCTGTGCGGGGAGAGCCGATTGACATGGGCGGTTCCGTGGTAGAGGCGGTGAATGCACGGCGGGCGATCCCGGATTTGACTGGCGTCTACCCGGAACTGCGCCCGCTGTTCGCGCATATGCTGGAACCTGACCCTGCCATGCGGCCTGCGCGCATGTCGGATGTGATCCGCCTGATGGACAATCCGCAGGAAATCCCTCCGCAATACGGTGCGGTTGCGGCCACGGATCGCACGATGATTGCGCCAATCGCAGGGATTGGTGCGCCGAATGCGCCTTACACCCCCAGTTTTGTGCAGCCGGGCGGCACCCAGTCCATCGCCGTGCCGGTGCCGGGATTGCGCCAGCCGCCGGGGCGCACGGCTGCACCGCAGATCGGCGTCGGGATCGGCCAGCCGCAGACGAGCTATCCGCAGACAGCCGCACCGCAGACGATGGCGCCGCTGCCGCCGGAACCGAAATCGCGTGGCGGCATGGTCATGATCCTGTTGCTGGCGGCTGCGGCCGCAGGCGGCGCTGGTTTTGCCTGGCAGCAAGGGCTGATCGGCGCATCGGCTGTGGTCGCGCCTGATGATACACCGACTGAGCCTATGGGTGATCCAGACCCGAACGGGAATGTCGCACCTGCTGATCCTGCGGAAATCACAGCGAACACCGACACGCGGGATGGCTTCCTTTCGGCCTATGATGCCGGGGCCTGCACCTATGCTGCACGGATTGATGCGGGGCCGGATGCAGGCATGATTCAGGGCTTTGCGACAACCGCTGATGGCGGCAAGGGCTTTGATGGCCTGCCTGACGCCTATGACACCAAGTTTGGCAGCAAACCCAACGTGCTGGTTGGCATGGTCAGCGAAAGCCAGTGCCCCGTTCTGGACCTTGCCCGGAAAGTGCAGGCGATGGGCGGCGTATCACCCGTTGTCACGCTGGACAGCTATGTCATGCAGGCAGGCGGTTCCATCGTCGGGCAGGTGCGTGAAAAACGCGGCCGCACGATATGGATGGTTCTGGTGTCGCCCAAAGGCCAGGTATTCAACCTGACGGATCGGCTGACGGACCAGCCGGATGGCAGCTCTACCCTGTCGTTCCAGCTGAACGCACCGACCGGACCCGAAACCCAGAATTACCTGATCCTGACACTGGCCACGGATGACCCGCTGATCAGTGCCGCAGCGGCCAAGGTCGGGGCACCTGCCGCAACGCTGCTGCCCGTGATCCTGACCGAAGTGCAGGGGCGCGGCGGCGGGGCTGCGGCATCGCTTGCGTGGTTTCAGCAAAAGCCATAGCGTGGTCATCAGAAGTATTTGTCTGTGACTCACTTTTGAACGACCACACGCAGCCGATGGATTTCTGCATCATGGATGTTTCCCCCGAACCCGACCCCGATCTTGAAAAGACCAGACCACCAATGGCAGCTGTGCGGTACGAGACACTGGTCGATCTCTATGCCGCCATCCCGCAACTGGCAGAGCTGACACAGGCGAGGCCAAAGCCTGATGATGACGCCTTGCGTTTCCTGATGCGCCTGCGGTCCTCGACGACACCGGAAGAGGCGGTGACGTTCACGGCCTTTGCGGTGCAGCCCAAACTGGCAATCTGGTGGGCGCATGAATGCCTGCGGTTGCTGCCGGACGCCTTGTCCACGCTGGACCGCGAGATGATGGAGAAAGTGGCGCGCTGGATTGGCGGGGGCGAAACCGCAGACAGGCACCTGATCATGCGCGATGCGCTGTGGGCCCCCACACGGTCGCCGGGTGTGATGCTGGGGCTGGCGGTGGGTTGGTCGGGCGGCTCCATTGCGCCGAATGATCCGGCACCCGTGCCGCTGCATCGCAGCCCGCGGGCAATCAACACGGCGGTGCTGTCACTACTGGCAAAGGCGGACATGAGCCGCCGGTCGATCTGTCTGGCACGATTCATTGATATGGCGGAATCGCTATTCCGGCTTTAGGTCAGTGTGGAAGGCGGCTAGTTTACCCACATGACCCTGACGTTACGCATCGAAAACTACCAAAGTCTCGAAGGCGGCAGCCCTATCGAAGTGTCCAGCACGGGTCGATCTTTGCGGATAGGGCGGGCGAACGGGATGGACTGGGTTCTGCCGGACCCGACACGGTTCATCAGCAGTCACCACTTCGACATGGATTTCCACGAAGGCGCGTGGTGGCTGACCGACAAGTCAACCAACGGCACGTTTCTGGTGGGTCAACCCTATCGGCTGGACGGACCATACCGTGTGAACTCTGGTGATCGTTTTCAGGTCGGCCAGTACTTCGTCATCGTGCGTATCGGTGCGGCGGCGCAGGCCGTGGCGCAGGGCTATGGCCAGCCCGCCCCATATGGCGGTTATGCCCCGCCCCCGGCCGCGCATAACGATGATCCCTGGGCCGTGGGTACGCCGGTTGCAGCACCGATCGATCCCATGCCGCGTGCCGACGGGCGGCGCATGGCGGATTTTTCGGATGATTTCATCGTGACGCCCGTACCGCAGGGCCAGCCCACGCCATTCCCGCCGCAATACATGCCCGCAGCACCTATCCCGCCTGCTGTCGGCCCGTCAGGCACGCCGTTCGGGTCACAGCCACAGTCCCTCGTGGGCGGCGCCGGCCTGACCGGCCCGGCGTCAGCCCCTCCCTTGCCACTGGCAACGCCGCCCGCCTTTGGTGCCCCGCCTCCGCCTCCGCCCTCCATCGGATTTGCGCCGCCTCCGCACGCCGTTGCTCCGCTGGCTTCGGACGCACCGCTTGCCGCCACTCCCCAATCCCTGCCCATGCCCGCACCTGCGGCCCCGGCTGCTGCCCCGACGCCCGCAGACAAGGCCGCGCCGCAAGCCTTTCTGCGCGCATTCTGCGAAGGGGCGGGTCTGCCAACGGACAAGCTGGGCAACCTGCTGCCAGAAACCTTTGCGCATGAACTGGGCCGCACGATGCGCATTGTGGCCACCGAACTTATGGCACTGCTGCAGGACCGTGCGACAACCAAGCGCTTCACCAAAGGCGGCGACCGCACGATGATCGGGGCGACGAACAACAATCCGCTGAAGTTTCTGCCCGACTCCGCGCAGGCGCTGGAGGTCATGTTCCTGACGCCGCGAGAAGGCTTCCTGAAAGGCGGGGATGGCGTGGCATCTGGTCTTGCGGACGTGCGCCTGCATCAGATGGCCGTGTTTGCGGCCATTCAGCCTGCCTTGATCAAGCTGCTGGCCGACCTTGCACCCGAAGCAATTGATGACGGGTCAGGGGGCGGCCTGCTGGGCGGCGGCGCAAACAAGAAAAAGGCATGGGATACCTATGTCGAACGCTGGGACGCCAAGGCGGGCAAGCATGAAAACGGCATGCTCGATGTGTTTCTGGCCAACTTCGCCGAAAGTTATTCCGCAGCCGTGGCAGCAGCGCGCAAGGACGGCGGTCCGGGGAGTGTTGACTGAACTGGCAGCACTGCTAGGGTCGGCAGCATTGCGGTGACGCGAGGATAAAATGGCAATTGATTGGCTGACGGCTGAAATTTCCGAAGACGAACCCAGCGGCCCCGACCTTGCCGCAGCAGATGATGAGGCGTTTTCCGGGTTCTACTACGAGGCTGAAGGCGACCTGCCCGAACGCTATTTTGTTCCTGGTCTGCGCGGGCCAAAGGATGATTTCTCGCCCGGGTCGGTGTTTGATCCCAAAAGCGTGCCGCATGCCAAGTCGCGCGAAACCATTCTCAATCTGTTGAAACGGTCCCGCGATCTGCGCCTGCTGTCCCTTATGGCGCGGCAGCAGATTCTTGCAGGCCGGCTGGACGGCTTCGTTGAGGCACTTGAAGGTATGGCCGACCTTCTGGAAAGCCAGCCGTCAACCGTTCACCCCCAAGACATCGGCGACCGGCGCAGCACGCTTGAAGAACTTGCCAATCTCACAACCGTTCAGGCCCCGCTGCAATACCTCAACATCGCCGGGCCGGGCGAGGTAACCTTGCGGCGGCATATGGCGGCAACCAAGCAGGTGGAGCCGCGCGAAGGTGAAGTCGGACTGAACGCCGGCAGTCTTCTCAGCAACATTGCGGCACCCGGCAACAAGGCGGCCGTCGATAACGCGCACCGGTTGCTCACGGCGGCCTGTGTGGCCATGACGCGCATGAAGGGGGCGTGCATTCGCGGTGATCGCCCCTTCACGCTGGGTGTGTCTGCAACGATCGATGTTATCGGCGACGTTCAGAAACTGATCGCACAGGCGCGGCCTGATCTTCAGCCGTGGTCCGAGGCCGGCACGGCTGACGTGGCAGTCGCAGCCGATGATGCGGTCAGCGACACCGGGGGCGATCATGCGACGGCTGCGCCAGCACTTGCGCAGACCGTGACACCCAACGTGCCTGCGCAGAAAGTGTCCGATCAGGGCACTGCGAAACAGGCACTGCGCGCCATCGAGATTTTCTTTGCGCGCAACGAACCTTCCTCTGCCGCCTTGTTGCTGGTCATCCAGGCGCGGCTGCTGGTCGGGAAGCCGCTGATCGAGGCCATCGAGACCTTGCTGCCCGAAGACGCCAACAAGACCCGCATCGATTTTGGCCCCGACACCGGTTTTTCAATGTCGATGGACCGCCTGCGTCTGCTGTCCGCCGAGATGGCCAGGAACGCGCCACCGCAGGTAGAGGAGCCGACGGAACCGCCGCCCGAAATCACCTCGCGCGCGGAAGTGGCAGGCTGGCTGCGCGGGGTCGATGAATATTTCCGGATTCGCGAGCCTGCGTCGCCGATTCCCCTTCTCTTGTCCCGTGCAAAAGCGTATCTTGATAAGGATTTCGGCGCACTTATTTCAGAATTGATGCCGGGGCGAGCCAAGGGGTCATGATTCCGTACCCCCAAACCCGTTGACTTTGATGTACAATGGCGGTTTCATCCCGGCGAAACGAGGGAGAGATTAAATGAGTTCTGACTCGGCAACTGGTTTTATAAAGCGTAACCGGCCCCCAAGGGTCATGATTTCCTACGAAGATCCGTATGACAGCGAAAAGATGGTGGAACTGCCTTTCGTGATGGGCGTGATGTCTGATCTGTCCGGAAATGCATCAAAGGTCGAAAAGGCACCGATGGC
>JBOFCO010000211.1:0-8463 GCA_051646105.1 Paracoccaceae bacterium
CGATCTTCTTGTGACCCTCTGGCGGATTGCAGGCCACGAGGCAGGTGCATTCCGTCAGGCCGTAACCTTCGATGATCTGGACGCCAGTCACCGACTCGAACCTTTTGTACAGTTCGACCGGCAGCGGCGCGGACCCGGAAAACGCCCCGCGCAGCGTCGATATGTCGGCATCGACCTTGCGCTGCATCAGCACCGACAGTGCGGTCGGAACCGTGATCAGATAGCTGACCTTCCACCGTGCGATCAGCTTCCACAGATTGTCGAAGACACCTTCGCCGCGATAGCCCTGCGGGGTCGGCAATACCAGATGCGCGCCGCTGGTGATGACAGACATCAGCACCGGATAGGCCGCAAAGACATGGAACAGCGGCAGCGGCGCCATCAGCACGTCATCAGCGCGGAACAGCAGTCGCGCGCCCAGCCAGCCGTTGTAGATCATGCCCGAATATTTGTGCTGGGCCACCTTCGGCATCCCTGTCGTGCCGCCGGTATGAAAATACGCGGCGACACGATCGACAGCGCCGTCGTCAAAGATCAGCCGGTCGGCAGGTTGCCGGGAGCAGGCATCAATGAAATCAAGCCTGTTCGCCTTGTGCCGGACCGGGTTCTTGGGGCGGATCAACGGCACGATCCAGCTTTTCGGCGGGGTCAGGTAGCGGTTCAGGTCCACCTCTAGCACCGTCCGGATACTCGGGGCCAGGGCAACGGCCTCTGCCGCCTTCTGCGCCACATCCGACTTGGGGAAACTGCGCAGCGTGACCAGAACCTTTGCATTCGTCTCGCGCAGGATGGCGGCAATCTGTTCTGCGTCGAGCAGAGGATTGATCGGATTGACAATGCCTGCCGTAGCCCCGGCAAGCAGGGCCACGACAGTCTCGTTACAGTTGGGCAGCAGATAGGCCACCGTGTCCTTTTCGCCGACGCCCAGATTGCGGAACAGGTTGGCCGCTTGCGTGACCCTGCCCAGAAGCTGGTTCCAGGTCAGCGTTTCCGACTTGTCACCGGGACCGGAAAGGATCTGGAAGCTGACCGCAGGTCTGCCGCCATGTTCCGCCGCCGTCCGCGACAGCAACCCATGAATTGTGACGGGCAGACCGCGCGCGGCCCACGGCATTTCCGCCTCGATCGCATCGCGGTCGGCGGCAGAGGCAAATTCGGTCATCGACGACCCTCCCAGATCGGTGCCGGACATGTGGCCCGGTCATATCCTTTCTTGGGAATGTGGGGCCTTGCTGCAAATCGAGCAAGTGAAACCCTGCGGCATGTAACCTGTGATGGCCTACTCCGCCGCCAGACCTTCGGTGAACTGCAGCCGCGCCAGACGCGCATAAAGGCCGTTCTGCGCCACCAGCGCGTCATGCGTGCCGTCAGCCACCACGCGACCCGCCTCGAACACCAGGATGCGATCAGCGCGTTTCACCGTGGCCAGCCTGTGCGCCACCACCAGTGTCGTGCGCCCCTTCGCCAGAGCTTCGACCGCGCGCTGCACCGCACCCTCGCTTTCTGCATCCAGCGCGCTTGTCGCTTCGTCCAGCAGCAGGATCGGCGCATCGCGCAGGATGGCGCGGGCAATGGCCACGCGCTGCCGCTGGCCGCCTGACAGCATCACCCCGCGTTCGCCCAGGGCCGTGTCATATCCCTGCGGCAAGACCGACAGGAAGTCATGTGCGGCTGCCGCCCTTGCCGCCGCCTCCACCTCGGTATCCGACGCATCGGGGCGACCGAAACGGATGTTATCGCGAGCCGTTGCGGCAAAGATCACCGGGTCCTGCGGGACAACGGCAATGGCGCCGCGAAAATCCGCCTTGGCCATGCTGCGCAGGTCGACGCCGTCGATGGTGATGTGTCCCGCCTGCGGATCGTGAAAGCGTTGCAGCAGTTGCAGCACGGTGGTTTTGCCCGCGCCCGACGGCCCAACCAGCGCCACGGTCTGCCCGGCGGCGATGTCGACGCTGACCCCGTCCAATGCCGACACCTGCGGGCGCGCGGGATAGCGGAAGCTGACACCGTGAAACCCGATATCGCCACGGACAGGCACGGGAAGCGGCACGGGATGCGCCGGATCGGGCAGGCTGTCCTGTTCGGCCAGCAGCTCCGCCAGCCGTTCCGTTGCCCCCGCTGCACGCTGCAATTCGCCCCAGATTTCCGACAGTGCACCGACACCGCCCGCCACCATCACCGCATAGATCACGAACTGGACAAGCTGCCCCGGTGACATCGCCCCCGCCCGGACATCATGCGCCCCGATCCACAGCACCCCGACCACCCCGGCGAACACGAGAAAGATCACAATGGCCGTCATCACCGCGCGGGTGCTGATCCGTGCCTGCGCTGACAGGTAGGATCGTTCCGTCACACCGGAAAAGGCATCGCGGCTGGGTTTTTCATGGGTGAACGCCTGCACCGTCTGCACGGCACCCAGCGCTTCGGCGGCATAACCGGAAGATTCTGCAATCAGGTCCTGATTTTCCCGGCTGAGCCTGCGCAGCTTGCGGCCCATCACCAGGATCGGCACGATGACCAGCGGCACGATGAGCAGCACCATTCCGGTCAGCTTGGCCGATGTGGCGAGCATCAGCACCAGCCCGCCCGCCAGCATGAGAATGTTACGCAGCGCAATCGATACGGACGAGCCGACAACGGACTGGATCAGGGTTGTATCGGTGGTGATCCGGCTCAGCACCTCTCCGGTCATCACCTTTTCGAAAAAGGCAGGCGACAGTCCCAGGACATGCGCGAACACCGCCTTGCGGATATCCGCAACGACCCGTTCACCCAGCCGGGTCACAAGCGCGTAGCGCAGCGCCGTGCCCACGGCCAGCAGCGCGGCGATGCCCAATGCGGCCGCAAAATAGCTGTCCAGCAGTTCCGCCCCGCCAGTAAACCCGTCGATCACCCGCCGTACCGCGATGGGCAGGATCAGGCTGATGGTCGCTGTGGCGATCAGCGCCAGCACAGCCAAAGCCATGAGGCCACGATAGGGCAGCAGAAATGGCAACAGCCCACGCAATGCGCCCACGGTCCGGGCGCGCGGGCGATCCTCTGTCATAGGTGTCGGATTGCGCGCCATGCCTGATGCCATCCTGCAATTGGGTGGAACGGGTTTAGGCGGGATGTGCCGGAGGGGCAAGCGCAAGCGCCGCGACGAAACGCCCGAAAACAAACGGCTGGAAAGGATGGAGCGGGCGGCGGGAATCGAACCCGCGTCTTTAGCTTGGAAGGCTAAGGTCTTACCATTACACAACGCCCGCGCTGCGGGGTTCTATAGGGCGGTTTCGCCCCGAATTGCAAGCCCCGGTGCCGATGGGATCGTCAGGCCCGCAGCACCGCGCCTGGGTTCATGATGCCCGCCGGGTCAAGCGCCAGCTTGATTGCCCTTAGTGCCGACAGCTTTGCCCGATCACCGTAGTGCTCCAGATCGGCCACCTTCAGCCGCCCCACGCCGTGTTCGGCACTGACCGAGCCGCCAAAGCGATGCACCAGATCGTGCACCAGCGTCTTGATTGCGCCGCGCTGGAGCTCATACTCCGCCCGATCCCGGCCCTTTGCGGGAAAGACGTTGTAGTGCAGGTTGCCATCGCCCACATGGCCGAAAGCATTGATCCTGTAATCGCCCATCGCCCTCAGCGCCGCCGTTGCCTCGTCGACGAAATCGGCCAGCGCGCCCAGCGGCACGGAAATATCGTGTGAGGAGATCGATCCAATCCGGCGGTTCGCCTCTGGCATCGCTTCGCGTAACTGCCAGAACGCATCACGTTGCGCACCGCTGGCGGCGATGACGCCATCGCTGGCCAGCCCCGCAGCCTCTGCCGCCACAAAAAGCGCCTCCAGGGTTATGACCGGGTCCATCGCGGACGGAAGCCCCAGATCGACCAAGACCATCCATTCCGGGCGTACCGCAAAAGGCTGGCGCACATCGGGCAGAACCTCGTCCAGAAACAGCAGGCCCTGCCCGTGGATCAGTTCAAACGCCGAAACCCCGCCGCCGGTCATGTCCTGCGCCATGGCCAGCAGTTGCAGCGCCGCGGCCGGATCCTGCACGACAAGGAATGCCGCCCCCTGCCGTGCAGGTCTGGGGTGCAGCCGCAGGGTGGCCGCAGTGATGATGCCAAGGCTGCCTTCCGCCCCGATCAGCAGGTCGCGCAGATCATAGCCTGTGTTGTCCTTGCGCAGCCGGGTCAGGCCATTCCATATCTGCCCGTCGGGCAGAACCGCCTCTACCCCCAGACACAGGTCGCGGGCATTGCCGTAGCGCAGCACGTTCACACCGCCCGCATTTGTCGACAGGATGCCGCCCACCCGCGCCGACCCCTGCGAGGCGATGGTCAGCGGAAACAGCCGCCCCACCGCATCCGCCGCCTGGTGGACGGTTTCCAGAATGCAGCCCGCATCGGCGATCAGCACATTTTCATCGGGGTAGACGGCACGGATGGTCTGCATGCGCTCGGTCGACAGGATCAGCGGCAGCGGGCCATCGGGCATCACCTGCCCGCCCACCAGCCCGGTCCCGCCAGAGATGGGCACGATCCCGACCCGCGCGGCGGCACAGGCCCGGACGATGGTGGCCACCTGACCGGCGTCGCGCGGCAGGGCCAGCAGGCCGCCATGGCCCTGATAGCGCCCGCGCGGTTCGGTCAGGTGGCGCGGTTCGGGTGCGCGCAAAGTGTCAGGGGGCAGTTGCCCCGCAAGCCCTTCGGCAAAGCCCGCATCTGCCGGGTTCAGCATCATCCTGCCCCTCCCTCAACTTGCGCGGCCAGATCGCGGATCGCCAGCACCGACCGAAGGTTGCGGGACGTCATCGCGGCCTTCAGGTAACGCGGCAACTTTTCGGCAAGTCCGGATCGCCCGATGCCTGATGGCGTTTTCAGGTAAAAGGCCGCACCTGTCAGGCAGAAATCCTCGTCCGGGGCGGCCAGTCCGCGCAGCGCGGAAAGGTCGGTTTCGGGCGCGGGCCGGGCAAGGAAAAAGATGTGCAGCCTGTCCAACGGCAGGTCATCCGCTGAAAAGGGATTGCCCGCGATCACCCGGTCCAGCGTTGCGCGGTCCAGCACATGCACCAGTGCGGGTCGAAATCCGAAATCTTTTTCTATTCCGCTGGCAACGGCTTCTGCCAGCGCAGGTCCCGCCAGCGCGCTTCGCAGCACGGCGTTTCCGCTCTGGATATAGGTCCTGACCGAAGTGCCGCCCATGCTTTCCAGCATCGTGCGAAACTCCGCCATGGGAAGGCGGTTTGCACCAGCGACATTCACACCGCGCAACAGCAGGATATGCAGGTTATCCGGCATCGGTGCGCCCTCGCCGGTCGCCGCGCAGGGCGGCGTAAAGCACATGATTCCGCCATCGGCCGTTAATTTGAAGATAGCTTTGTGCCACACCCTCATACTTGAACCCGGTTTTTTCCAGCACACCGCGAGACGCCGCGTTTTCCGGCAGGCAGGCCGCTTCGATCCGGCTGAGGTCGAGGTCATTGAAAGCATGATGGACGACAGCAAGAATGGCTTCGCGCATGTATCCCAGCCGTGCATGAGGCTGGCCGATCCAGTAGCCCAGCGTTCCCGCCTGCGCCGGTCCACGCCGGATATGATCCAGCGTGATCGCGCCAACCAGCGCGCCATCGGCCCTCCGGAAGACGAACAGGGGCAAGGCCGTGCCTGCCCCGATGGCCCGCCGCGCCCAGTAGACCCGGCTGATGAAGGATTTTCGCGACAGATGGTCATCGGCCCATGCCGGCTCCCATGGCGTCAGGAAGGCCGCGCTTTGAGTCCGCAGGCCGGACCATGCACGAAAATCGGCATGTTCGGGCGCGCGCAGGAACAGTCTTTCCGTTTCCAGCCGAAGCCTGCGCCGACGCAGAAGCATCAGGCGGCAAGCCGCGCTTGCAGCACCGAAAGCTCGGGGGCACCCTGCACCGGGCCATACAGCGCCATGGCTGCGGACCGGCTTTGCACCAGTGCCGCGCCGAAGTCGCGAACCCGCGCCGTGCCGACGGAATCGATTTCGGCGATGGTCTCCTCCAGTGGCGGCACCCGATCCCAGATCGACACAAGCCGGGCCATGCGTTCTGCGCGGGCAGAGGGGCTTTCCAGTCCCATCAGCAGCCCCGCCTTCATCTGCGCGCGGGCACGGGCGACCTCTGCCTCTGACATGTCCTCGGCCGACCGGCGCAGTTCGTCGATGGTCAGGTCGGTCAGCCCGGCGATTTCCTCTTCGGACGTGCCGGCATAGATGGTCAGCATCCCGGTGTCTTCGTAGCTGCCCGACTGCGCATAGATCGAATAGCACAGGCCGCGTTCCTCGCGGATCTTCTGGAACAGGCGGCTGGACATGCCGCCACCTACAACCGAGGCATAGATCTGCGAGGTGAAGTAATCGCGGTGCCGATAGCCGGGAGCTTCGAAGGCAAGGGCGAAATGCACCTGCTCCAGCGCTTTCACCTCGCGCCGTTCACCGCTTTGAAAGGCTGCTCCTTCGTAGCTGCGCTTGCCCACCGGGGACAGGCCGCCAAAGATCTTTTCTGCCTGCGCCACAAGCCTGTCATGGTCGATCGCGCCTGCCGCAGAAAGGATCATCTGGTCGGGGCCGTAATGTTCGCGCACGAAGCGCGAAAAATCCTTGCGCCCGAATGCCGAAACCCGTTCCGCCGGACCAAGGATGGTGCGCCCCAATGCCTGCCCGGGATAGGCCGCTTCCTGCAACCAGTCAAAGATGATGTCGTCGGGCGTATCCAGCGCCTGCCCGATTTCCTGAAGGATGACGTGTCGTTCCGTCTCGATTTCATTCGGGTCGAAGATCGGGTTCAGCACGATGTCCGACACCACATCCAGCGCCAACGGCACATCGTCCGCAAGGACACGGGCATAATAGGCGGTGGTTTCCCGGCTGGTATAGGCGTTGATATAGCCGCCAACGTCCTCGATTTCCTCGGCAATACGCAGCGCACTGCGCGTCTTGGTGCCCTTGAACGCCATATGTTCCAGGAAATGCGCGATGCCGTTCTGCTCGGCCCGTTCGTGGCGGCCACCTGCCATCACCCAGATGCCGACGGCAGCCGATTGCAGGCCGGGCATCGTTTCGGTCACGATGCGGAAACCGTTGGACAGGCGATGGATGCGGGTCGTCACATTGTTAACCTTTCAAGAATGAACGCTTCAAGCGCCGCAAGATCGTTGTCAAGCCGTGTCACGCGTTCCGGGCGGTCGAAAAGATCGGCCATACGCGGCGGAAGCGCGGGATGAACACCTGTCGCGGCCTCGACCGCCGCCGGGAATTTGGCCGGATGCGCGGTGGCCAGCGTGACCATGGGTCGTGCCGGATCGGTAAAGGCGGGGGCGACATGAACCCCTACGGCAGAGTGCGGGCATATCAGTTCCGCGCTGTTCTTCAGTGTCGCCGCAATGGTGGCAGAGGTTTCCACCTCCGACGCGCGACCCGAGGAGAACACCTCGCGCAGGGCCTGCAATGCACCCTGCCCTACGGTGAACCGGCCCGTGGTTTTCAGGTCCTCCATCGCGGAGGTCACGGCCTTTGTATCGCCACCGTAGGCGTAACAGAGTGCACGCTCGAAGTTCGAGGAAACCTGTATATCCATCGACGGGCTGATCGAGGGCGCAACCGCACGGGTTTCATAGACACCGGTTGTCAGGCAGCGGTGCAGGATATCGTTCTGGTTGGTGGCGATCACCAGCCGCCCGATGGGCAGACCCATGCGCCGCGCGATATAGCCCGCGAAAACGTCGCCGAAATTGCCGGTAGGCACGGTGAAATCCACCGCGCGGTGCGGCGCGCCAAGGGCGGTGGCGGCGCTGAAGTAATAGACCACCTGTGCCAGAACCCGCGCCCAGTTGATCGAATTGACGCCTGCCAGACGAACCCGGTCACGAAAGGCAAAATCGTTGAACATGTCCTTGAGCCGGGCCTGGCAATCGTCAAAGTCGCCGTTCACGGCGATGGCGTGAACATTCGCCTCTGCCGGGGTGGTCATCTGGCGGCGCTGCACATCCGACACCCGGCCATGCGGGAACAGGATGAACACATCCACACCCGGCACACCGCGAAATGCCTCGATCGCCGCCGAACCCGTATCGCCCGATGTGGCCCCGACAATCGTCACCCGTTCGCCACGCCGCGCCAGCGATACGCGGAACAACTGGCCGATCAATTGCATGGCGAAGTCCTTGAACGCCAGCGTCGGGCCGTGGAACAGTTCCAGCAGGAAGTGGTTCGGGCCAAGCTGTTTCAGCGGCGCGCGGGCGGCATGGCCGAAACCGGCATAGGCCCGGTCGATGATGGCGCGAAACTCGTCATCGGCAAAGGCATCGCCCACAAAGGGCCGCATGACGCGAAAGGCGATTTCCTCATACGGCAGCCCGGCAAGTGCCGCGATGTCAGCCCTGTCCATCACCGGGATGGTTTCCGGCAGATACAGACCACCGTCGCGGGCAAGCCCGGTCAGCATCGCGGCTT
>JBOFCO010000116.1:0-1820 GCA_051646105.1 Paracoccaceae bacterium
ACGCGGGCCATTCCACAGCCGAGAAGTCGAACGCGCTCTATCGCGCGAACCTGTCCAAGGGGCAGACGGGCCTGTCGGTCGCCTTCGACCTGCCGACCCAGACGGGCTACGACAGCGACCACGCGCTTGCGCGGGGCGAGGTCGGCAAGGTCGGCGTGCCGGTCTGTCACCTGGGCGACATGCGGGCGCTGTTCGATGCCATTCCGCTGGAACAGATGAACACCTCGATGACAATCAATGCCACGGCGCCCTGGCTGCTGTCGCTGTATATCGCCGTAGCCGATGAGCAGGGCGCGGACATCGCCAAGCTGCAGGGGACCGTGCAGAACGACCTGATCAAGGAATACCTGTCGCGCGGCACCTATATCTGCCCGCCCAAGCCGTCGCTGGCGATGATCACCGATGTCGCCGCCTATACGCGGGAACACTTGCCCAAGTGGAACCCGATGAATGTCTGTTCCTATCACCTACAGGAAGCCGGGGCCACGCCGCAGCAGGAACTGGCCTATGCTCTGGCGACCGCCATCGCTGTGCTGGACGACCTGAAAGGCAAGGTTCCCCCCGAAGGCTTTCCCGACATGGTTGGCCGCATCAGCTTTTTCGTGAATGCGGGCATCCGCTTCGTGACCGAGATGTGCAAGATGCGGGCATTCACGGAACTGTGGGAAGAGATCACGCGCGAGCGGTATGGTATCGAGGATGAAAAATACCGCCGCTTTCGCTATGGGGTGCAGGTCAACAGCCTTGGGCTGACCGAACAGCAGCCCGAAAACAACGTTTATCGCATCCTTCTGGAAATGCTGGCCGTCACGCTGTCGAAGAATGCGCGGGCGCGGGCGGTGCAACTGCCTGCGTGGAACGAGGCGCTTGGCCTGCCGCGTCCCTGGGATCAGCAATGGTCGCTGCGGATGCAGCAGATCGTGGCCTACGAAACCGACCTGCTGGAATTCGGCGATCTGTTCGACGGCAATCCGGTCATCGCCGCCAAGGTCGAGGAATTGAAGCAGGGCGCGCGCGACGAACTGCGCCTGCTGGATGAGATGGGCGGGGCGATCGCCGCCATCGATTACATGAAGGCGCGGCTGGTCGAATCGAATGCCGAACGCCTGGGCCGGATCGAGACGAACGAGACGGTGGTGGTCGGCGTCAACCGCTGGCAAGGGGGCGAGCCTTCGCCGCTGACGGCGGGGGACGGTGGCATCATGGTTGTCGATCCGGCGGTGGAACAGGATCAGATCGTCCGGTTGCAGGCCTGGCGCGAGGCGCGGGACGAAGATGCGGTGCAACAGGCGCTTGCTGCGCTGCGCGATGCGGCAAGGCGGGGCGAGAATGTCATGCCGTATTCCATCGCCGCCGCCAAGGCAGGCGCCACGACCGGCGAATGGGCGGGCGTCATGCGGCAGGTCCATGGCGAATATCGCGGCCCGACCGGCGTGTCGGCCAACCCGTCGAACCGGACAGAAGGGCTGGAAGATATCCGCGAAGCCGTCGACGCCGTCAGCGCGCGCCTTGGGCGGCGGCTGAAGTTCGTGGTCGGCAAACCCGGCCTGGACGGGCATTCCAACGGTGCCGAACAGATCGCCTTCCGCGCGCGCGACTGCGGCATGGACATCACCTATGAGGGGATCCGCCTGACGCCCGAACAGATCGTGGCCCGCGCGCAAGAAGAAGACGCCCATGTCGTCGGCCTGTCGATCCTGTCGGGCAGCCACATGCCGCTGATCGAGGATCTGATGACGCGCATTCGCGCGGCCGGCCTGGATCATGTTCCGGTGATCGTGGGCGGCATCATTCCCGACGACGACGCGGCGCGGCTGCGC
>JBOFCO010000153.1:0-60019 GCA_051646105.1 Paracoccaceae bacterium
GAATTGAAAACGGCCGGAGGCGCATCATGCCTCCGACCGTCCACATTCGCTTTCCGTTTGGCCTGCGTCAGTTCAGCTTGCGCTCAACTTCCTCACGCTCGAAGATTTCGATCACATCGCCCGGTCGGATGTCGTCGTAATTTTCGAACGCCATACCGCATTCCTGGCCCGAGATGACTTCCTTTACCTCGTCCTTGAAGCGCTTCAGCGTTTTCAGTGTGCCTTCGTGGACCACGACATTGTCGCGCAGCAGACGGACACCGGCAGAACGGCGAGCCACGCCTTCGGTGACCAGACAGCCGGCAACCTTGCCGACGCCGGAAACCTTGAACACTTCCTTGATCGTGGCATAGCCGATGAAGTTCTCGCGCACCTCGGCCTTGAGCAAGCCCGAAGCAGCAGCTTTTACGTCATCGACCAAGTCGTAGATCACCGAATAATAACGGATCTCCACACCCTTCTGATTGGCCGTCTGCCGGGCAGAGGCATTCGCCCGCACGTTGAAGCCAATCACCGGCGCACCAGAAGCTTCGGCCAGACCGATATCGGAATCGGTGATGGCGCCGACGCCGGAGTGCAGGACACGCACCCGCACCTCGTCATTGCCGATCTTTTCCAGCGCCTGAACGATCGCTTCGGCAGAACCCTGCACATCTGCCTTCACCACCAGCGGCAGTTCGGCCATGTTCAGATCCGCCTTGGCCTTGGCCATAAGCTGTTCCATCGTCGTTGCAGCCCCGATGGCCGCACGCTTGTCGCGCGACGCCTTTTCACGATAGCTGGCGATCTCGCGCGCCTGGGCTTCGGTTTCGACAACGTTCAGAACATCGCCAGCCTGCGGCGTGCCGTTCAGGCCCAGCACCTCCACCGGAACCGACGGGCCGGCTTCCTTGACGCGGTCGCCCTTGTCATTGATCAGCGCGCGGACCTTGCCCCATTGTTCGCCAACGACGAAAATATCGCCGGGGCGCAATGTGCCATGCTGGACAAGAACGGTTGCCACGGGGCCACGGCCCACATCCAGCTTGGCCTCGATCACGGCACCCATGGCCGCACGATCCGGATTGGCACGCAGGTCAAGGATTTCGGCCTGAAGCGCGATGTTTTCCAGCAGCTCGTCCAGCCCAAGCCGGGTCTTTGCGGAAACCTCGACATCCAGAACGTCACCCGACATCTTTTCAACGACCACTTCATGCTGAAGCAGATCGGTGCGCACCTTGGTCGGGTTGGCATCGGGTTTGTCGATCTTGTTGATCGCAACGATCATCGGCACCTTGGCCGCCTTGGCATGGGCAATCGCCTCGACCGTCTGCGGCATCACGGCGTCGTCAGCCGCAACCACAAGAACAACGATATCGGTCACCTGGGCACCACGGGCGCGCATGCTGGTAAAGGCAGCGTGGCCGGGTGTGTCAAGGAAGGTCAGCACAGCACCGGATTCGGTTTTCACCTGATAGGCACCAATGTGCTGGGTAATGCCACCCGCTTCGCCCGAAACGACATTGGCATGCCGGATCGCGTCGAGCAGGCTGGTCTTGCCATGATCGACGTGGCCCATGATCGTCACGATCGGCGGGCGCGGTTGCAGATCCTCGGACTTGTCATCGACGGTATCAATGGCCTGTTCCACATCCGCATCGGTGACACGAACGGCACGGTGTCCGAATTCCTCGATCACCAGTTCGGCGGTGTCCGCATCGATGGCCTGGTTCATGGTGACCATCATGCCCATCTTCATCAGGGCCTTGACCACATCTGCGGCACGTTCCGCCATGCGGTTTGCAAGCTCCTGAACAACGATGGTCTCCGGCAACTGAACATCGCGAACCATCTTTTCAGGCTTCAGGTTCATGCCCATGGCCTTTTGGCGGGCACGTTCCTGCTTGCGTTTCATCGCGGCCATGGAACGGTGGCGACCGCCCTCGCCATCCAGCGCCTCGGTAAGGCTCAGCTTGCCAGACCGACGCGAATTGTCATCAGTCTTGCTCTTGCGGCTGTCGCCTTCGCCACCCTTGCGGTCGTCACGCTCCCGGTCGGTCTTCCGCGGCCCCGAGGTGGGTTTCGATGCGCCACGCTGGGCGGGCGCTTCGGCAGCAGCGGGCGCGGCGGCGGCGGGTTCGCGGGCCGGTGACGCGCGGCCGGCATCGGCAACCCGTTCCGCGCGAATCTCGGCCTCGCGCGCCGCGCGTGCTTCCTCGGCGGCCTTGATCTTCATGGCCTCTTCGTGAGCGCGCTCCTCGCGCTCCTTGGCCTCCATCTCCTCGCGGCGGCGCTGACGCTCTTCCTCGCGCTGGCGCTCATCTTCGGCACGCTGCGCGGCATCTTCGGCAGCGCGCGCATGATGTGCCTTTACCGCCGCCAGGCGACGTTCCATCTCGGCATCACTGATCCCCGCCGGGCGACGCGACGGATCACCAACACCGGCAGCGCCCGTCGCGCCCTTGGCCGGAGCGGTGCCCGGCTTGGGAACAACAACGCGCTTGCGCTTCGTCTCGACGACGACACTCTTGGTCCGGCCGTGGCTGAAGCTTTGCTTCACCTGACCGGAACGCGATCCGCCACCCAGACCGAGGGGTTTCTTGCCGTCTGTATCGTTCATGCCTTCTTCGTATCCTTCCCGGCAGCCCTGCTGCCGTCTAGCCCGCGCAATCCGGCGAGCTTTGCGGCTTCCTCTACAACACGAGTCGTGAGTCCGCCAGCCGCAAGCGCGCCGTGTATCGCATGTTCACGCCCGAATGCCAAACCCAATTCCCCGGCACTCAGGCATCCGAAAAACCGCCCACCTTCCGGCGTCCATAATTTGGACTTACCGCGCTCTGACCCGTCACTGGCCTGAAGAAGAACCTTGGCCTTTCCTTCGGCCAGCCAGCCCTTGACCTTCTCGAACCCCATCACCGCAAGACCCGCCTTCCGCGCCAGCGAGATCAGATCGATGACCCGTTTCGCCAGTGCGGCCTCCACCTCATCGACAAGACCCGCCGGCACCAGCGCCGGGGCCTTTGCGGCGCGCGAAAACAGGTTCTTCGCCACCGCCTTTTCCAGTGCATCACGGTCGGCACTGACCCAGATGCCCCGACCGGGAAGCTTTTCGGCCAGATCGGCAACCACCCGGCTGTCGTCAGGCGCAAGAACAAAACGGATCAGGCCGCCCTTGGGCTGCACCTCGGCGGTGACGATGCACCGCCGTTCTGCCTCATCCCGTGCCTTTGCCTGCCCGCCCCGGGTCATTTCTGCCTCCGGTCCTTTCAGACCTCTTCCTCTTCGCCGTCCTCGTCGTCGGCCTTGGCCTCCAGCTCGGAAGGATCAACCCAGCCCAGCATGACGCGCGCGGTCATCACCAGTTGCTGCGCTTCTTCAAGGCTCACGTCGAACTTCTCCAGCACGCCGTCATCCTTCACACGCTCGCCCTTCACCGTGGTCCAGCCGCCGGCAAGTTCCCAGTCGGCGCAGGTGGCGAAATCTTCCAGTGTCTTGATGCCGTCGTTTGCCAGTGCCTCGACCATCTGGGGTGTCAGGCCCTCGAATTCGATCAGGCTTTCCTCCACCCCAAGCGCACGGGCATTTTCCAGCGCCTTGCGGTTTGCGGCCTCGATATGGTCGCGGGCGCGGGCCTGAAGTTCCTCTGCCGTCCCCTCGTCGAAACCGTCGATGTTCAGCAGTTCGTCCAGCTCGACATAGGCGACCTCTTCGAGACTGGTGAAGCCTTCGGCTACCAGAAGCTGCGCCAGTGTTTCGTCCACATCCAGCGTGTCCATGAACAGCTGGCTGCGTTCGGTGAATTCAGCCTGACGGCGGGCGCTTTCCTCGGCCTCGGTCATGATGTCGATGTCAAGGCCGGTCAGCTGGCTGGCCAGTCGCACGTTCTGCCCGCGCCGCCCGATCGCCAGCGAAAGCTGTTCGTCCGGCACCACAACGGCAATTCGGCCCGCCTCTTCGTCAATCACGACCTTTGACACTTCCGCCGGTTGCAGCGCGTTCACAAGGAATGTCGCCTGATCCTGGTTCCACGGAATGATGTCGATCTTTTCGCCCTGAAGCTCGTTTACCACCGCCTGCACACGGCTGCCGCGCATCCCGACGCAGGCCCCGACCGGATCGATGGAATTGTCATAACTGATGACGGCGATCTTGGCGCGGGAACCCGGATCGCGGGCGACGGCCTTGATCTCGATGATGCCATCATAGATTTCGGGCACCTCCATCTTGAACAGCTCCGCCATGAACTGCGGGTCGGTCCGTGACAGGAAGATCTGCGGGCCCCGCGCCTCGCGACGGACATCCTTGATGTAGCAGCGGATGCGGTCGTTCGGGCGATAGCTTTCGCGGCCGATCTTTTCATTACGGCGCAGAATGCCTTCGCCACGGCCGATATCGACGATGATATTGCCGTATTCTTCGCGCTTGACCTGACCGTTGATGATCGTGCCCTTGCGATCCTGGAATTCCTCGAACTGGCGGTCGCGTTCGGCCTCGCGCACCTTTTGCAGGATGACCTGCTTGGCCGACTGCGCGGCGATGCGGCCCAGATCGACGGGCGGAACCTCATCCACCACCTCGTCGCCCACTTTGGGATCGGCAAGATAGGATTTGGCCTGCTTCACTGTCAGTTGCGCGTGGTGATTTTCCAGAAGCTCGTCCTCGACCACAGTGCGCACCCGCGCAAAGGTGGCGCGACCCGTCTTGCGGTCGATGCTGACCCGGATATCAAGATCGGAGCCATAGCGCGACTTCGCTGCACGGGCGAGGCTTTCCTCCATCGCCTGGATGACCAGATCGGGGTCGATCATCTTTTCCCGCGCCACGGCTTCGGCGGTCTGAAGAAGTTCGAGCTGGTTGGCCGAGGTAATCGCCATCATGGTCCTCCGGTTTCAGTGTTTGGTCTCGGGGGTGTCGGGCATGTCGGCCTCATCCCCGTCTTCGGTTTCGATATCGTCAAACTGGCTTTCGTCGATCACGCCGCTGGCCTTTTTCTGGCGCAGCATCTCGGCTATCAGATCGTCGGTCAGGATCAGCTTGGCATCCGACAGCCAGTCGAATTTCAGGCCGATCGTCACCATATCGCCCGCGTTCTCGACCTCGATCAGAACCTCGTCGCCCTCGGTGCCTTGCAGCAGGCCCTTGAAGCGACGGCGGCCGTCGATCATCTCGGTCGTTTCTATACGGGCCTCATAGCCCTGCCACATGTCGAAATCCTTCAACCGCGTCAGCGGGCGGTCGATGCCGGGGCTGGAAACTTCCAGCGTATAGGCATCGTCCAGCGGGTCCTCGACATCCAGCACGGCAGAAACTGCTGTGGAAATCTTCGCGCAATCCTCGACCACGATACCGCCTTCGGGACGGTCGGCCATGATCTGCAGCGTCTTGGTCTTGCCGCCCATCAGCCGCACACGAACAAGTTCAAACCCCATGCCCTCGATCACCGGGGTGATGATTTCCGCCATCCGGCGGTCAATGGCGGCCTTGGCGATAAGGTCGGACATGGGTTGCATCCAAAACAAAAAACGGGCCGTGGCGGCCCGTTGAACTTTCCGGTGGGCTGCGAGTTTGGACCCCGCAGCGCCGCTGTTGATGGGGATATAGGCGAAGGGGCGGGGCGTTGCAAGCGATTCAGGCGCCGTGGCTGCGGTCGTATCCGTTTCGGGGCGAAGCCTGCCATCCGGCAGGGGCGGCTTGCGGCCGGAACACTTCCACCATCAACGGGAAACAGGCCGCGCTGTCCGAGGAATGTTCCGAGGAACAATCACCGCCCGGACAAGCGGACAGAGCCCCCAGAAGATCGATTTCGGCAAAAAATTCGATGAAATCGCCGGGACGCACCGGGCTGGCCTTCATGAAATACTGACCGGTATCGCGGGTGAAACCCGTACACATGAACACGTTCAATACATCATGAACATGCATTTCCGCATCATGCAGCGACAGGCCGCGTTCCGATGCAAGCGCGCGGGTCAGGTTGGAATGGCAGCAATGATGATACTGCCCGCCATTTGCCAGCAGGTTATGGGTGTAGGGATCACAACGCGTTCCGATCACGTCATGTACGCTGCCGCCAAAAGCGTCGAACCCATACCAGTCAAGCGTGTCTTCGGTGATCGTCGCCATGGCACGCAGATGCGGCAGACAGGACCAGAGCCTGTCACCCGTCGACAGATGCGTACCATGCAGGGCCCGCGTCTTGCCGGAAAAGAACCTTTCCGAAAGATCGGCGGCGTTCCACAGATTCAGGTCACCCACCTGCGGACCCTCAACACTGCTGATCCGAAAGAAATGGCCGGCGGGAACGGTGAAGCACCGGGCCTCGCGCGGGGGGACAATCACGGTCGCGGTATTTATCCAGCCGTTGCGAACGGCGCGCCGGACGTCAAGACCTGGGTCGGGCAGACCTTCGACCGGATAGCAGATCACGGGCCGCAAATCGCGGCGCCCGCTGGCATCCTGCGGGGGGCTGTGGCGGGGCTGGCGGGATTTCATCGGCACCTCTCGCCCACAAGCTTGCGCATGGCAGGGCGCGCGTCAATGGCTGTGGACCGGGGTAAGGATCAGGACAATGACCGGGGCCAATTCCGCAGGCAATGCCGCGGATCGGCCCCGGTTTCCGTCGTGCATTCCGCGCCACAGGTGGCACAGCGCCACACATTCGGCCCGCTGGTGCGATCAAGCCGCCATCGACACGCGCGGGTCAGTGTCGAATTCCGGCGTGAGAACCACGCCCACACAAACACACCGACCAGAAGCGCCAGCAACAGAAGCGGCATTCGTTCCCCGCTTGCCAAAGCGCATCTGGCCCGATCCGACCATTACAGCGCGTCGTAATAGCCATACATCTGTTCAAGCGCCGTCTGATCCGGCGACGGCTTCACAGGCTGCGCGACACGTTGATAATACTGCTCCGTTTCCGGATAGACAGCGGCATTCTGGCGATCATTACTCGATTTACGTTTCATCGGCCTTCTCCTTCGATGCCAGCTACATAGAGGCTGCCATACGAAAGTATAAGGCGTTATGCCGCAAAGCAGCATTGCATTTGCTGCATTGCGGCATCCCGATGTCGCGCGGGCGAGATCAAACCACCCTTTCCACCATCATTTTCTTGATTTCGGCAATCGCCTTGGCCGGATTCAGGCCCTTGGGGCAGGTCTTGGCGCAGTTCATGATCGTGTGGCAGCGATACAGCTTGAACGGGTCTTCAAGCTGATCCAGCCGCTCGGGCGTTGCCTCGTCCCGTGAATCGATGATCCAGCGATAGGCATGAAGCAAGGCTGCGGGGCCAAGGTAACGGTCGCCGTTCCACCAGTAGCTCGGGCACGATGTGCTGCACGACGCGCACATCACGCACTCATAAAGCCCGTCCAGCTTCCTGCGATCCTCGATTGACTGCCGCCATTCCTTTGCCGGGCGGTTCGTCTTTGTCTCCAGCCAGGGCATGATGCTTGCATGCTGGGCATAGAAATGCGTCAGGTCGGGGATCAGGTCCTTGATGACCGGCATATGCGGCAGCGGGTAGATTTTCACATCGCCCCTGATTTCATCCAGCCCATAGATGCAGGCCAGTGTGTTGATCCCGTCGATGTTCATCGCGCAGGAACCGCATATCCCTTCGCGGCAGGACCGGCGGAAGGTCAGCGTGGGATCGATCTCGTTCTTGATCTTGATCAGCGCGTCCAGAACCATGGGGCCGCATTTGTCCATGTCCAGAAAATAGGTATCCACCCGGGGATTCTGCCCGTCATCCGGGTTCCAGCGGTAAATCTGGAACTTCCGCACATTCTTTGCCCCTTCCGGCTTTGGCCAGGTCTTGCCGGTGGTGATGCGGGAATTCTTGGGCAGCGAGAACTGAACCATGGCTTAGCCTTTCCAGTCAGGACGGGAATAAAGCGGCTGCGAGGGATGCAAACCGGATTTCTGATAGACACAGGATTCATAGACCTGCGACGGATCGCGGCCCTGGATGAAGTCGGATGAGACACTGACGCGCAGGCCGCCATATCCGCCGCCTGCACTGTTCGCCCCGATATAGGCTTCCCCGCGTGGGCGGCTCGCCGCACGCGCACGCTCGAAGCACTCTTCTTCGGCCCGCTCCAGCGGTACGGGGGCACAGGCCGAGAGTTGGATAATGACCAACAGCCCAAGGAAAAGACGCGCGGATATCAGCATTGCTTCCCCCGGAGCGCACGGTTGAGTCGACTGAAATAGCTGCGCGTCATGGGCCGCAGCCGCTGCGACTCCTGTCGGGCGTGTCGCAACGCATGCTCCAGCCCGATGCGGGTCACAACTTCCGCGCGCAGGCTTTCCTGGATGTTTCCTTCAATTTTCAGACCCTGTCGGAAATCCTGTCGCATCAAAAGCGCCTGGCGACGGTTTCGATAACTATCGTCAGCCCGCAATTTCGCCGCGCCTTCAATCAGCCTGTCAATGTGGTGTGAAAGCCGCCAGCGGTCCAGCAGCTTGTCTTCCAGTCCCGCCGCCCAGGCGCGCGCGGCAGGGAATCCCGCTGTAATGTCGTGGACCAGTTCCTCGACCCGCCGTCGCTGCGGACGGGAGCGGCCTGAAAAATTGGTCGCTTCGGCAGCGGGAAATGTCGTCGCGTCCAGCCAGCCAGGGCCCCCAAAATGATCGTAGCAATAGACCGGGGTACGCGAGGCCAGCGCGTACTGCGCCGTCTTTCCTATCGTCACCACGGCGTCATGCCCCAGAATGTCGGCCGGTTCGATCCGGCGCTGCACACCGGGCAGCCCCAGATGCGTGATCTGCATGCCCGCAGACGACAACCGCCCCATCGCGTCGGTCAACTCCTGCGGAACATGGTTTGACACGACCAGAAGCGACGCCAGCCGTTCGCCCGCCGCTGGTCTGCTGGCAAAGAACCGTTCCGGGGCGGGGTTTGGCACCACTTTAGCCCCCGCAAACGCCGGACCGTATTCGGCCAGCATCGCCTGCGTTTCGGGGCTGTTGCACCAGATATGATCGGCCAGTTCTTCCTCGACAAACGGTCCCGGGGTTTCGAGCGGTTCGTAAGGTGACAGGTGATTATAGACGACAACCGGCAACTCGCCCCTCAGCCCGGCGTCGCGTCGGGACTGCCGGGCCAGCAGCAGGCCGATGATCTGATGGTGGCCATAGGCGATATCCGCCCCCATCACGTCGACTGCATCAGGGTCGGTCGTTGTCGATATGCCGAATGACCCAAGCATGGTCCGGATTTCATCCGATATGAAATGCGCATAGACGGTCACAGCCATACCCCGCCCGGCCAGTTCCTCGGCCAGTTCGCAGGTGATGATTTCGGCCCCGCCCCATTGCGCAAGCCGGTTGGTCATCACCACGGCGCGGGTCAGACCCTCTGCCATCGCAGGTCAATAGACCCGCGCCTTGGGCGCGATCTTTTTCAGGTTGATCCCGCCTTGGTCTTCTGTGGTCAGCGGATCAAGATGCACAGGCCGTGTGGAAAGCGTGACCCGATTGCCGTCGACGTAAGCCAGCGAATGCACACGCCAGTTCACATCGTCCCGGTTCGGATAATCCTCATGCGCATGGGCGCCACGGCTTTCCTTGCGCGCCTCTGCCGCCACAATGGTGGCCAGCGCGTTGGGCATCAGATTGGCCAGCTCCAGCGTTTCCATCAGGTCGCTGTTCCAGACAAGACTGCGGTCCGTCACCTTCAGGTCATCCATCTTGGCGGCGACCTTTTCCATCTTGGCGACACCTTCGGCCAGTGTCTTGTCGGTCCGGAACACAGCGGCGTCGGACTGCATCGTTTTCTGCATTTCCAGACGCAGGTCGGCGGTAGGGATGGATCCCTTGGCATGACGGAAGTGATCAAACCGGGTCAACGCCGCATCGACCGAGGCCTTGTTCGCCACGGGTGTTGCCTCTGCGGGGTTCACAACCTGCCCGGCCTTGATCGCGGCCGCACGTCCGAACACGACCAGATCGATCAGGCTGTTCGATCCCAGACGGTTCGCGCCATGGACCGATGCACAACCGGCCTCTCCAACGGCCATCAGGCCGGGGAAAATCGCATCCGGGTCGCCGGGCTGCGGCTTCAGCACCTCTCCCCAATAGTTTGTCGGAATGCCACCCATGTTGTAATGCACGGTCGGCAGCACCGGGATCGGTTCCTTTGTCAGGTCGACGCCCGCGAAGATGCGCGCGGATTCCGAAATGCCCGGCAGACGTTCATGCAGAACCTCCGGCGGCAGGTGCGAAAGGTGCAGGTGAATATGGTCACCCTCTGCCCCCACGCCGCGCCCTTCGCGGATTTCCAGTGTCATGCAGCGGCTGACCACATCCCGGCTGGCCAGATCCTTGTAGGTCGGCGCGTAGCGTTCCATGAACCGTTCGCCGTTGGAGTTGGTCAGATACCCGCCCTCGCCCCGCGCGCCTTCGGTGATCAGGCAGCCGGAACCGTAAATGCCCGTCGGGTGGAACTGTACGAACTCCATATCCTGAAGCGGCAGGCCCGCGCGGGCCACCATGCCGCCGCCGTCTCCGGTGCAGGTATGGGCGGACGTCGCGCTGAAATAGGCGCGGCCATAGCCGCCGGTGGCCAGCACCACCATCTTGGCCGAAAACACGTGGATGGTGCCATCGTCCAGCTTCCAGGCAACGACGCCGGTGCAGCGGCCGTTGTCGATGATCAGGTCCAGCGCGAAATATTCGATGTAGAATTCGGCGTTGTGCTTCAGGCTCTGGCCATAAAGCGTGTGCAGGATGGCGTGGCCGGTGCGGTCGGCGGCGGCACAGGTGCGCTGCACAGGCGGGCCTTCGCCATACTCGGTCGTATGCCCGCCGAAGGGACGCTGATAGATTTTCCCCTCTTCCGTGCGGGAAAAGGGCACACCGTAATGCTCAAGCTCATACACCGCCTTGGGGGCCTCGCGGGCGAGGTATTCCATCGCATCCGTATCGCCCAGCCAGTCCGATCCCTTCACGGTGTCGTACATGTGCCATTGCCAGCTGTCCGGGCCCATATTGCCAAGGCTGGCCGCGATGCCGCCCTGGGCGGCAACGGTGTGCGACCGGGTCGGAAACACCTTGGTGATGCAGGCGGTGCGCAGGCCCTGTTCGGCCATGCCCAGCGTGGCGCGCAATCCCGCCCCACCGGCACCAACCACCACGACGTCATAGACATGCGTCTCGTACGGATATGCTGTCATCTTCAAACCTCAGAGCGCAAGCTTGACCAGGGCAAACAGCCCCGTGGCGATCAGGACATAGGACAGGCCGCTTGTAGCGGCGATGAGAACCTTGCGGGCAGCACCGTGGGCATAATCCTCGATCATCACCTGTGCGCCGTTCTTGAAATGGACGAGGCCGACCACCAGCGTCAGCGCCGTGACGATGGCCGGGAACGGACGGGCGAAATACGCGACCACCTCGTCATGCGGGGCACCCAGGATGCGCCCGAAGGTGAACAGGAACACCGGCACCAGAATGGCCAGCGCGCCTGCGGAAACCTGCATGTGCCAGAAATGTTCCGTGCCGCTTTTTGCAGAGCCAAGACCTGCTGCCCGCTTGCGATCTGTCAGATAACGCATATCCCGCCCCTTACAGAATGATGATGGTCAGGATGGTCAGCACGACCGATCCGATCAGGCAGGCGATCCCCAGCTTTTCGGCCGTCGGGATATCCAGCCCCCGGCCGCTGTCGAACCAAAGGTGACGCAACCCGGCCAGAAGGTGATACCACAGCCACAGAATAGAAGCGGCCATGACCAGCTTGCCAAACCATGAGGTGACGATCCCGTTGACGAAACCGTAGTATTCCGGACCGGAGGCAGCGGCGAGCAACCACCAGACACACAGGATTGCCGTCACGATCAGCGCGTTGCCGGTGATCCGGGTAAGGATCGACGTGAAAGCGGTCAGCTGCGGGCGGTAAATCTGCAAGTGCGGCGACAGGGGCCGGTTGCCGCGGTTCACGTCTGCCATGTCGCTTCCTCCGTTCTGGCGACCCCGTGGGGCGGCTTGCACGTTATCGGCAGAGCGGTGCGTGAACGCCCTGCCCTTGTCATTGTCACCGCTTCGGATGACCTGTCATTGGCGCGACATGAATACCGGGTTTTATTTTCAAGTCACGCAGCGAAACGTGTGGGAATGGCCTTTTGCGGTGCCGCAATGCAGAAAAATGCACAATGTGATCACAAAATTTCCTGCTGTGATCACATGTTCGCGCTAACCTGTTTCGCACTTCTCGCGCGGCCCGACTCGCCGGTCGGATTATTGCCCGGCCAGCATGGTATCGAAACTGACTGTCAGCGCGACATTGCCGTCGCCGTCCTCGGCATCGTGATAGCGCAGGTCCAGACCCACACTGTCATTGACCCAATAGGTCGCACCGATATCACCAAATGCCGAATACCGGTCACCGTAATTGGCAGAAACGCTGAGCGCGTCGTTGACGGCATATTCCAGACCCAGTGAATAGCCTTCGCCCTCATCCTCGAAATTTGTGAAGACTGCCGCCGAAAGCGAAACCACATCTGTCGGTGCAAAACCCATTTCAAGTTTCAGGTCGCCGCAGCAGTCGCCGCTGTCGTTGTAATAATAGCGCGTATAGCTGGCGTCATAGCTCAGCCCGCTGTCCAGCTCATTCCGGTACCCAAGATAGAGATCCAGCTCAACATCATCGTCATCCAGATCGACGGTTGATCCCCAGATGCCCGCGTAGAAACCGCTGCTTTCCGTCTCTACATAGAATTGCAGCGCAGGCTGGTCGTCGCTTTGGGTGAAGCCTTCGTAGATATAGTTGCTGGTCAGCGCCACGCCGGCATAAGTCCCGTCCTCCGCCTGCGCGGCCGGGCCGATTGCGACAAGAATTGCGGCGACAAGGCCGGAACGCGAATATTTGGTCATTTGCTCATGTCCCCTGCTGGCATCCCCGCAAGATGCCCCGTTTGGCAGATCCGGTCAAACAGGCATCAGCGCCCAGTAATCCAGATCAAGTAGAACCTCCGGCACATATCTACCATCGCTAGCCTTGTATGCAAAGGCTTCCGCACTCTGCTTCACCGCCACCATCCGCAAGCGCACCGCCCCGACGCCGGGCGCGGCGGTTTCGGCCTTGTCCAGCACCTCGGACCAGGCCTTGACAGTATCACCCGCGAAGCAGGGATTGGCATGGGCCCCGCCATTCAGCGCAACGATCATCTGCGCATTGGCCAGGCCGTTGAACGACAGCGCCCGTGCCATGGAAATCACATGCCCGCCATAGATCAGGCGCTTTCCATCCTCGCGGAAGGTGGCGTCGAAATGCACCTTGGCGGTGTTCTGCCACTGCCGTGTGGCCAACATATGCTCGGATTCCTCGATGGTGACACCATCGACATGATCAATCCGTTCGCCCACGGCATAGTCGCCCCAGCGATGCGGCTCCCCCGCGGCGACGAAATCGTAACGGGTGAAATCCAGCCCGGGGGGCACCACCAGATTGCCCGCTGCCACCGCAGCGGCCAGATCGGGCACCTGCGGATGCGGCGCGGGGGCATCGGCCCGGTTCTTGCGTACCATCACCCAGCGGACATAGGACAACACCGCTTCGCCGCGCTGGTTGCGCCCCGTGGTGCGAACCCAGACCACCCCCGACTTGCCGTTCGAATTTTCCTTCAGCCCGACCACGGTGCTTTCCGAAGAAAGCGTATCGCCCGAATAGACCGGGGCCAGCCAGCGACCTTCGGCATAGCCAAGGTTCGCCACTGCGTTCAGGCTGATGTCGGGGACGGTCTTGCCAAAGACGGTATGAAAGGCGATCAGGTCGTCCATCGGGCTTTGCGGCAGACCGCAGGCGCGGGCAAATTCATCGCTGGAATACAGCGCGGCCCGTACCGGATAAAGCGCATGATACAGGGCCCGCTCTCCCCCTGACAGGGTGCGTGGAACCGCATGAACGATGGTCTCGCCCATGCGGTAATCTTCGAAAAAGCGGCCAGCATTGGTCTTCATCACTGCTCACCCAGCTTGATTTCGGGCGAATAATCCCCCGGCACATCCTTCACCACGGCCTGACCGCACCGCATCACGCCATTTCCAGCGTCAAAGGCATAGGTCGGGCTGCCATGCAGCGCCCAGCCCTTGTTCAGCGCCGCCGTCACCTTGTGGCAAAAGGCCGAAGTGTCGTCGTCCGACAGAAAACGGTAGAGTTTCATCCGTAAGTCCCCACGAACGGGCTGTGCCCGAGCCAGATATGCACATAGGCGATGATACCAAACAGCACTACCGTGCCTGCAAGGTTCATCGCATCACCTTTGACACCGCGTCCATCACTGGGCGGGGCCCAGGACGCGGCGCGGTTGATAAGCACCATTTCAGTCAAGGCCCAAAGGATCATGCTGCCGAAAAGCAGGATCGAGGCGACGTCGCCGTTGACCAGCAGATGCGACGCCCCCCAGATCACAGTGCCCCATAGCATCGGATGCCGCATCAGGGGATACAATGTACCTTTGGTGCCCCCGACGCCGAACAGGAAAACTGCCACCAGCATCATGAGATTGTTCAGATGCCCCATACCGGGAATGGGGGTGTATACGGGAACGATCTCTGCCGCGCGATACCCCAGAACCATCAGGGCAACCGAAAACAGCAATGCCAGCGCGGCCAGCCCCTTTGCCTTGTCGCCCATTGCGGCCCGCGCCTGCGGCGCAACTCGCTTGAACAGATGCGCAGCGCACCACAGCAGTATTCCGACGATAAGCAAAAACATGGCAATCCCTCCGGTGCAGGCCGTCAGGCGTTGCCCGCCGTTTCCATCCGGGCGATCGCTTCGGCACGGGCCAGCATCTTCCGGGCGGTGACGATGTGCAAGTTCTCGACAATCTTGCCGTCGACAACGGCAACGCCCTTGCCTTCGGCCACCGCCGCCCCGAACGCTTCGATCTGACGACGGGCCAGGTCGATTTCGGCATCGGACGGCGCAAAGGTCTTGTTGGCGATTGCCAGCTGCGCTGGGTGGATCAGCGTCTTGCCGTCAAAGCCCATGTCACGGCCCTGTTCGCATTCGGCGCGCAATCCGTCGTCATCCTTGAAGGCGTTGAAAACACCGTCGATGCAAGGGATGCCCGCGTTGCGCGCCGCCAGCAGGCAAAGTTGCAGACTGGTCAGCAGCGGGAGACGGTCGGCACGGAACCGGGTGTTCAGATCTTTCGCAAGGTCATTGGTGCCCAGAACAAAACCCGCCATTCGGGGATGCGCGGCGATTTCGGCCGCGTTCAGAATGCCCGCCGGGCTTTCCATCATTGCCCAGAGCGGCAGGTCGGCAATGAGGTCCGCCACCGCCTGCACATCCGCCCCTGATCCCACCTTGGGGATCAGGATCGCATCCGCCTTTACCCCCTTCATCGCAGCCAGATCATCGCGGCCCCATTCGGTATCCAGGCCATTGACCCTCACGATACGCATCCGACCACCGAAATCGGAAGCTGCCAGCGTTTCGACCAGCAGCTTTCGCGCTGCAGGTTTTTCATCGGGGGCGACGGCATCTTCCAGATCGAAGATGATCGCATCACAGGCCAGGTCGCGCGCCTTTTCCATGGCCCGGTCGCGCGAACCCGGAATATAGAGAACCGAGCGCAAAGGGCGGTTCGTGGCGGACGTTGCTTCGGCCATGATTCTCTCCAAGCAATTTTCTTTCGTCTTGCACCATGTTTCAGGCATATTCGGCAAGTCGGATTTTCTGCACCGCAGAGATTTTCGCCGCGACGGCTTCCTGATCCCCGCGCTATCGCGAGGCGTTAACCGTCCGTTTTCCAATTGACACCAGCCTGCGCGGCAACAATTGCCACGGCGGACAGGACATTGCGGGCACAGCTTTTCAGTCTTTCACTTGGCATCGTCGGATTTTTTCTGGCGGCAGACCGAGCCATTTCCGCGCATATCTGCGCCGATCGCGCGACGATCCTTTCCGGTCTGGATACAGAGCGCGGGCCAGGGCAGCGGCAGCTGGGTCTGGCATCGGACAAGCTGGTGATGGAGGTTTTCACCTTTCACACCGGGCGAGGTTGGGTCGTCCTCATCAATGACGCGGAAGGGATGACTTGCCTTTTCGCGTCATCGCCGGGCAAGACCGATCCTGATCGAATTATCCCTGAAACGCATCCCAGATCAGCTTCAGGGAAACCAGCAGCAACGCCCATGTTACCAGCGTGAAAAAGGCTTTCTGGGGGATCACCTTTACCAGTTTGACACCCGCGAAAACACCAAGGACGGCGGGGATCGCCAGAACCGCCGCAGCCTTCAGATTCTGGAACGAAAGCTGCCCCAGCGCATAGTAGGGTATCAGCTTGATCGCATTTACATAGGCAAACAGCACCGTTGTCGTGCCCGCGAAGACAAGCTTTTCCAGTTTCAACGGCAGCACATAGACCTGATAGGGCGGGGCACCGGCATGGCTGACAAAACTGGTGAAACCGGTCAGCAGCCCCCAGAACAGGCCCGGCCCGCGTTTGGCCGGACGTGGTGGCGCATCAGCCGGGGTGCGGAACAGCATGTTCAAGGCAAAAATCAAACCTATCACCCCGACCAGCCCGCCGACATGCCGTTCGGGCACCCAGCTTGCCGTGGCCCAGCCCAACGCAACACCAAGCGTCGTCGCGGGGATCAGGATTGCAAGAACCCGCCGGTCAATGGCGTGCCGATAAGCGTATAGCCCGAAAATATCCGATACCACATAGACCGGCAGCAGCAGCCCGGCGGCCATGACAGGCGAAATCGCCAGCGCCAGCACCGGAACCGCCAGCATGCCCACCACGGGCAGTCCGCCCTTGGATAGCCCGACCAGCGCGGCCGCAACGGCACCCAGCACCCAGAAGGCAAGTGATTCGGTTCCCATCGTCCCCGGTCCGGTTCCGCGCGGCCCAGAACGTCTGGCGCGGGGCCATTCGTTAGCGCAACCGCCCCTGCCCCGAAAGCCTATTCCGATGCTGCAACGCGGCAGACTTGCGCGACGATCACGGAAAGATTACCCATCTGCGCGTCCGACGCGGACGCAATCACCCGGATCCGGAGACCAAATTCATGGCCAGACCCAAGATAGCATTGATCGGCGCAGGTCAGATCGGCGGAACGCTCGCCCATCTCGCCGCTCTCAAGGAACTGGGCGATGTCGTCCTGTTCGACATTGCGGAGGGCACCCCCCAGGGCAAGGCCCTGGATATCGCGCAATCCGGCCCGTCCGAAGGCTTCGATGCCGAAATGACCGGCACCAACGACTATGCCTTCCTGCGCCGCGCCGATGTCTGCATCGTCACCGCCGGTGTCCCCCGCAAACCGGGGATGAGCCGCGACGACCTGCTGGGCATCAACCTCAAGGTCATGAAATCGGTTGGCGAAGGCATCAAGAAATATTGCCCCGACGCCTTTGTCATCTGCATCACCAACCCGCTCGATGCGATGGTCTGGGCGCTGCGCGAATTTTCGGGTTTGCCGCACAACAAGGTGGTGGGCATGGCGGGCGTGCTGGACAGCGCGCGGTTCCGCCACTTCCTGTCGCTGGAATTCAACGTGTCGATGCGTGATGTCACTGCCTTCGTGCTGGGTGGCCACGGCGACACGATGGTGCCGCTGACCCGCTACTCTACGGTTGCAGGCGTACCGCTTCCCGATCTGGTGGCGATGGGCTGGACCACGCAGGAAAAACTGGATGCCATCGTGCAGCGCACCCGTGATGGTGGCGCCGAAATCGTCGGCCTGCTGAAAACCGGCTCGGCTTTCTATGCCCCTGCGACCAGCGCCATCGAAATGGCCGAGGCCTATCTGAAGGACCAGAAGCGCGTTCTGCCCTGCGCGGCCTATGTGAAAGGCGCCTTCGGTCTGGAGGGCATGTATGTGGGCGTTCCCACCGTGATCGGCGCAAATGGTGTCGAACGTATCGTGGACATCAAGATGAACCGCGACGAACAGGCGATGTTCAACAAGTCGGTCGATGCGGTGAAGGGCCTTGTCGAGGCCTGCAAGGGCATCGACCCGTCACTGGCCTGATTCCGGTTGCCAAACATTGCGAACGCGCGCCCTCACCGGCGCGCGTTTTGCTTTCCTGATGGGTCTTCGCGGCCTATAGGCTGGATATGGCCCATCCCGTTTCCCCCTATCTTGTCCCCGGTTTCTACGAACAGGCGCTGGCCAAGGGTCGTCATCGTGACATCGTCGGTGGACGATGGGATGAAACCGGGCGCGCCCAGATGCGGATATTGCGGGATGCAGGAATGCAGCCGCAGCACCGGCTGCTGGACATCGGTTGTGGCAGTCTGCGGCTGGGATGCAAGGCGGTGCCCTTTCTTGATCCCGGCAATTATTGGGGCACCGATGCCTCTGCGCTGCTGATGCGGCGCGGCTGGGAACTGGAGTTGGCCGAAAAAGACCGTCTGCCCCCGACACAGCTGATCGAAGATGCCGGTTTCACCTTTCCGGGCATTCCGCCGGATATCGACTTCGCCATCGCCTTCGGAGTGTTCACGCATCTGCCGCATGACATGCTTTTTCCGGCCTTGTCGCGGCTCCGTAACCACTGCCCCCACCTGCGCACGCTGCTGCTGACACTGTTTCTTGCCCCGCAGGAAAAGCCCGGCACCTTTCGCCAGCCTGACGGCGTGGTTACCCACACTGATCGGCCGCCCTATCACATCGCCCCTGACCAGGCCGAACGGGCGATTTCCGCCGCTGGCTTTTTGGTGACCCGCCCCGACACCCTGCTGCCACGCGGACAGGTGCTGTTCGCGGCGCATCCGCTGTGACACTGATGTGATCGGCAGACAGATGCTGGCCATTGATAGATGCGCCCCTCCACGACATTCTCGGTGCAGTCCAAACAGGAGTTATCATGTCCCGTCGCCCGTCGCTGCTTGCGCTTGCCGCCCTTGTTGCCTTGCCGGTCGTCGCAAGAGCAGAAGGCGACATTTCTGCCGAGATCGCCCGTGACGGCCTTGCCAGGACCGAGGCGCGGCTGGCGGCTCTTGTCGATGGGCGCCTGACAGCACCCGAGCCCGTGACCGACGCAGACCGCTTCGCGCTTGGCGGTGTGCGTTTTCTTCTGGGGATCGAGAAATCCCTGCAACTGCGCTGGAAACACGGGCTGAATGCCAGCTATTCCGAACTTCCCGTTCTGCGACTGCCTCTGGAACCGAACCCGAACCCCGAGCCGTGGAAGCCAGAACTTGTCCGCGACCTGTTTGCGGGTGTTTTGGGTGACATGGCCGGTGTGACGGAAGCGTTGGCCCCGATCCCGGAAACGACCGACATGGGCCTGGAAATCGCGCTGAACGACCTTTGGTTCGACATCGACGCCGACGGAAAGCGCGATGAACGCGAAGATCTTTTTGAACTGGCCGGCACGGTCATCGGGCGCGGCCCGGCGGCGCTGGGCATGTCATCAGCCGACGTGCCGCCTGTGAACGTGCGCTTCGACGCCGCCGATGTGGCGTGGCTGGATGCCTATGCGCATTTCCTTTCAGGTGTATCAGAAACCGTTCTGGCCTACGACCCGACCGAGGCGATCCGCAAGACGACAGAGGCGAATGCCAGGCTTGCCGAAATGAACCAGGGGCTTGAGATGGTGAATGCCATGGATCAGCAGTTTGGCTTCTTTGTTGATCGCATCGCCGTTATCGAAGCCGCGCTTGATCAGGAACCCGATGCCGAACGCGCCAAGGCCGCGCATGGGCATTTTCTGGCCATGGTCGCGCGTAACCGCGATTTCTGGCGGCTGGTGAAAACGGAAACCGACAATACCGCCGAATGGGTGCCGAACGACAGTCAGCAAAGCGCGCTGGGTATGCCGCTGCCCCCCGGCACCGGCGACACCTGGCTTGCGGTGCTGGGCGATGCAGAGTCCCTGTTGCAGGGCAAGTTGCTGGTGCCTTACTGGCGGCTGGGGGACGGCGCGGGCATCAATATCGGAAAGATGTTCACAGACCCCCGTCGCGTTGATGTGATGGGCTGGGTACAGGGCCACGCCGCCCTGCCCTATGCCGAAAAGGGGCAGCGCATATCGTCTGACAACTGGTGGCGGTTTCAGGACATGTTCTATGGCGACGCCATGCTGTTCGCGGTTTTCCTGAACTGATCTCACCGGCCCCGGCGCAGACGAATCACCACTTTAGCCCTTGGCGACTTCGTTTGTGATCACAGTTTTTCTAGCTGTGATCACAAACGTCCACATTTTTGCGCTAACAGCGGGATCGCGCCAAAATCCCGTTTTGCGTGCAGCCTGTGCTGTGCCATTACCACGCCTGACAGAGCTTCATTCCAACGGGCGGGATCACGATGAACATCCATGAATATCAGGCCAAGGCGCTGCTGCGCAGCTACGGCATCCCGGTTTCTGACGGGCGTGTGGTGCTGAAGGCCGAAGAAGCCAAGACGGCGGCGGGTGAGCTGGACGGGCCGCTCTGGGTCGTCAAGGCACAGATTCATGCCGGTGGCCGCGGCAAAGGCAAATTCAAGGAAGCCGAGGCCGGGGAGAAGGGCGGCGTGCGTCTGGCGAAGTCGGTCGAGGAAGCCAACCAGTTCGCGCGTCAGATGCTTGGACGCACGCTGGTCACCGTGCAGACCGGGCCGGCAGGCAAGCAGGTCAACCGTATCTATATCGAAGATGGCAGCGACATCGCCCGCGAACTTTACCTTGCCCTGCTGATCGACCGCAAAACCAGCCGCATCTCTTTCGTCTGCTCGACCGAAGGCGGCATGTCGATCGAGGATGTTGCCCACGATACCCCGGAAAAGATCCTGTCGTTCGACGTCGATCCGGCATCGGGACTGTCCGATTTCCACGGCCGCCGCGTGGCCTTTGCACTGGGGCTGGAGGGCAATCAGGTCAAGCAATGCGTCCAGATCGTCAAGAAGCTTTACCAGCTCTTTGTCGACAAGGACATGGACATGCTGGAAATCAACCCGCTCGTCGTGCTGAAGGACGGCAACCTGAAACTGCTCGACGCCAAGATGGGCTTTGACGGCAACGCGCTGTATCGCCACCCCGACATCGCTGCCCTGCGCGACGAAACCGAGGAAGACCCGAAGGAACTGGCGGCATCAAAGTTCGATCTGAACTACATCGCGCTGGACGGTGAAATCGGCTGCATGGTCAACGGTGCAGGCCTTGCCATGGCGACAATGGACATCATCAAGCTTTACGGTGCCGAACCCGCCAACTTCCTTGACGTGGGCGGGGGTGCCACCAAGGAGAAGGTGACGGAAGCCTTCAAGATCATCACGTCGGACCCGAACGTCAAAGGTATCCTTGTCAACATCTTCGGTGGCATCATGCGCTGCGACATCATCGCAGAGGGCATCATCGCCGCGGTAAAGGAAGTCGGCCTGAAAGTGCCGCTGGTCGTGCGCCTGGAAGGCACGAACGTCGAACTGGGCAAGGACATCATCAAGAATTCCGGCCTGAACGTCATCGCGGGCGACAACCTGTCGGATGCCGCAGAGAAAATCGTCAAAGCGGTGAAGGGATAATCCGATGGCCGTACTCGTCAACGAAAACACCAAGGTCATCTGTCAGGGCTTCACCGGCTCGCAAGGCACGTTCCATTCCGAACAGGCCATTGCCTATGGCACGAAAATGGTCGGCGGCGTGACCCCCGGAAAGGGAGGGACAGAGCACCTGAACCTGCCGGTGTTCAACTCTGTCCATGAAGCGATGGCAAAGACCGGCGCGAATGCGACAGCGATCTATGTGCCGCCACCCTTTGCGGCAGACTCGATCCTGGAAGCGATCGATGCGGAAATGGAGCTGATCGTCTGCATCACCGAAGGCATCCCGGTGCTGGACATGATGAAGGTGAAGCGTGCCCTGCAAGGGTCGAAATCCCGCCTGATCGGGCCGAACTGCCCTGGCGTCATCACGCCGGATGCCTGCAAGATCGGCATCATGCCCGGCCATATCCACAAGCGCGGGTCCGTTGGTGTTGTGTCACGTTCGGGCACCCTGACCTATGAGGCCGTGAAGCAGACCACCGACCTTGGCCTTGGCCAGTCCTCTGCCGTCGGCATCGGCGGCGACCCGATCAAGGGCACCGAGCATATCGACGTGCTGGAGATGTTCCTGAACGATCCCGAAACCACCTCGATCATCATGATCGTCGAAATCGGTGGATCGGCCGAGGAAGAGGCGGCGGAGTTCCTGAAGGAGCAGAAGAAAAAGGGCCGCTGGAAACCGACCGCCGGTTTCATCGCGGGCCGCACGGCGCCGAAAGGCCGCCGCATGGGCCACGCCGGGGCCATCGTCGCAGGCGGCAAGGGCGACGCCGAGAGCAAGATCGAGGCCATGCGCAGCGCCGGGATCGTTGTCGCCGACAGCCCCGCCCATCTGGGTGAGGCGGTAATGAAGGCGATCAAGGGGTAACGACAGCGTGTGAGGTCCCGGATCAGGTCCGGGACTTCGCGTTTGATACGAGGCAGCCCCGGACCTGTTCCGGGCTGACGAAAGGGGAGGCTAGCAATGCTATCGGGATTGGGGCGCGCTTCACTCGTTTTTGCGATGATAGCGATTGTGGGCTGCGCCGATAAGGGGACCGGCCCGGTCGCTCAGGTCGGTGCCGCTGCTAGCAACAAAACCTCCGCCGTAAATGCCGTTATCGAGCCTGTTACAGGGATCGCAAAAGATGCGCTTGTTGCGGTTGCAGCCTTCGGCACCGAAGTCGGAATTTTCTTCTATCCCGACAAGATCGACCCAGCCCAAAAGGCCGCAGCGCCCGCGAGAGTCTGCGCGGCACAAAAGCGGAAAGTCGAGAGCGTCGAGGATGTGCCGCTTGTGCATCAGGAAGAAATGCCCGGCGCACGTCAACTTGTTGTCCATTGCAAATAGAAATGCCGTGAGGGCAAAAACATGACCGAACACTCCCCCACCGCCGCCTTTGCCGCCTCTTCCTTCATGGATGGCGCGAATGCCGATTACATCGACCAGCTTTATGCCCGCTACGCCAGCGATCCGGCGGCGGTCGATGAAAGCTGGCGGGTGTTCTTTGCGTCACTGGGCGAAACCGAGGTGGAAGCAAAGCGCGCCGCCGAAGGGCCAAGCTGGGCACGCAGCGACTGGCCGGTAGGGCCAACCGATGACCTGACCGCTGCAATGACCGGGGAATGGCCGGTCATGCCCGCAAAAGAGGGCAAGGCTGCCGGGGCCAAGATCGCTGCGAAAGCCGCCGAAGTAGGCGTGCAGCTTTCCGACGAACAGATCAAGCGCGCCGTGCTGGACAGCATCCGCGCCATCATGATCATCCGGGCCTATCGCATCCGGGGCCATCTGGTGGCCGATCTTGATCCACTGGGAATGCGCGACGCCACCCCCCACCCGGAGCTGGACCCGAAATCCTACGGCTTCACCGATGCCGACATGGATCGCCCGATCTTCATCGACAATGTTCTGGGCCTGCAACACGCCAGCATGCGGCAGATCCTCGACATCGTGAAGCGCACCTATTGCGGCACTTTCGCCCTGCAGTACATGCATATTTCCGATCCGGAACAGGCGGCCTGGCTGAAAGAGCGGATCGAAGGATACGGCAAGGAAATCGCATTTACCCGCGAAGGGCGGAAAGCGATCCTGAACAAGCTGGTCGAGGCGGAGGGGTATGAGAAGTTCCTGCATGTGAAATACATGGGAACCAAACGTTTCGGTCTGGACGGCGGCGAAAGCCTGATCCCGGCGATGGAACAGATCATCAAGCGCGGCGGCGCGCTGGGGGTGAAGGACATCGTCATCGGCATGCCGCACCGGGGCCGTCTGTCGGTTCTGGCAAATGTGATGGGCAAACCTTACAGGGCGATCTTCCACGAATTCCAGGGCGGTTCCTACAAGCCCGAGGATGTCGATGGTTCGGGCGACGTGAAATATCACCTCGGCGCGTCCTCTGACCGTACCTTTGACGGCAACACCGTCCACCTGTCGCTGACCGCCAACCCCAGCCACCTGGAGGCGGTCGATCCCGTGGTTCTGGGCAAGGTGCGGGCCAAACAGGATCAGTTGAACGATACCGAAACCCGCAGTGCGGTACTGCCGATCCTGCTGCATGGCGATGCTGCCTTTGCCGGTCAGGGTGTGGTCGCGGAATGCTTCGGCCTGTCGGGCCTGCGCGGTCACCGCACCGGCGGCACCATCCATATCGTGGTGAACAACCAGATCGGTTTCACCACCGCGCCGTCGTTCAGCCGCTCTTCCCCCTATCCAACCGACATCGCGCTGATGGTCGAAGCGCCGATCTTCCACGTCAACGGTGATGATCCGGAAGCGGTGGTTCACGCCGCCAAGGTCGCGATCGAGTTCCGGCAGAAGTTCCACAAGGATGCCGTCATCGACATCTTCTGCTACCGCCGCTTCGGTCACAACGAAGGCGACGAGCCGATGTTCACCAACCCGGCGATGTATACCCAGATCAAGAAGCACAAGACGACGCTTCAGCTTTATACCGAACGTCTGGTGGCCGACGGGCTGATCCCCGAGGGCGAGATCGAGGATATGAAGGCCGCCTTTCAGGCCAAGCTGAATGCCGAGATGGAGGCCGGAAAGAACTACAAGCCCAACAAGGCCGACTGGCTGGATGGCCGCTGGTCGCATCTTGACCGCGAGGGAGAGGAATATCAGGCCGGGGCAACCTCGATCACGCCCGAGACGATGGCAGAAGTCGGCGCGGCGCTGACCCGTGTGCCCGAAGGGTTCGACCTGCACAAGACGGTGGGTCGGCAACTGGAAGCCAAGGCCGAGATGTTCAAGTCGGGCAAGGGCTTTGACTGGGCCACCGCCGAGGCATTGGCCTTTGGCAGCCTGGTGACCGAAGGCTTCCCTGTGCGGCTGTCGGGTCAAGACTGCACGCGCGGCACGTTCAGTCAGCGCCATTCTGCCTTCATCGACCAGACGACAGAGGAACGCCATTATCCGCTGAACCACATTCGCGCGGGGCAGGCGAAGTATGAAGTCATCGACTCCATGCTGTCGGAATATGCGGTGCTGGGCTTCGAATACGGCTATTCGCTTTCGGAACCCAATGCTCTGGTGATGTGGGAGGCGCAGTTTGGCGATTTCGCCAATGGCGCGCAGATCATGTTCGACCAGTTCATCAACTCCGGCGAACGCAAGTGGCTGCGCATGTCCGGGCTCGTGATGTTGCTGCCGCACGGGTTCGAAGGTCAGGGGCCGGAACATTCGTCTGCCCGTCTGGAACGCTTCCTGCAAAACTCGGCGGAAGACAACTGGATCGTCGCCAACTGCTCTACCCCGGCGAACTACTTCCACATCCTGCGCCGCCAGATTCATCGCGGGTTCCGCAAGCCGCTGGTGCTGATGACGCCGAAATCGCTTCTGCGTCATCCGATGTGCATTTCGACGGCGGCGGATTTCACCACCGGCTCCAGCTTCCACCGCGTGTTGTGGGATGACGCGCAAAAGGGCAATTCGTCGACGAAGCTGAAAGCCGATGCCAAGATCAAGCGTGTCGTGATCTCTTCGGGCAAGGTGTATTACGACCTGCTTGCCGAACGCGACAAGCGCGGCATCGACGATATCTATCTGCTGCGGCTGGAACAGTTCTATCCCTTCCCGGCACTGAGCCTTGTTCAGGAACTTGGCCGGTTCAAGCAGGCCGAAGTGATCTGGTGCCAGGAAGAACCGAAGAACCAGGGCGGGTGGAGCTTTGTCGAGCCGAACCTGGAATGGGTGCTGGGCAAGATCGGGGCTAAGCATGGTCGGGCACGCTATGCGGGCCGCGCCGCCAGCGCCTCCCCCGCGACGGGTCTGGCCAGCCGTCACAAGGCTGAACAGGAAGCGCTGGTCAATGACGCGCTGACACTTGGGGGCTGACGGGATGGTGCAATCCGTCGTCAATCAGGCCCCGTGGTCTTGGCTGGGTACCAGAACCGGTCCTTGGAGGGGGTAATGGCTAAGGAAACAAAGGTCTACCTGTTCAAGACCGACACCACGAAGTCCGGAAATCCGATCTTCGACGGAGACGTTTCGCGTAACGAGGTCGTGGCAAGTTTTTTTGAGCCGACATCCGGGCAATGGTGCGGGGATCGGCGGTCGCTTGAACACGGGGCGCTGGTTCCGAAGGCAATCCGCGAGGGATATGGCATCAAGACCCTGCCACACATCCTGAGCGGAGCTGTTGGCTGGGTTGCGGTCAGCGAGACGGTGCGCAGCATCCTCGAAACGCTTGAGCCTGGCGTCCATGCATTCACGGCGGAAATTCACGTCACCTACAAGGACGGTCGCCCCTCAGAACACCGCTACTTCGGCCTGGCTTGGGGTGCAGGCCTGACAGGCACCGTAAATGTCGAGCGCTCTCCCTGGTATCCCAGGGGGATCAATCCGGAACTGGCAAAGAACCCTTACTTCAAGGGTGTCCCCTTCTATTCCTGCGGGGTTGCAAACCTGCTGGCGATCAATGCCTCGGTCGTTGACGGGCACCATCTCTGGAGGGCTGTCGACTACTCCGACAGATGGTTCTGCTCCGAAGCTCTGCACGAGGCGTTCCGCAAGCACAAGATCCGACACCTCACCTTCTACGAACAAGGGCTGGTCTGACATGGCCCAGCCCCCGAATAGCCGGACAGCCATGAAACCCGGCGCGACTTTTCCGCAAAAGGAAGCAAGGAATGACTGACGTAGTGGTTCCAGCCCTTGGCGAATCCGTGTCCGAGGCGACGGTGGCCACCTGGTTCAAGAAACCGGGTGATCGTGTCGCCGTGGACGAAATGCTGTGCGAACTGGAAACCGACAAGGTGACGGTCGAGGTGCCAAGCCCCGCTGCGGGAACGCTGGCCGAAATCGTCGCGGCCGAAGGAACCACGGTGGGCGTGAACGCGGTTCTCGCCCGGATCAACGAAGGCGGCGACAGCCGCGCGAAATCAAAGAATGACACAACCGGGGGCGTGGATGCCCCCCAAGCCAAAGAGGGCAAAATGGTTGACGTGATGGTGCCGAGCCTCGGCGAAAGCGTGTCGGAAGCAACGGTTTCCACCTGGTTCAAGAAGGTGGGCGATACCGTCGCGCAGGACGAAATGCTGTGCGAACTGGAAACCGACAAGGTGTCGGTGGAAGTGCCCAGCCCGGTTGCGGGCGTCCTGTCGGAAATCATCGCGCCGGAAGGCACGACTGTCGACGCCAAGGCGCGGCTGGCCATTGTGGCAGAGGGCGCATCCGCCCCCGCCAAGGCAGCAGAACCGAAAGCCGCCGCCGCTGCCGCCGTCGGCTCCCCCGGTGCGGGGCCGGAACAGCTGACCGCCCGCAAGGATGTCGAAAACGCGCCGTCTGCCAAGAAAGCGATGGCAGAGGCGGGGCTTTCCGCCGATCAGGTGACGGGATCGGGCCGCGATGGCCGCGTGATGAAGGAAGACGTGGCGAAAGCTGCTGCGGCCCCTGCGCCTGTGGCCGTTTCCGTGGCCGCTGCCCCGGTGTCCGCCCCCCGTGCGCCCGTCCCGGCAGAGGACGCCGCGCGCGAAGAACGGGTGAAAATGACAAGGCTCAGGGCCACCATCGCCCGCCGCCTGAAGGACGCGCAGAACACCGCCGCGATGCTGACCACCTATAACGAGGTGGACATGAAAGGCATCATGGACTTGCGCAATGCCTACAAGGACCAGTTCGAGAAGAAGCACGGCGTCAAGATGGGCTTCATGTCCTTCTTCGTGAAGGCCTGCTGCCATGCGTTGAAGGAAGTGCCCGAGGTGAACGCCGAAATCGACGGCGGCGATGTGGTTTACAAGCACTATGTCCACATGGGCGTCGCGGTCGGCACGCCCTCGGGCCTTGTGGTGCCGGTGGTGCGCGATGCCGACCAGATGGGCTTTGCCGCGATTGAAAAGAAGATCGGCGAACTCGGCCTGCGTGCCCGTGACGGCAAGCTGAGCATGGCCGAAATGCAGGGCGGGTCCTTCACCATTTCCAACGGCGGCGTCTATGGCTCGCTGATGTCCTCTCCCATCCTGAACCCGCCGCAATCGGGTATCCTTGGGATGCACAAGATCCAGGATCGCCCCGTGGTGGTGAACGGCGAAATCGTCATCCGCCCGATGATGTATCTGGCGCTGAGCTACGATCACCGGATCGTGGACGGCAAGGGGGCGGTGACGTTCCTTGTCCGGGTCAAGGAAGCGCTGGAGGATCCGCAAAGGTTGTTGCTGGATTTGTGAGGACCGATGCAGGGCTGGCAAGAACTTCTTGGATTGATCCCACTCTTGTTGGTCGTCGGCGCCTTCGCGGTCTACGTGAGCCGGATTTACCAGCGCGTTAAGGCGACACGTATTCAGCTTGGTCGGCTATCCGTTACTTTCAGAAAGATGGAGAGTGAACTCGCTGCGATCCAAGATTCGCTCCTCGTAATAGCTCGACGCGATGAAGAGGCAGGAAATATCCTCAGAAAGATCAGAGACAGACGCAACAGAGACTTTCGGAGAATTGTGGCAGATGGCCCTAGCACCGCGGAAATCCTTAGAGGCCTCGAGTTGCCCGACTTTGATGATGATAGTGCGTTTGGGCAGAAGACCGGATGAAGCGGTTTGGTTTCGATTTTGACGAAATTGACGATGATGAATGAGAATCTCGAACATATGATCCGAATTCACATCTGCGCACCCCCTCCCCACAGAGGGGAGGGGAAGTGCTGGCCGTCTGGCCTTGCGCCAAACCCGTCGCATTCCCGGCCTGCGCACTGCCGTAACCCGACCTGAACCCGGAGACCGCCCATGCACCTCCTCGCCACCATCGACACAAGCGGCTACGACGCCTGGAAAACCGACTTCGACGCCCATGCCGAAGACCGCAGCCAAAGCGGCCTGAACCTCCTCCAGATGTGGCACGATGCCGATGCGCCCGCCCGCGTCGTGGCGCTGTTCGAGGTGGCTGATCGCGCGCGGGCCGACGGATGGGTCAAGCGGCAAGCCACCCTGCACGGCGGCATCACCGCAAGGTTCCTGAGGACGGTATGACCCGAACACTCCGTGCCGTCGCCACCTGCATGCGGAACGAGGGGCTGATCCTTCTCGAATGGGTCGCCCATCACCGCAGCATCGGCTTCGACCGGGTGTTTGTGGCCTCGAACAACTGCAACGACCTGACGGAAGCGATGCTGGACCGGCTGGAGGCGATGGGAGAGGTGATCCATATCCGCAACCAGCCCGGCCCCGGCGAAGCCCCGCAGGTGTCGGGCATGCGCGGCATCCTTGCCCACCCGGCCATGGCCGATGTCGAATGGCTGCTGCATATCGATGCCGACGAATTCCTGAACGTCTCGACAGGCGCGGGCAAGGTCGACGACATGCTGTCGGCTGTCGGCCCCTGTGATGCCATTGCACTTGCCTGGCGGATGTTTGGCAGCGCCGGGGAAACCGAATGGCGGTCGGGCAGCATCCTTGCCCGCCACACGCGGACGCAGGACCGGCACTTGCGGCGGATGCATTTCCACAAGTCGATGTTCCGTCCCGACCGCTTCGCCCGCGCCAGCGACCACATGCCCAAAGAGCCGCGCGCCGAGGATGTGGTGCTGCGCAACTCGGCAGGGGTCAAGATGCCGACCGACATGCTGTTTCACCCGGACGGTTCGCGCCACCGAAGCGCGCCGTTCCGCATGATGACCTGGGAAAATGCCTGCGTGAACCATTACGCGATCCGGTCCCGCGATGTGTTCCTGATGAAAAACATGCGCGGCGACGGCATGGGGATGGAGGCCCGGCAGAAGTATCATGTGAATTCGACCTTCTGGCGGAACGCCGAACAGAATGCGGTCGAGGATCACGGTATCCTGCGCCATCGGGCAGAGGTGGCAGCCCGTCTGGAACGCTACCGCGCCGATCCGGTGCTTTCCGCGCTGGAAAGCGGCGCGCAGGCGTGGTTTCAGGTGATGCGAGACCGGCTGCTGACCGCCGAACGGATCGCGGCGCTGACGCTTGCCGCTGCGGCGGAGGAGGACGGTGATGACGACTGAACTGACCGTACTGGCCCTTGCCGCACTGTTGCAGGCCGTGCAGGTGATCCTGTTCGCCACGCCGGCCAATCTGGAACTGGGCACAGGCTATACGTCATCGCCACGCGACATGCCGCCACCAAAGCCGCTGTCGCGGATGACGGCGCGGCTACAACGCGCACTGTCGAACCATTATGAAGGCTTGATCCTGTTCACCATAGCTGTTGTCGTGGTGACGCTGGGCGACCAGTCCAGCGCTGTAACCCGGCTCTGCGCCTGGGCCTATCTGGCGGCCCGTGTGGCCTATGTCCCGGCCTATGCGCTGGGGTGGCGGCCCTGGCGGTCGGCAATCTGGGGCGTCGGCTTTGTTTCGACCCTGACCATGCTTGGAGCCAGTCTTACATGATGCGCCAATCTGTCCTTTTTTCCCTGATGCTGTGCCTGTCTGCGACACTGGCATCCGCGCAGGACGCGACCCAACCGGGAAATGCCGCCGTCATCGCCCCCGATCCGGCGGAAGGGATCGAGATCAACCTTGATCCTGGCGCCTATGTCATGCCCTACCGGCACTATGATCCGGAAACGAACGAAATCGTCGACGGTCCCGGTGAGGGAGAAGAAAAGCTTTGCATGCGCGTGATTGGCCCCGAGGAAGAAGGGCTTTCCATGCTGCATGTCAGTGGGAGCTACTTCCCGGAATGGAGCGATACCCCGATTGATCCGGGCGCCATCGATACCTGGTTCAGCTCTGACAGCTATCTGGAAATGAACCCCGGCGCCGATCGGCTGACCCTGCTGAAGCTGATCTGGAAAAATGTCGAAAGCTGCCCGCCACCCGGAACCGCGGATGCCGACCCGGAAGCGGCCGATACAACCCAGCCGGTCGAACCCGAAAGCGAATAACTGCGGCTGCGGACCGGCCCGATGCCGCACCGTATCTGCCCAACCTCGAAGGACTATGGCCCATGGCAACATTTGACGTAATCATCATCGGCGGCGGCCCCGGCGGCTATGTCTGCGCGATCCGCTGTGCGCAACTGGGGCTGAAGACCGCCGTGGTTGAAGGCCGCGAAACGCTGGGCGGCACCTGCCTGAACGTCGGCTGCATCCCGTCAAAAGCATTGCTGCACGCCACCCACATGCTGCATGAAACGCATGAGAATTTCGCGACGATGGGCCTTATCGGGGCAGCGCCGAAAGTCGATTGGGCGAAAATGCAGGGCTACAAAGCGGATGTGGTTACAGGCAACACCAAGGGCATCGAGTTCCTGTTCAAGAAGAACAAGGTGACATGGCTGAAAGGCTGGGGGTCGATCCCTGTTGCTGGTCAGGTGAAGGTGGGCGATGAAGTTCACGACGCGAAAGCCATCGTGATCGCCACCGGGTCAGAGCCGTCCTCTCTGCCGGGGGTGGAGGTCGATGAAAAGACTGTCGTCACCTCGACCGGGGCGCTGGCGCTTGGCAAGGTGCCGAAATCCATGGTGGTCATCGGCGCGGGTGTCATCGGGCTGGAAATGGGATCAGTCTATGCCCGGCTAGGGGCAAAGGTGACGGTGATCGAGTATCTGGATGCGATCACCCCCGGCATGGATGCCGAAGTGGCGAAAAGCTTCCAGAAAATCCTTGCCAAACAGGGGCTGGAATTCGTTCTGGGCGCTGCCGTGCAGAAGGTGACGACCACCAAGGGCAAGGCGACAGTTTCATACAAGCTGCGCAAGGACGACAGCGAGGCTCGCGTGGAAGCCGAAACCGTTCTGGTTGCCACAGGTCGCAAACCCTACACCGCCGGCCTGGGGCTGGAGGCGCTGGGGGCAGAGATGTTGCCGCGCGGGCAGGTCAGGACCGACGACCATTTCCGCACATCCGTCGCCGGAGTCTACGCGATCGGCGATGCGATCGTCGGCCCGATGCTGGCCCACAAGGCAGAGGACGAGGGGATGGCGTTAGCCGAAATCCTTGCAGGCAAGCATGGCCATGTGAATTACGGCGTGATTCCCGGCGTTGTCTATACGACGCCGGAGGTGGCGACGGTTGGTGCGACGGAAGAACAGCTCAAGGAAGCAGGGCGCGCCTACAAAGTCGGCAAGTTCCCCTTCATGGGCAATGCGCGGGCCAAGGCCGTGTTCCAGGCCGACGGTTTTGTAAAGCTGCTGGCCGACAAGGAAACCGATCGCGTTCTGGGCTGCCATATCATCGGGCCGGGTGCGGGTGACCTGATCCATGAAATCTGCGTGGCGATGGAATTCGGCGCCTCGGCGCAGGATGTCGCGCTGACCTGCCACGCGCATCCGACCTTTTCCGAAGCGGTGCGCGAGGCCGCGCTCGCCTGCGGCGACGGCGCAATTCACGCCTGATCGGAAAGCCGGAATTATTCCTTTGAAAACGGCACCGTGAACCGGTGTCGTTTTCCTTTTCTGATGCTAGCCGAAAATCCGTCGCAGCAGTCCACCCTGCCCCAGCGCATCTTCATCCACACCGACGACAAGCGCCGCATCCAGTCCTTCCGCACCTTCGGTCAGCGTGCAAAGCGCGCCCTCGCCTGCATCCTGCGCGATTCCGTCGGTGGCATTGGTGGTATCCGCCTGCCCACGCGAAACGTAGTCCTGGGCAGTCGCATAAACCCCGGCACTGGCGGCATCGTCAAAGAAAAGCTGGCTGGTCAGCACCCGGCTGTCATCCAGAAACACCTTGTAGTGGATATGTGGCGTCCGCCCGCGATACCAGCCGGGAAAGATCGTCCGGAATGCCACGGTTCCGTCCTCGCCGGTGGCCAGGGTACCGCGCAGAAAGGTCTGACCCGTGGTATCAGCGCCGTCGCCAAGATTTTCGACCCCGGAATAGTCACCGGAAGCGTCGCAGTGCCAGACATCGACCCGTGCCCCGACGATGGGGGTGCAGTCCGCGCTGACCACCTGCAATCGCAGATGCAGCGGCAGTCCCGGCTTCCCTTCGGCAATTTCGGCCCGCACCAGTTCCGGATCTACATAGAACGGCCCCTCGGTCAGTTCGGGGGCGACAAGGCAGACATCGCCCGCGATCAGCCCCGCGGCCGCTGCCTCTGCCCGCAGCACGCGGGGAAGGGCTGCGAAAGAAGGCGCAGCCGCAAGGACACTCAGCAGCGATCGCCGGGACAGCGGCGACGGGGCGATCTGGCGGGGTCGGTCGTTCATCGGAATACTCCCTTGCTTTGTCTCGTCATCCAACGCAGGTCAGCCGGATTTCCGCCGCGTTGCACATGACAGTCAGCCTTTTGTCGTGCGTGTCGTGCTTCGGGCGGCATTGCCAAACCTAAGCCGTCAGGTGTCGCAACCCCTGTGTCACATCTGTGCGCACAGCCAGCCGCAGGCCGGGCTCGTCCCCGGCCCGCAGCGCGGCCACGATCATGCGATGATGCGGCGGCGGCTCGTTCCGGCGCAACCGGCCGTAAAGCGCGCGCATGGTCGGGCCCAGTTGCAGCCAGACGGTTTCCACCATCGACAACATTGCCGGGGCCTGCGCGCGCAAATAGAGGGTGCGGTGGAATTCCAGGTTGGTGCGGATATAGGCAACCGGGTCCTGCTTGGCGACCGCTTCGGCATTGGCCATGTTGATCGTCTGCAACCGTTCAATCAGTGCGAAATGTGCCCGTGGCAAGGCGCGGCTGGCCAGTTCCGGCTCGATCAGCGCCCGCAGCGCCGCCAGTTCCTCGATCCGTTCATTTGAAAGCGCCGGGGTTGCAACGCGCCCCGATGACGACAGCGCCAGCGCGCCCTCGGCCACCAGCCGCCGCACCGCCTCTCTCGCAGGGGTCATGCTGACATCGAAGCTTTTGGCGATGCCGCGCAGGGTCAGTGCTTGCCCCGGCGCAAGTTCGCCTGTCATCACCTGCGCTCGCAGGCTGCGATACAGCCGTTCGTGCGCTGTAGCGGAATCCGGAGGGCGGGCATGCTGGATCATGCGAAAATGTGATCACAAAATTCCGGGCCGTCAAGCCGTCAGTCGCCGAACCGGATCGCCTGCAATCGCTGCCCGCGGCGGGCCAACCACGAACGGTGGCGTTTGTAATCCGGGCAAATCCGCGCGACGACCGCCCAGAAGGCCGGGGAATGGTTCATCTCGACCAGATGCGCGACCTCGTGTGCCACGACATAGTCGAGCACCTCTGGCGGTGCCATGACCAGCCGCCAGGAAAACATCAGCCTTCCGTCGACGGAACAGGAACCCCAGCGCGACCGCGTATCGCGCAGGACCAGATCGCGACAGGGCCGCCCCACTGCCCCGACGTAGTGATCGACCGCGGGGCTTATCCTGTCGCGCGCCGCCAGTTTCAGAAAGGCGGCAACCCTCCGCGCCGTGTCGCCCGATTGTGGCACCAGCAGCGCACCGTCCTGCACACGCGGGCTGCGGACCGGGGCAGCGACAACCGGCAAGTCCACCCCTTCGAACGGCAGCGTGCCACCGGGTTCGACAACACTCCCGGGCGCACGGCGGGCCAGAACATCCCTGATCCAGTCGGCCTTGCCCCGCGCAAAAGCCAGTGCCTCGTCCTCTGGCGCCCAGTCAGGCAGGGACAGAGTCACCCGTCCATCGGCCCGCGACACGCGCAGCGAATAGCGCCGCAGCCGTGGCGATTTCCGAAGCGTGATTTCAACCGGGGGATTCCCGGGGATCGTCGCCGTTTTCATGGGGTCTCCGCCCGTTTGCCTCGGCACCAGAATAGCGCGCCCTCGCGCCAGGGGAAGCCCCGTCGAACAGGATAGGGCTGCCTTCGGACGGAACAATGCAAAAGCCTTTGACAGCCCTGCGCGCTTGTGGCAGTTGGCTGCGACTCTGGATAGCCTGCATGAAGGGGAAACCCATGCCCAAGGACGAATGGGGCGTAAAACGTCTTTGCCCGCATTGCGCCAGCCGGTTCTATGACCTGCGACGCGATCCGATGACGTGCCCTGAATGCAATCACAGTTTCAGTGCGGAAAGCCTGGTGGCCGGTCGTGGCCGCGCGCTGATCGCCGAAAAGCTGTCGCCGCAGGTCGAGGATATCGATGTCGAGGACATCGAGGAAGAAGTGCTGGAAGACGACAGCGGCAACGATGCCGATCTGGATGACGATCTTCTGGAAGAGGACGAAGACGATTCCGTCTCGCTGGACGAAATCGCCGATGTCTCGGGCGAGGACGACGAAGTTTGACCTCGTAGGAAGCCGATTGCGCGGGGTGTTTTTCGCTTGCGTCACCCCCCGCGCTTTCATATACGCACGTGGCGCACACGTGCGCACCTCGGTGGGGCCATAGCTCAGATGGGAGAGCGCTTGAATGGCATTCAAGAGGTCGGGGGTTCGATTCCCCCTGGCTCCACCAATTGACATTTTATTGTTTTAGATCAGATGGCTGCAAGCCGGGCGGCTTGCCGCACCTTGTTGTGAACTTGCGCGACGCAACCTTGCCCTGACATCAAACGATATGGGCCGGGGGATCAAGTCAGAAGCCGACCGCGCAAACCTGTCGCCATCTCGCTGGCAGTCAGTCTTTCCAATGATTAGACCCTATGGGTCGGCGCAATTTTCGATCAACTTCCCGCCCAATATTTCATCACCTTCATCAAAACCGCCCCGAATACAGGCTGACGACCAACCCGTGGCACAACCGCAGCCCCGGGGCATTTGCGCTTCCCCGCCCGGCGTGGAAACCAGCGATCAGGAACGGGCGGACCCATGCAGCGGTTTTCGATCATCGTGGTGGAAGGCGACCGGGAGCGGGCGCTGAAGATCGTCGACGGCCTGCGGGCCTCGGGCGACCACGATATTGTCGTGATCGCGGAAAAGACCGGGCTCGCACGACGCATTGCCGAGCAGAAGCCTGATATCGTGCTGATCGATGTGGCCGACCCGTCCCGCGACGTGCTGGAAGAGCTTGCCCTGGCTTCCGGCCCGATGGAACGCCCCGTGGCCATGTTCGTCGACCGCTCCGATGAACGCCTGACCCATGCCGCGATCGAGGCCGGCGTTTCCGCCTATGTCGTCGACGGGCTGCAGACCGACCGGATCAAGCCGATCCTCGATGCGGCCATCGCACGGTTCCACATGTTCCAGAAGATGCGAGCGGAACTTGCCGCCACCAAGGCCGCGCTGGAAGAACGCAAGATCATCGACCGCGCCAAGGCGATCCTGATGAAGGCGCGCGGCATTGATGAGGAAGCGGCCTATGCCCTGCTGCGCAAGACGGCGATGGATCAGAAGCGGCGCGTGGCCGACATCGCCCAGCAGCTCGTCATGGCGGCGGGGCTGCTGACATGAGCCTTGAAACCCTGCGACTTGGCTATGTGCCGCTGATCGATGCTGCGCCGATGGTGATCGCCTATGAAATCGGCTTTGCCGCCGAGGAAGGGCTGAGCTTTGACTTGATAAGGTTGCAGGGCTGGGCGCAAAGCCGCGACATGCTGGGGACCGGCGTCATCGATGCCGCGCATATGCTGGTGCCGCTGCCCATCGCACAGGCCATCGGGCTTGGCCCGGCTTACCCGCGTTTCGATCTGGTAATGATGTTGTCGCAGGGCGGGCAGGCCATTGCCGTCAGCGCGGCTCTTGCCGCCACAATGCGGGCGGCCGGGCATGGTTTTGCCTTCAACGATCCTTACGCCGCACGCGATGCGCTTGCGACCGCCTGTCCCGGTGGTCTGCGCGTCGGCGTGCCATTTCCGTTTTCGACGCAGGCAGAGCTTGTCCGGCACTGGCTGGGCGGAACAGACCTTGCTCACCGGGCCAGCATTCATACCGTACCGCCGCCGATGATGGCGGATGCCATGGCCGCGGGAGAGGTGGATGCCTTTTGCGTGGGCGAACCCTGGGCCTCCTATGCGGTCGAAACCGGTGCGGGAGCCCTGCTACTGGCCGGCCGGTCCATCTGGGCGGCGCCCCCGGAAAAGGGTCTGGTGCTGACGAATGGCTTCACAGAAACCCGTGCAGACCTTACAGGGCGGCTCATGCGGGCGATCTGGCGCGCCTGCCGTTGGCTGGACCAGCCCGACAATCGCGGCACGGCTGCGGAAATCCTGTCACGCCCCGAATATCTGAACCTGCCGCCAGAGCTTTCGGAACGCGGCCTTCTGGGTCGCCTGCACGTAAGTGCTTCCGGAGAGGTGCGCCAGTTCCCCGACTTCGTCCGCTTTCATGCCGGGTCGGCAAATTTCCCCTGGCGCAGTCTTGCCGCGCTGCTGGCCAGCCGCATCGCATCCCGGCACGGGCTGGATGTCGGGGCTGCCGTTGCTGCTGCGCAAGCATGCTTCCGCACCGATCTGTATCGCCTGCACCTTCGCGGCGCGGGCGCCGATCTTCCCGGTGCCTCGTCAAAGGTCGAGGGGGCGATGGCCCACCCGACAGCTGTCGCATCGGAAAAGGGTCAGACGATTCTGGGTTCTGATGCTTTCTTCGACGGAGCGACGTTTGATCCGGCTTTCGCTGCGCGGTGACTTTTCGGGCAATGCTCTGCCCATCATGCAAAAAATGAATGCTGCGCTTGCAATGTTGCATCGCAGCACTTGATTCCCGCCAAATATCCGTGAAGCTGACACCAAGACGCCAGCAACGACGCTGTCGCGATTTCTTTCCGCAAGGACGCGGCCCCCCAAGGCAACGACGCCACCCTTCGTGACCCTTTCGTCAGGGTCAGCGATGACGGTGGCTTTTCGCATTCAACCATGCCCGCCGACCGTGGCGCATTCAAAGAAGGACAAACCAGATGAGCCTGAAATCCACCACCCGCCACATGCCCACCCGCCGTGCCTTTTTGAAATCGGCCGCCAGTCTGGCTGCGACGGCTGTGGCAGCACGAGCCCTGCTGCCGGGCGGGGCCTGGGCGGCAACGGGTGCGCCCGAAGTCGCCGGGGCAAAGCTGGGTTATATCGCCCTGACAGACAGCGCACCGCTGATCATCGCGCAGGAAAAGGGCTTTTTCGCCAGGCACGGCATGACCGAGATGCTGATCGAAAAGCAGGCAAGCTGGGGCGCTGTGCGCGACAACATGGCGCTTGGCGCCGCGAATGGCGGCATCGATGGTGGCCATATCCTGCGGCCAAAGACCCATCTTTATGCGACCGGCAAGGTCATGCAGAACAACCTCCCGCTGCCGATGTATACACTGCTGAACCTGAACGAGCAGTGTCAGGGGATTTCAGTCGCCGCCGCCCATGCCGCGACGGGTGTCGGGCTGAATTCCGCGCCGCTGAAAGAGGTTTTCGCTGCAAAGAAGGCCAGCGGTGCCGAAGTGCCGGTGGCAATGACCTTCCCCGGCGGCACACACGACCTGTGGATGCGCTACTGGCTGGCTGCGGGCGGGATCGACCCGACCAGGGACGTGAACCTGATCGTGGTGCCGCCACCGCAGATGGTCGCCAACATGAAAGTCGGCAACATGGAAGCCTTTTGTGTGGGCGACCCGTGGAACGAACAGCTTGTGAATCAGGGCATCGGCTTCACCGCCGCCACCACAGGGGAACTTTGGGCCAAGCACCCCGAAAAGGTTCTGGGGATGCGCGCCGACTGGGTGGATGCCAATCCGAATGCGGCAAAGGCGATCCTGATGGCGGTGATGGAAGCACAGATGTGGTGCGAGGATGCCGCCAACAAGGATGAAATGGCGCAGGTCGTATCGGGCCGCCAGTGGTACAAAGTGCCGGTCGACGACATCATCGGCCGCATCAAGGGCGACATCAATTACGGCAACGACCGCAAGGAAAGCCGCCCGGATCTCGCCATGCGGTTCTGGGGCGAAAACGGCTCTGCCTCCTTCCCGTGGAAATCGCTGGACAGCTGGTTCATCACCGAAAACAAGCGCTGGGGTTATCTGCCGGGCGATCTGGATACGGCCGCGCTGGTGAACCAGACCAACCGTTCCGACCTGTGGCTGGAAGCTGCCAGGGAGCTGGGGCTGGATGTGGCGGCCTTCGGAGACAGCCGCGGCGTGGAAACCTTCTTTGACGGCAAAAGCTTCGATCCGGCCAACCCGCAGGCCTATCTGGACAGCCTTGCCATCAAGTCCATGGCGTAAGGGGCACCTATCATGTCCGTGACCGCACTGAAAACACACGACCGGGCCCCCGCACCGGCAGTCTCAACAGCAAAGGTGCTCCCCATGGCCACGCCGATACGCAAAGGCAAAAGGGCCAGCCGTATCGGCAAGGTGGTGACAGAAAGCATCCTTCCGCCTGTCTTTGTCATTGTGGCCCTTATCGCGGTCTGGCAACTGGCCCTGTCCGGTGGCGGGGCAGCACTGCCCTCGCCGCTGGAAATCTGGCAGACCAGCGGCGATCTGATCCTGCATCCGTTCTATGTAGCAGGGACGCAGGACATGGGACTGGGCTGGCGCGTGCTGACCTCGCTTGAACGGGTCGGGATCGGCTTTGGTCTGGCCGCCATCGTCGGCGTTGCCATCGGTGCCGTCATCGGGCAATCGGTCTGGCTGATGCGGGGTGTCGATCCGCTGTTTCAGGTTCTGCGTACTGTGCCGCCGCTGGCCTGGCTGCCGATTTCGCTGGCCGCCTTCATGGACAGCCGCCCCAGCGCGATCTTCGTGATATTCATCACGGCGATCTGGCCCATCATCATCAACACCGCGGCCGGCGTGCGCGCCATCCCGCAGGACTACCGAAACGTCGCCGCCGTGCTGCGCCTGAATCAGCTGAAGTTCTTCTGGAAGATCATGGTTCCCGCCGCCGCGCCCTATATCTTTTCCGGTCTGCGGATCGGGGTGGGTCTGGCTTGGCTGGCCATTGTCGCTGCGGAAATGCTGACCGGCGGCGTGGGCATCGGGTTCTTCATCTGGGATGCCTGGAACTCTTCCATGTTGACCGACATCTTCGTGGCGCTTCTTTACATCGGCGTCACCGGCTTTGCGCTTGACCGTCTGGTGGCCTTCATCGGTCGTCTGGTCAGCCGCGGCACCATGGCATGAGGGAGAGCGGAATGAGCAGCTATCTGAAAATCGACCGCGTGGTGAAATCTTTTCCCGGTGCCGGAGGACGCGAAAACGTGGTGCTTCAGGACATTCGCCTGAACATCGAAAAGGGCGAATTCGTTTCCATCATCGGGCATTCGGGATGCGGGAAGTCCACGTTGCTGAACCTGATCGGCGGGCTGACTCTGGTCACGACGGGCGCGATCAAGCTGGAGGGGCGCGAAGTGAACGCCCCCGGCCCCGACCGCGCCATCGTGTTCCAGAACCACAGCCTGCTGCCCTGGCTGACGGTTTATGACAACGTGAAGCTGGCCGTGCAGCAGGTCTTTGGTTCGGGCAAGACGAAAGCAGAGCGTCATGACTGGATCATGGAAAACCTTGATCTTGTGCAGATGGCCCATGCTGCCGACAAGCGGCCCGGCGAAATTTCCGGCGGGATGAAGCAGCGGGTCGGCATAGCCCGCGCGCTGGCGATGGAACCGAAAATCCTGTTGCTGGATGAACCCTTTGGCGCGCTGGATGCGCTGACCCGCGCGCATCTGCAGGATGCGGTGATGGATATCCACGCCCGGCTGAAGAACACCATGATCATGATCACCCATGATGTGGACGAGGCCGTGCTGCTGGCCGACCGCATCGTGATGATGACCAACGGTCCGGCGGCCACCATAGGCGAGGTGCTGGAGGTTAGGCTGGCCCGCCCGCGCGACCGCATCGCGCTGGCATCGCACCCCGATTACGTCCGTGCCCGGGAAGGCGTTCTGCGGTTCCTTTACGAACGTCACCGCTTTGTCGAAGCGGCGGAGTAGTCCGGGATCGATTCCCCTGGCCGCCAGGTCGGCTTTTGCCGGATCGGTTTCAAAGCCGCCCAAATTTGTGGCAGGTCGACCGATCCGGTGACAAATTTCTGTGCCGCAGCAAACATGCTGCATCGCAGAGAACACGGTCCCTTGTCACCCGGACACGAAGGCAGAAGATGAACCTTGGACATGGCGCAAGGATGCGTCCTTCCAGCCGCAAGGGCGCGGCGACTCCCGCGAAGATGCAGGGCCAATACCGGACCGGATAGCCGAATTCCTTCAGGAACAGGCGCACCGCGTTCGCCACCCGTCACGCAAACGCCAGAGAACCGCCATGTCCCACAATCCATCCGCAGCCAACCGCGCCCTCGGGCTTTCAACCGTATCCTTCACGATATGCTTCGCCGTCTGGACGATCTTTTCGATCATCGGCCTTCAGATCAAGGAACAGCTTGGCCTGACTGAAACGCAGTTCGGGCTTCTGGTCGGGATGCCGATCCTGACAGGTTCATTGATCCGGGTCATTCTTGGTATCTGGACCGACCGACTGGGCGGGCGCGCTGTCTATACCGTCACCATGGTCGCCGCAGCCGTCGCGACATTCCTGCTGTCCTACGCCGAAACCTATACCCAGTTCCTGATTGCCGCGCTGGGTGTCGGCATCGCTGGCGGCTCTTTTGCCGTTGGCGTCGCCTATGTCTCGCGTTTCTATCCTGCATCGCGCCAGGGCACCGCCCTCGGTATCTTCGGCGTGGGCAATGTCGGCGCAGCCGTAACCAAATTCGTCGCCCCCTTTGTGATGGTCGCCTATGGCTGGGAAATGACCGCTCAGGTCTGGGCTGCCGTGCTGCTGCTTGTCGCGGTCGTGTTCTGGTTCGCGTCTGAAGACGATCCCGTTCACAGGGCGCGCAAGGCTGGCCAGGCATCAAATCGCAGCTTCGCCTCGGAATTCGCGCCGATGAAAAACGTGCAGGTCTGGCGTTTCTCGCTTTACTACTTCTTCGTCTTCGGTGCTTTCGTGGCGCTTGCGCTGTGGTTGCCGCGTTACCTGATCGGCGTCTATGAATTTGACATCAAGACCGCCGGCATGATCGGTGCCGCCTATTCGATCCCCGGTTCGATCTTCCGCGCGGTTGGCGGCGCCCTGTCCGACAAGATCGGCGCGCGCAAGGTGATGTACTGGACTTTTGTGGTTTCCGCCGTCGCTACGGCGATCCTTTCCGTGCCCTCAACCGAAATCATCACGCCTGCCGTGTTCATCGTCACCATCTTTGTCCTTGGCTTCTTCATGGCCATCGGCAAGGCCGCCGTGTTCAAGCATATCCCGGTCTACTATCCGCAGAACGTAGGTGCCGTGGGCGGTCTGGTCGGCATGATCGGCGGGCTTGGCGGTTTCGCCCTGCCGCTGCTGTTCGGCTGGCTGAAGGATACGACTGGCGAATGGTCAACCTGCTTCATGGTGCTCTTTGCCATCGTCATCGTGGCATTGGCGTGGATGCATGTCTCGATCCGCCAGATGGGCCGTCAGCCCGCCCTGCAAACCGCCTGAGCAAGACCTTCCCGCGCCCCGGCGCGGGAGGACCCGCCACCAGAGGGAATGAACGAATGAAACAGAAGCTAGTCGTTATCGGCGCCGGGATGGCATCGGGACGGATGCTGGAGCATCTGTTCGAGGCTGCCCCCGACCGCTTCGAGGTGACGCTGTTCAACGGCGAGCCGCGCGGCAACTACAACCGCCTGATGCTGTCGCCGGTGCTGTCGGGCGAAAAGACCTATGAGCAGATCGTCACCCATGACGACGACTGGTATCAGGCACAGGGCGTGACCTGCCGCTTTGGCGAACAGATCACAAGGATCGATCGCGCCCGGAAGGTTGTGATCAGCAAGGGTGGCGAAACCCCCTATGACCGGCTGGTGATCGCCACCGGGTCGGCCCCGTTCATTATCCCGGTATCCGGCAAGGACCTGCCCGGCGTCGTCACCTACCGCGATCTGGAAGACACCAACGCGATGATCGCCGCATCGAAACCCGGTGCCAAGGCGGTGGTGATCGGTGGCGGTCTGCTGGGGCTGGAAGCAGCGGCGGGTATGGCCGCGCGCGGGGCAGAGGTGACGGTGATCCATCTGATGGGGCATCTGATGGAACGCCAGCTGGATCCGTCAGCGGGCTATCTGCTGCAAAAGGATCTGGAACGGCGCGGCATCCACGTGCATTGCAAGGGGGCGACCAAAGCTATCCTGGGCAATGACCGGGTCGAGGCCGTGGCACTGGAAGACGGCACCATCTATGGCGCCGATCTTGTCTGCATGGCTGTCGGCATCCGGCCCGAGGTGCGCCTGGCCACCGACGCGCATCTGGAAATCGGGCGCGGCATCGCGGTGAACGACCAGATGCAGACATCCGACCCGTCGATTTTTGCGCTGGGTGAATGTGTTGAGCATAACAACCAGCTTTTCGGTCTTGTGGCACCGCTTTACGATCAGGCCAAAGTGCTGGCGGCAACGCTTGCGGGTGCCGATGCCGCCTTCCAGCCGGTGCAGACCGCGACCAAGCTGAAGGTGACGGGCGTGGACCTGTTCAGCGCCGGTGACTTCGCCGATGCGCCGGGGCGCGAGGATATCGTGTTCCGCGATCCGGGGCGCGGCGTCTACAAGCGGCTGATCCTTGAAGGTGAAAAGCTGATCGGCGCGGTGATGTACGGCGATACCGGCGACGGTGCCTGGTTTTTTGATCTGATCAAGACCGGCAAGGATGTTTCGGGGATGCGCGACACACTGATCTTTGGTCCCGCTTATCAGGGGGGGGCAACAGCGGACCCTTTGGCAGCCGTTGCAGCCTTGCCGCCTGAGGCGGAAATCTGTGGTTGCAACGGCGTTTGCAAAGGAAAGATCGTTCAGGCCATCGAAGGCGGCGCCACCACGCTGGATGCGGTGCGGTCGCTGACCAAGGCGTCGTCAAGCTGTGGCACCTGCACGGGGCTGGTGGAACAGGTCATGGCGCTGACGCTTGGCGACAGCTTTACCGCCAATGCCAACCCGCCGATGTGCAAATGCACCGATCACACGCATGAGGACGTCCGTCGCCTCATCAAGGCGCAGGGGCTGAAATCCATTCCCGCCGTCATGCAGGAACTGGGCTGGAAAACCGTAGGCGGCTGCGCGTCCTGCCGCCCGGCGCTGAACTATTACCTGCTGTCGGACTGGCCGCTGGAGTATGCCGATGACCGCCAGTCACGTTTTGTCAACGAACGCAACCACGCCAATATCCAGAAGGACGGCAGCTATACCGTCGTGCCGCGCATGTGGGGTGGCCTTACAACCCCGGACGAACTGCGCGCCATCGCCGATGCCGCCGAGAAATATTCGGTGCCGATGGTCAAGGTCACGGGCGGCCAGCGTATCGACCTTGTAGGGGTGCAAAAGGCCGACCTGCCGCATATCTGGGCCGATCTGAACGCTGCCGGCATGGTTTCAGGCCATGCCTATTCAAAGGGTCTGCGCACGGTAAAAACCTGCATCGGATCGCAGTTCTGCCGCTTTGGCACACAGGATTCGACCGGGCTTGGCGTCAGGCTGGAAAAGCTGCTGTGGGGGTCGTGGACTCCCGCGAAGGTCAAGCTGGGCGTGTCGGGCTGCCCGCGCAACTGTGCCGAGGCCACCTGCAAAGATATCGGCGTGGTCTGTGTCGACAGCGGCTATCAGATCAGCGTTGCCGGGGCAGCGGGCATGGATGTGAAGGAAACCGAGCTTCTTTGCACCGTCACGACCGAAGATGAGGCGATGGAGGTGATCGCCGCCTTCGTGCAGCTTTACCGGGAAAACAGCCGCTATCTGCACCGCATCTACAAATGGGTGGCCAGGGTGGGGCTGGACTGGTGCAAGGACCAGATCGCCGATGCGGACAACCGCCGCGCCCTTTACGACCGTTTCATGGTCAGCCAGTCGGTTTATCAGCACGATCCCTGGGCAGAACATGCCGCCCGCCCCACCGACTGGGCACCTGTTGCAGACCTTACGCTGAGGGCCGCCGAATGACGCGCTATATCGATATCGCCGCCTTGGACGACATTCCCCGTCAGGGTGCGCGGGTAGTGAAAACACCGATGGGCTGCGTGGCGGTATTCCGCACGGCCGACGATCAGGTTTTCGCCCTGGAAGATCGCTGCCCCCACAAGGGCGGCCCGCTGAGCGAGGGGATCGTACACGGCACATCTGTCACATGCCCCCTGCATGGCTGGGTGTTCGACATGAAGACCGGAATGGCGCAGGGCACGGACGAAGGATCGGTGCGCACCTTCGCCGCCCGGGCCGAAGCGGGCCGCGTGCTGCTGGATGCCCACTTTCTGGCACGGCGCAGCGCAGCATGACCCCGCCCGCCACCATCCGCACGACCTGCCCCTATTGCGGCGTGGGCTGCGGGGTGCTGGCGACGCCCGACGGCAACGGCGGCGTGGCGATCGCGGGCGACCCGGATCATCCGGCCAACCGGGGCAGGCTCTGCGTCAAGGGCGCGGCACTGGGGGAAACCGTTTCGACGGCCGGGCGGCTTGCCGAACCGCGTATCAACGGCGCTGCGGCAGGCTGGGACAATGCGCTTGACCTGATCGCCGCGCGGTTCCGGGACAGCATCGCGGAACACGGCCCGGATTCTGTGGCGCTCTATGTTTCGGGCCAGTTGCTGACCGAAGATTATTACGTTGCGAACAAGCTGATGAAAGGCTTCATCGGCACGGCCAACATAGATACCAACTCCCGGCTGTGCATGGCGTCTTCGGTCGCGGGGCACAGGCGGGCCTTCGGCACCGATACCGTTCCCGGCCAGTACGAGGATCTTGAGGAAGCCGATCTTGTGGTGCTGGTCGGATCGAACCTGGCCTGGTGCCATCCGGTGCTGTTCCAGCGGCTGATGGCGGCCAAGGCCGCGCGCCCGGCGATGAAGATCGTTGTGATCGATCCGCGCCGCACCGCCACCTGCGAAGGGGCCGACATGCATCTGGCACTTGCGCCGGGGGCCGACGCGCATCTGTTCAACCTGATGCTCTGCCATCTGGCCGATACCGGCGGGCTTGACGATGCCTTTCTTGGCAACGTCACAGGGCTTGATGCGGCACTGGCGGCGGCGCGGACCAGCACAACGGAAGCCACCGGGCTTTCCGGGCCGGAGCTTTCCCGTTTTCTCGACCTCTGGTCGGGGACGCAAAGGGTTGTCACCGTCTATTCGCAGGGCATCAACCAGTCTGACAGCGGCAGCGACAAGGTGAATGCGATCATCAACTGCCATCTGGCGACGGGCCGGATCGGCCGCCCCGGCATGGGCCCGTTCAGCGTGACGGGCCAGCCCAATGCCATGGGCGGGCGAGAGGTCGGCGGGCTGGCCAACATGCTCGCCTGCCACCTGGATATCGAAAACCCCACGCATCGCGCCGCCGTTCAGGGGTTCTGGGCCAGCCCGACCATGGCCGACAGATCGGGCCTGAAGGCGGTGAACATGTTCCGCGCGGTCGAGGAAGGCCGCATCAAGGCGCTGTGGATCCTGCACACCAATCCCGCAGCGACCATGCCCGATGCCGACCGCGTGAGGCGCGCGATCGCGGGCTGCGATTTCGTCGCGGTCAGCGACATCTGGGCGGATACCGATACCGCCCGTTTGGCGCATGTCCTGCTGCCCGCCGCAGGCTGGGGCGAAAAGGACGGCACCGTTACAAATTCGGAACGGCTTATCAGCCGCCAAAGACCATTTCTGCCCGCCCCCGGTCAGGCCCGGCCCGACTGGTGGGCGCTGGCGCAGGTCGCGCAGCGCATGGGATTTGCAGGCTTCGGCTGGAACAGCCCAGCCGACATCTTTCGTGAATATGCCGAACTGTCCGGCGTCGCGGCGGACCAGGGCAGCGATTTCGATATTTCGGGCCTGGCGGTTGTCGACTATGCGACCCTGGCCCCCGTGCACTGGCCACAAGGTTCAGGTCCGGGCGCGCGCAAGGCAGGCCGTTTCTTTGCCGACGGGCGCTTTCATACGCCGGACGGCAAGGGCCGCATGATCCCTGTCACCGCCCGCCTCCCCGCAGCAGTGACCCATGAACATCCGTTCCGGCTGAACACAGGTCGCGTACGGGATCAATGGCACACAATGACCCGCACCGGCATGGCCCCCCGCCTGTCGCAGCATCTGGCGGAACCCTATCTGGAAATACACCCCGGCGATGCCGCGCGGCTGGGTCTTGCCCCCGCCACGCTGGCAGAAGTGACAAGCCCGCAGGGCCGCGCCATCCTGCGGGTGATGGTGTCGGACCGTGTCGCCCCCGGCCATCCCTTCGCCCCGATGCACTGGACGGGAGAGACCGCACCTACGGGCCGGGTCGATGCGCTGGTGGCGGCGCTGGTCGATCCGGTATCGGGCCAGCCCGCCAGCAAGTCGACTGCCGTTTCCATCGCGCCCTTTGCCGCTGCATGGTACGGCTTTGCCATTGCCCGCGCCGACCTGCGCCCGGATTGCGACTACTGGGCCAAGGCGGCGATCCGGGGCGGCGTGCAGGTGGAGCTTGCGGGCAGCGAGGAGCCGCAGGATTGGGTCGACTGGGCGGCCCGTCTGTTCGGAACAGACGAGACCCCTATGCAAATCCGCGACCGCGTGCGCGGTGTGCACCGGCTGGCCTTTTTCCATGACGGCAGTCTGGATGCCGCATTGTTCGTGGCCCGTGAACCTGTCCTGCTGGCACGCAACCACATCGGCACGCTGCTGGGCGGGCAGGATCAGGCGCCGCTTGCGGGGCAACCCGGTTCAGACCGGCCCGACCCCGGCCCCGCCGTCTGCGCCTGCCTGAATGTCGGGCTGAACACGATCATCCGCGCCATCGCAGAAGAGGGTGCGGTATCGGTGGCGGAATTGGGCAAGGCGTTGGGCGCAGGCACAAATTGCGGGTCCTGCCGGCCGGAACTTGCGGCGCTGGTCGCCCGCCACCTGCCCCGTGTCGCTGCGGAATAGCCAGATCGGCCCCTGCTCAGCCCCTGCGCGGCGGTTTTCCGGATGGCTTTCCCACAGCTTGCGGTTTCGCGCCTTTGCCGACCGCAGGTTTCCGCTTCGGTGATGCAGCCGCGCGGGGGGCAGAGGCAGGTTCTGCCAAGCCCTCAGCCGAACCGGATTCATCATCGAAAAACGGCGTAACCTGCGCAACGATCACCGCATTTTCGGCCAGCGCGCGATCCATCAGCGCGCGTTCATCGGCCTCGATCTCATGGCCCTGGGCCAGACGTTCTTCAAGCGTGCCGTAGCCTGTGATGTCCAGGGGCGCGACGCCCGCCTGTTTCAGCACCACTACGGTTTCGCGCACGGCTTCCTCTTCATCCACCCCCGAGGCAAAGCAAATCATCGCCGCACCGGTCGCGCCCTTTGGCAGACCGTCATCCGGTGCGCGCCCAAGTTCGACCAGCAGGGTATAGACCTGCTGCGGGCGCTTTGGCTTGGCTGATTTTACGGGCTCGGTCATCGCGCGCGATCCTTGCGGTGCTTCAGGGCAGCCACCAGCCACCCAGCGTGGTGGCGGCAGAAACGATTTCACCGCTGGCAAGCCGCAACGGTGTGACGGTGCCATTCGCAGTTACAATATCAAAACCTATTTTATCCCCACGCAGAACGGCCAGGACATAGCTTTGCCCGTCCGGAGACACACGCAGTGCCATGACGTTCGGGAAACTGCCGGGAACAACCATCGTTTCTGCGGCTTGAAAATCTGCGATGGAAAGCGTTTCTCCTTCGAGGATCAGCATCCTGTCGCCCCCCGGCGCCGCAACGGCATCGCGAACAGGCCCGGTCGTCACGCCGGTTTCGGTTCCGTCGCGCAGGTCGAATACGGAAAGCCCGCCGCCTTTCGGCTGAAAGTAAAGCCTGTCGTTGTCCAGCCAGCCCGCCGAAAAGCCGCCGCCGGTCGGAAGTACAAGCTGCTCTTCCGCTGTCAGACCAATCACGGCAAGCGCGCCATCCTGAACAGGGTCGGCGGGCTTTCCATCAGCCGAACCGCCATTCAGAACCAATTTCGTGCCGTCCGGGCTTGCTTCGCCAAGCCAGAAATTTCCCACCCGCCATTCGGGCCGTATTGGAACAGTCGCCGCAGGTTTGCCGTCAGGGCCATACAGTTCTATCCGATCCGGCAAGATATGAACCGCAAGACCGGCGGTGTTGGCATAACCGCCCGCGCCAAGCTCGTAGCTTTCCAGCATTTCTCCGGTTGCCACATCCATGTGCCGTACGGCCACACCGTCATGATAGGCGAATATGCCTTTGAAATCTCCGTTGGGACGATCGGGCTGATCTACAGGAACGGGCGTCGGAACGGGCTGCTGACTTGCACCCGAAGCCTGCACAAGACTGTAATCAGCCGCAACCTCATCGCCCTGTGGGCTTTGCAACGTCAGGCTGATAACGGGCGCATCCGTGCCCGCCGTCAGCTTTGGCGCCGCATCGGAAAGCGGGCCGGTAAAGGTGATGGCACCCTGTCCTGCATCAAAATTCCATTCGCCCGAATAGCCCAGCACAGGCATGGCATAGCTGCCGTCTTCGTTCAGGATCAGTTGCCCGAACGAGGATGGCTGCACCTGAAGTTCCGGCTGCGGCTGAAGCGTGACCCCCATCGTCGGGCTGAATGTCGCGCCAAGCGTGGTGCCGATGTTGATGATCACGCCTTCATAGGTGCCGGCTTGCGGCGTCAGGGTCTGCGCCGACAGCGATGAGGCCAAGGTTAGCAACAGGGCAACAAGGCGAAGGATCATGGCAGGGTTTCCTTGGCTTCCCGAAAGCATCCGTCGTCAGACCGCCCGGGGTCAGCTATCCCACATGGGGATCAATCCCTGAGCAACTCGTTGATGCTGGTCTTGCTGCGCGTCTGCGCATCGACCTTTTTCACGATCACAGCGCAATAAAGGTTGATCCCGGCTTTTGATGGCATCGATCCCGCCACCACCACCGAACCCGACGGCACTTCACCATAGCTCACCGAGCCCGTCTCGCGGTCCACGATCTTGGTGGATTTGCCGATGAACACGCCCATGCCAAGAACCGACCCTTCTCGGACGATGCAACCCTCGACCACTTCCGAGCGCGCCCCGATGAAACAGTTGTCCTCGATGATCGTGGGGCCCGCCTGCATCGGTTCCAGCACCCCGCCGATGCCAACGCCACCGGACAGATGCACGTTCTTGCCGATCTGCGCGCAGGAACCGACGGTGGCCCAGGTATCGACCATCGTGCCCTCATCCACATAGGCACCAAGATTTACGAAAGACGGCATAAGCACCACGCCCTTTGCGATATGGGCCGACCGGCGCACGACCGCCCCGGGTACGGCGCGGAACCCGGCGGCGCGAAACTCCGCATCGGTCCAATTCGCGTATTTCAGCGGCACCTTGTCAAAGCCCGCTGCAAAGGCCCCGGCACCCGACCCATAGGGCATCACCGCATTGTCGGTCAGGCGGAAAGACAGCAGAACTGCCTTCTTGGCCCACTGGTTAACGTGCCAGTCGTCACCCCGCTTTTCAGCGACACGGAGCCTGCCTGTATCCAGCGCCTCCAAGGTCGCCTCGATGGCATCACGGGTTTCCCCCTTCGTCGCGGTGGTGATGCCGTCACGGGCGTCCCATGCGGCTTCGATGGCAGCTTCAAGTGCGGCGTTCGACATCGGATTCTCCCCTGCGGTGTTCGGGACGGCTATACTTGCCGGAACCATGCCATGCAATCCGCTGGAAGCGTCAGCCGCGACGCGCCGCCTCGATCACCGCAACGTCGATCTTTGTCATATCCATCATCGCGGCGAAGGCACGTTTGGCCTCATCGCCGCCCGCCGCCATGGCATCCGTCAGAACCTGCGGCGTGATCTGCCAGGAAATGCCCCATTTGTCCTTGCACCAGCCGCATGCGCTTTCCTTACCGCCATTGCCGACGATGGCATTCCAGTAGCGGTCGGTTTCTTCCTGATCGCTGGTCGAAATCTGAAACGAAAAGGCTTCGTTGTGCTTGAAAGCAGGTCCGCCATTCAGGCCCATGCATGGCACGCCACAAACGGTGAAATCCACGGTGATGACATCGCCCGCCGCGCCGCTTGGATAGTCAAGCGGGGCACGGTGAACGGCGGCAACCCTGCTGTCAGGAAAAGTCGCGGCATAGAAGCGCGCCGCTTCTTCCGCATCCTTGTCGTACCACAGGCAGATCGTGTTCTTGTTCATCTGGTCCTCACTTGCTGACAGCGTCGGTCACAGCCGATCCTGCCCTTAACTGTCATGTGGTGGCAATATACGATGGCCCCGTGGTTCAACGCGCTTTCCCTGCAAGCCGTTCCCGGCTACCCATGCCAAAAGCAATGTGACACAGGCCGCCATGACCGAAGACGCCCGCCCCCATCCTTTCCGTGACAGCCAGCAGGATATCGAGGCTGCGCGCGCCATTCCCGATACCGCGCAGACACGCGCGCCTGCCTATCGGCTGGCCTTTACCGATGACGAGTTCATGACGCGCGAGGAGTTGCGCCCCGTCCGCCTGCAACTGGAGCTGCTCAAGCCGCAACTGGTGCTGGATGAACGCGGCATCAGATCGACGGTCGTGATGTTCGGCGGCGCACGCATTCCAGAACCCGCCCTGAAGCATACCGCGAAAAGCCCCGTGCTGGCCGAACTGACCCGCTATTACGAAGAGGCCCGCCGCTTCGCGCAGATGATGACCGAGCGCAGCCTTGAAAGCTATGGGCGGGAAAACGTCATCGTCACCGGCGGCGGACCGGGGGTGATGGAGGCTGGAAACCGCGGCGCCGCCGAGGCTGGCGGTCAGTCCATCGGGCTGAACATTGTGCTGCCGCACGAACAGGCCCCGAACGGCTATGTGACGCCGGATCTTTGCTTCAACTTCCACTATTTCGCGATCCGCAAGATGCATTTCCTGATGCGGGCCAAGGCAATTGCCGTCTTTCCCGGCGGTTTCGGCACACTGGACGAAATGTTCGAGGCGCTGACCCTGATCCAGACCCGCAGGATGAAGCCGCTGCCATTCCTGCTGTTCGGCAGAGACTGGTGGACAAAGATCATCGACTGGCAGGCGCTTGCCGAGGCGGCAGTGATCTCGGCTGACGATCTGATGCTGTTCCGTTTCGTGGAAACGGCAGAAGAAGCGATGGAGGCGATAGATGGCTGGCAGGATGGTCTGGGCGATCGTCGGGCTGATGGTTCTGGCCACGCCGGCGACGGCGCTTGAGTTTTTCGGCTATGTTGCGGTGGCCTGCGGCCACGACGATCCGCTGGATGACAGCACAAGGACGGACTATTCCGACGAAGTGGCGGGATTCACCAATGTGAACCATGTCTGCCTGCCTGCCGACCCTTTGCAATGGGCCGGAACGCTGGCCGGGACCGCAGCACAGTATGATCCGTTGCTGTCGGTCGAGGGGCTTTTCGATTTCGGCCCTGCAGGCAGCGGCCCGGACGGTGACCTGGCGCAGGGTTTGTGGCGAACATTTACCGAAGCCCTGACCGAAAGCCGGGTGTCGCCGGGGCAGGTGATCTTCTACCTTGCGGATGAGCCCACATTGCGCGGCATTCCGGCAGATCAGATTGCGCGCGCAGGGCAGATCGTCCATGCGACCTATCCCGATGCCCGGACGATGCTGGTCGAAGCCTATCGCGCCGACGGTCCGGGGCCGATCCCGGGCAGTGTCGACCTGTGGGGGTTCGATGCCTATGCCCTGCGCGATCCGGGGGCAGAGCCGCTTTATGTCGCCTATCTTGATGCCGCCCGCGCCCTGCTGCAACCGGGTCAGAGGATTGTTCTGGTGCTGGATGCGCAGCACACGCCCACCCATGCCGAAGCCGGATTGTCAGAGACAGACATGGCCGATGTCGCCCGTGCCACCTATGCCTTTGCCCGGACCCGGCCCGAGGTGGCGGGGATGATCGGTTATCTTTGGGCGGGCGGTGTCGACCATGCCAACGAAAAGGGCGTCCGCGATCTTCCCGACAGTGTGCGCGCGGCACACGAGGAAGTCGGCCGTTCCATATTGACCGGGGCAACAAATGCGTCGCCTTGAGCAGCGCGGTCCGGCCGCCCCCTTGCTGCGGATTGCCGCCCTTGCCGCGGCGCTGCTGACAGTCCCCGTCTGTCTGGCCGCCAAACCGCCCGGAACCCTGTCCATCGCCGTCAATCTGGCAGAGGATGGGGATTTCATACTGGCCATGCTGGCCGCACAGCAGGCCGGGGCAACATCGGTGCCGATGACGCTGTACTGGGACGACGTGATGAAAGACGGCAGATGGGCACCGGACGACGATTTCGCACGGGTAGCGAACGGGCTTTATCCGACGATCCGGATGAAGGTGCAGATCGTGCTGCCGGTCATCGATACGGTCAACGACCGCAGGCCAGCGGAGCTGCGCGGCCTGGCATGGGATGACCCGGCTCTGCTGGCCGCCTTTGATCTCTATTTGGCCGAAGCTTTGGGACGGTTGAACCGGCTTGACATCGCCTCGATTTCCGTCGGGAACGAGGTGGATGCCTTTCTGACCGCGCCGCAGGACTGGGCTGCCTATCGCCGCTTCTACGATCACGCCAGGGCAACCCTTGCCCGGCTGCGTCCAGAGGTTCCGGTTGGCGTGAACCTGACCTGGCCGGGCCTGAACGGCCCGATGGCGGCAGAGGCGCGCGCGCTGGCTGCTGCGGGCGATGTCTGGCTGGTCAATCATTATTCGCTGCAAGCGGGCTTTCACATCGGCCCGCCCGGCGACATCGCCGCCGACATGCAGGCGATGGTTGACATGGCAGATGGCAAGCCGGTCTATCTGTCCGAACTCGGCTACCCTTCTGACGGCTGCGGCAGCACGGAAGCCATGCAGCGCGAACTTCTTGAAACCGCGTTTGCCACGTGGTCGCAACATGCAGACCGCATTCCGCTGGTGACGCTGTACTGGTTGCATGACATTTCGGCAGAGGAGTTGGCGGGCTTCACCGACTATTACGGTGTCGGTGACGACTGCTTTGCGCGCTATCTCGGCACACTCGGCCTGCGTCACCGGGACGGCACTGACAAGCCCGCATTCGAGTGGTTGCGGGAACAGGCAAAATAGTCAGCGCTGGGACGGCAAAGCATCGCGCAACCAGCCCTCCGAAAATTCCACCCGCTCGCAGCCAGCGAAATCCGCCATCCTTTCCAGTTCCGCCTCCAGCCGTGACAGGCGCAGTTTTCCGAAACTCACCCCCGCCTCGGGCCACAGCGCGCGGACGCGCAGCACGCCTTCGCCCCGGTGCGCCTTCATGTCGATGCGGCCGACCAGCCTTGTGCCTTCGAGGATCGGAAAGACGTAGTAGCCATAGCGCCGTTTTGCCTCGGGCACGAAAACCTCGATCCGGTAGTGGAAGCCGAACAGACGTTCCGCACGTGCCCGGTCGCGCAGCGCCGGGTCGAACGGGGACAGGATGCGCAGGCGTGCGGGTGGCTCCGGCAGCGTCGTGGATTCGGCAACCGTGCCGGGCCTAGCGACATGGCGGCGTCGGTTGCCATCGGCCCCCTCGACGGCAATCTCTACAAGCGCACCGTCTTGCAGCCTTGCCGCAACCCAGACCTTCGCCTGTTCGGGCGTCACCAGATGCCAAAACGCCGCCAGTTCGCCACTGGTCGCAAAACCCAGCCTGTCCAGCGCCTGCCAGCAGGCCCAGTCCACCGTTTCCGCGGCATCGGTGCGGGCGGCAAGCTGCGCTTCGGGGATGACCCGTTCGGACAGGTCATAGACCTTGCGGAAACTGTCGCGCCGGGTGATCGCCAGCGCGCCGGTGCGCCACAGCCATTCCAGCGCGGTTTTCGACGGATGCCAGTCCCACCACCCGCCCCTGCCGCGGGCCTCGCCTTCCCCCACCTCGGCGCTGGTGACCGGGCCGTCACGGGCAATGCGGTTCAGGATGGTGTCGAACTGGGCTTCGTATCCTTCGCGGAACCAATTGCGCCAGCGGTCATGCAGCCGCTGCGCATCGCGTTCGAACCGATGCCGCCAGTGTGGATAGTGGCCGATGGGCAGGATCGCGGCATCATGCGTCCAGTGTTCCCACAAGCTGCGGTGCCTTTCCACCAGCGGGGCCAGATGCGGTGCGCGATAGCCACGGCGGCGCGCGAACAGGATCATGTGATGGGCGCGTTCGACGGTAGCGATGCTGTCGACCTGCACGAAACCCAGATCGCCGACCAGCGCCGCCAGTCCCGCACCTTTCGCCGGGCCGGTGGGTGTATCAGACAAACCGTGGCGATGCAGGAACAATCGCCGCGCCGCATGGTTCGACAGGATTTCGACCGACACGAACCACCCCCTGTTCAGCAATGCACAGGATGTTAGCATTCGAAACAGCCTGCAACCCGAAGTGTATGCAATCACGGGAAAAGTCAGGGTACGCGGGTTGCCGTCAGCGGCGTGGCGCCTAGCTTGGGAGTATCACCCTGCTTCTGGCACCAAACACGGAAAGGACGGCCGCCTTGCCCCATCATACGCCCCTGATCGCCACCCTTGTTGTCGGTCTGTGTCTGGCCTGCGCGATGGGGCTGGTGGCGCAAAGGCTGCGCCTGCCGATTCTGGCGGGCTATCTGCTGGCGGGGGTCGTGATCGGGCCGTTTACACCGGGCTATGTCGCCGATCAGGACATTGCCGCCCAACTGGCCGAACTTGGCGTGATCCTGCTGATGTTCGGCGTTGGCCTGCATTTTTCGGTCGGCGACCTGATGGCGGTGCGCCGCATCGCCGTGCCGGGTGCCCTGGGGCAGATCGCCGTAGCGACCGCCTTTGGCACAGGCATGGGCTGGCTGATGGGCTGGGGCGTCGGGGGCGGGCTGATCTTTGGCCTGTCGCTGTCAGTGGCATCAACCGTTGTTCTTCTGCGCGCCCTTCAGGACCGCAGGCTCGTCGAAACCGAAAAGGGCAGGATTGCTGTCGGCTGGCTGGTGGTCGAGGATATGGCGATGGTGCTGGCGCTGGTCCTGATCCCGCCGCTGGCCGGGTCGCTGGGGGGTGAGGCGCAGCCGGTTGATACCAGCGCGGCAGAGGTGGCGCGGCTTGGCATCGGGCCGGTTGCCGCAACGCTGCTTCTGACGCTGGCCAAGGTCACGGCTTTTGTGGCGTTGATGCTGGTCGTCGGGCGGCGGCTTGCGCCGATGATGCTTCATTACGTCGCCAACACCGGGTCGCGGGAACTGTTCCGGCTTACCGTTCTGTCGGTTGCCCTGGGCGTCGCCTTCGGCTCGGCCTATTTCTTTGGCGTATCCTTCGCGCTGGGGGCATTCTTTGCCGGCATGGTCATGGCGGGATCAACCCTTTCGGCGCAGGCGATGAAGGAAACCCTGCCGCTGCGCGATGCCTTTGCGGTGCTGTTCTTCGTCTCGGTCGGGATGCTGTTTGACCCGGCCATCGTGATCGAGGCACCTCTGGCATTGCTGGCAACGGTTGCCATCATCGTTCTGGTCAAATCGCTGGCCGCCTATGGCATCACACGCATCTTTGGCTATGGCCGCGACACGGCGCTGACAATCGCGGCCAGTCTGGCCCAGATCGGCGAGTTTTCCTTCATCCTGATCGTGATGGCGGTCGGGCTTGATATCCTGCCGCCGGAAGCACGCGACCTGACCGTGGCGGGGGCTTTGGTGTCGATCCTCGTCAACCCGGTGCTGTTCGCCGCCCTTGACCGGCGCGAGGCGCGAAAGGCATCGCAGATCGGCGATGTGCCACAGACAACCAGCGATCCTGCTGCGGGGTAGCGCGCTTAGCCGCGCGTTTCCGCCTCGATCTGCGCCTTCGACTTCCGCGCCCGTTCGGTGGCGGATTTCAACTGCCCGCAGGCGGCCATGATATCCTCCCCCCGCGGCGTGCGGATGGGGGAGGCGTAACCGGCATTATAGATGATGTCGGCAAAGGCATGGATGCGGTTGCCCGACGACCGTTTGTAAGGCGCGCCGGGCCATTCGTTGAACGGGATCAGGTTGACCTTGGCGGGGATGCCGTCGAGCAGTTTCACCAGCCGGTGCGCATCTTCCTTGGTGTCGTTCACGCCCTGCAGCATCACATATTCAAAGGTGATCCGTTCGGAATTTGACAGGCCGGGATATTCGCGCAGCGCGTTCAAGAGCGTCTCGATGTTCCAGCGCTTGTTGATCGGCACCAGCCGGTCGCGCACCTCATCCGTGGTGGCATGGAAGCTGACCGCCAGCAGACAGCCGATTTCGGTGGCGGTGCGGGCAATCTCCGGCACCACGCCGGATGTGGACAACGTAATGCGGCGGCGGCCCAGCGCAATGCCTTCATTGTCCATCACGATCTTCATCGCGTCGCGGACATTCTCGAAATTGTAAAGCGGCTCGCCCATGCCCATCAGCACGATGTTGGAAATCAGCCGCGTTTCCACCTTGGGCGCACCCGGCACCGGCCATTCACCAAGATCGTCGCGGGCCAGCATCACCTGCCCGACGATTTCTGCCGCCGTCAGGTTGCGCACCAGCTTTTGCGTGCCGGTGTGGCAGAAACTGCATGTCAGCGTGCAGCCGACCTGAGAGGAGATGCACAAAGTGCCGCGATCTTCCTCGGGGATATAGACGACCTCTACCTCATGACCGCCCGCGATGCGGACAAGGTATTTGCGGGTGCCGTCTTCCGAGATTTGCCGGGTGACGACCTCCGGCAGTTCGATCACAAAATTCTCGGCCAGCAGCGCCCGGTAGTCCTTGGCAAGGTTCGACATCGCCGCGAAATCCCGCACCCCCCAGTGATAGACCCACTGCCAGACCTGCCCGACCCGCATCTTTGCCTGCTTCTCTGGCGTTCCCGCCGCAACCAGCGCCGCGCGCATGTCATCCCGCGTCATCCCGACAAGGTTCGGCCTGCCGCCTTCGGGCAGCTTGCGCGGCAGGGTCAGCACATCCTGCGTGATCGGGGCGGTGGGGGTTTGGTCGGTCATGGGATGGCTCGGGAGTTGTCGGATTGCCGTTCTTAGCGGATTCGCGGCGAAAGGGGAACGGGGGGTACGAGCTAACACGACGCCCCGGACTTGATCCGGAGTGGCGAAGGTGGGGCCGGGGGATGAACCCCTGCTATGGGTTAGTGGCCGCGACAACCGCGTTTCTAAATTCCGCGGCCATGCGGGCCTGGGTGCCGTAGGGCGAGCCCCCGCCGACGCCATAGCCGAAGAACAAGTCATCCGAGTTGGGCAACGTACCCCATCCGAGTTGGGCAACGTACCCCAGTTGTCCGTCCCCCGATAGGAAATCACGGTTCCTATACCGGTAACGTTATAGGCGACCGCGTAAAAACCTGCGGCCTGGAAGCCTGCGGGCAGTGCTATATCAATTATCGTCGCATCGCCAATATGGGAGCCAAGCCCCGTAATGCCCGAATCATAACCGTGATTGTAGGAGTCGAGGGACAGGATCGATAGCTGAAGCTCTTTCGAGATAATCATCTTTGTCTCCTGATGAAGTCGCCGACAGTTATTCTTCTATAGAGTGGAGCCTGATCGATTGGCAGACCGGTAGATGTTCCTGCAATCGCGGGCTCTGGGTATGGCCCGAGCCAATTTAGGAGCGCTTCCACCCTCCCCTCCGTCACCGGCTCGTCGGTGATCCGTATTGTCACCGATTTCAGCCGCACGCCGGGGCCGAAGCTGGCGGCAAGGTTTTTCGGATCGACCTCCCGCACCGTCGCCGGATCGTTGATGTTGTCGAAGGTGACAAGGATCGGCAGGCTTTCCTCTGGCATCGGCACCGGCGGCTTGCCGATCTGATTCATTATGAAGCGCATGTTCTCTTCGTAGGTGGAGCCAACCTTGGTCGTGCCATAGGGTTCATCAACCCAGCCCAACCCGTTCGAGATCAGGGCGAAAAGATACCGGCCCGGCACGACTTCAACGACGATGGCCTCTCCGTGAAAGCTGGATTTAACCGATCCGGCCTCAGGCAAGATTTTGGCGACACGGCGCGTGAACACCTCCGTCACCGAAGCCCCGCTGACCTCTCCCGCCGGGGTTTCCACCGTCAGGGTCAGCTTTTGCCGCCACTGGTATTTCGTGGGATAGAACAGCACATAGACGGCTCCCGCGACTGCGGCGATGACAAGGGCAGTCCTGGCAAGACGGTTCATTCGGGTACCCCTCGACACAGCAATCACAAGCGATCTCTCATATCTCCTCACACCCCCGAATTGCGTCACCAGCATGGCGTAAGGCCCCTGATCGCCGCTCCCCGCGACCTTCCCACCCCTTGCCCCCGCCGCCACAATCCGGCACCCCTGCCGCATGGACTGGATCGAATTCGCCCTCGCCTTTCTGCTGTTCCTTGCCTCTCACCGCATACCGGCGCTGGCCAAGGTGCGGATGCAGGCAGCTTTGGGACGCGGCGGTTATATCGGGGTGTTCAGCATCGTCTCCACCGCTTTGCTGTTCTGGGTGATCTTTGCCGCCGGGCGGGCACCCTTTGTGCCGCTCTGGGATCAGGCGGGGTGGCATCGCTGGGCGGTGAACATCATCATGCCGCTCGCCCTCGCGCTGGCGGTCTTTGGCATCTCGGCCGCCAATCCCTTTGCCTTCGAAGGGCGCGCGGCCGGGTTTGACCCCGCCCGCCCCGGCATTGCGGGCATCACCCGGCAGCCGCTGCTCTGGGCGCTGGCGCTTTGGTCGGGGGCGCATCTGCTGGCCAACGGCGATCTGGCGCATGTGCTGATGTTCGGGGCGTTCCTGATCTTTGCCCTTGGGGGCATGCCGATGATGGAACGCCGCCAGCGCCGCAAGATGGGGGATACAATCTGGCGGGCGATGGCCGCGCGCACGTCGCTGATCCCCTTCGTGTCGCTTCTGACCGGGCGCTGGCGGCCCGTCAGCGGGCCAAACCCGCTCCGCCTTGCGCTGTGGCTGCTGGTCTGGGCCGGGCTGTGGCATCTGCACACCCCTGTCATCGGTGTTTCACCTGTGCCCTGAGCCTGTGCTTCCCATTCGACGCGCGGGGTGGCAGTCTGCGCCCGAACCGCGATCCGAGGCATCATGAAAACCGTCTGCATCCTGAACGGCCCCAACCTGAACCTGCTGGGCAAGCGCCAGCCGGAAATCTATGGCCGTGAAACGCTAGCCGATGTGCAGGCATCGTGCGAGGTGCTGGCGAAGTCGCTGGGGCTGGCGGTGACATTCGCCCAGTCGAACCATGAGGGCGAGATTGTCGAGGCGATTCATGCGGCGCGTGACAGCGCGGCGGGCATCGTCATCAATCCCGGTGCCTATACCCACACCTCTGTCGCGATCCTTGACGCGCTGAATGCCTTTGACGGCCCGGTGATAGAGGTTCACATTTCGAACGTGCACAAGCGGGAAGCGTTCCGGCACCATTCCTATGTCAGCCTGCGCGCCGATGGCGTGATCGCGGGGCTGGGGACC